>CAZCGG010000054.1:0-21072 GCA_964498135.1 uncultured Candidatus Moduliflexus sp.
ATGGTTTATTATTACATACAATTTAAGTTTATCATTTACAATGTAGCCACTACCTAGCCACTACCAAACTCCGCTCTGTTCTCAACTGCCTGACAACGGATATTGAAAATATCGAAAATCGAAATCGAAGAATTTATCTGCCAATGATTGGGATTTATGAGCGCGTTGAAACCATTCTGAACGAGGAGCATCGGCATCGGCATCACGAATGCGCGCCAATCTGGAAAGTCAAGGGGGAGACGGAAAAAATTCCGGTGCATTTCTTCAAAATGCGTTTGCCTGCTCAAGCGGAACAGGTGAATGTGATTCATTCGACAAAACAATGGCTGAATTTGTGGAAAGAGATAGAACACGGCACATTCGTCTGCACGTCGAACGCATTGAATCACCACTATATCTATTCTCGTCCAGATCATGCGTTCGATTTGCGCCCCATCGCAACCTTCCCTGAATTGATCGCAATCATTAAACATGTGTTGGTACCGATTCCGTATGACTCAAACGAACGGCCATATTGGGAAACGCTTTGGGAATTGCTTCAAAAAAATACGTGGCATACATTCGAAGATATTGTGACGCATGCCGTGAACCGCCAAACCATTCGACTGGATGAAACAGCGTCGCTTTGGCTCAATCAGGCCGATCCATTTCGAAGATGGCTGCTGAAATGGTACGTAAAAAATCAAACCGCATGGAATGCGAGTTATCTGGCGTATATTTTAGGCAGCCTTGCAACGTGCGATTCACAGGAATTTATTAATGCATTCTGGCTAAAAATTTTTGATACACAGCCGATCCAAGAACAGTGGATTCAAGAGCGGAAAGCCTCGCTGCAATCAATTTCAACCATGCCGGGCGTAAATACGGCGGAGCTTGAAACGGTGTTAGAACAACGGTTACACGCTGTTTCAGATATTTTTCAGCATGTAGAACTTTTGACGGGCATTACGGTAGCAGAGCGACGGCTTGCGATGCGTTTCGTCGAAGAGTGCCATCAAACTCGTAAACAAGTAATCAACGTATTGCAGCGTATTTATCCGCATCTTGCCGATTATCTTTCTGATATTATCTGCGACGATATGACGCCCGAAAAAGCATGGGTTCAAGAATATTTTGACGAATATCGCTGGTCGAAAATCCTGCATCAAAAAACAGACCGGCTCACGCAGCTTTTGAATGAGAAGAACGCGAATAAAGAGACGTTTTATGAATGGTATCATTCGTTTCCTTCTGCCCATGCTCTTCTTGAAAAAGCGCGGGTGAAAACTGTGTTCTGGATTGATGGATTAGGCATTGAATGGCTGCCGCTCTTAACTCGGCTTATCGAAGCGCACGGGCTGCTTGTGGAGAAAAAATTTCTGGCGCGGGCGAATTTGCCAACCATTACCTCCTGTAATCGCTTTGAGCAGGCAACGCATCTCCGCGACTTGGATGCATTCATTCATGGCAAAACGCAGTATGCGCATCCTGATGATTTGATTCATGAAATGGACATTGTGGCGGAAATTGTTAATGCTTCTCTGCTGACCAACGAACGCATTCTCGTGGTTTCAGATCATGGCTTCACCGCGTTTGCCATCCCCGCGTTTGGAAATCAGAAAAGATACGCCTTCGAAAATGCCGATCACGATGGCCGCTGCCTGAGGACGGATATGGAAGTTTCCGATGATGATTTTCTTGTGCATGAGTCTGCGGATGGCGAACAACGGGAGAAAACGGTGATGGCACTGCGTCATGTTTCCCTGTATAATGTTCCAAGGCGAGAAGTTCATGGCGGCGCGACGCCAGAAGAAGTGCTTGTGCCGGTCATCATTATTGCGAAAAGCGTACCGTCTGGTTCAGAGACATACATCGTGACGCCCTTGAAACAAACCGTTTCCATCAAAACGCCTGTATGCAAATTTGACATTCAACCGACGCCGAGCGTCAGGCCGAAACTCCGACATGCGAATAATATCATAGAATTAGAATATCTCGACGCGGAAAATAACAATATCTGGACGGCTCGCATGGAACATGTTAAGACTGGGACATATCACGATATGCTTGAAATCGGAACATGGCGCACACAAATTACGCTTATTATCAAAGGCGGAATGCAAACGAAAGACATTTTATGACACCATTCGATTTGAAAATCAAACAAACGTTTCCTGAAGAATCGGTTTATAAAGTTCCTGAACGATATGGCGTTTTTATGGGGAAAAATTTGCCGTCCTTCATTCGAGATTGGCTGATGAAAAAATTTACCGATGAATTCGGGGAATTAGATGCGGATGAAATGTTAAAATTTATTGATGAGCATATTCCGCATAAAGATGATCACATTAAAGGCGAGTTGATCAAGAACAGCGAGGAACAAACCTTGCTGACGAGAATATTGATTGAGCCTGATATTAAATCCGGCAAGCTTCGTTTCGAAATCCCTGAGATGCAAATTAAGTTTAGCGAAGGAGAAATTCCGAATTATGTTGCCCAAAAATATCCAGAATTAAAGGGCGGCGAAGTCTGGGGGATTGTGACGTTAGCATATTTTCCGCCGCAAGGCAAAGAAAAAGGCGTCATTCAACTCATTCGCTATACGCCATTTAAGCCGTATGAAGTTGATTTGGAATATTATCGCACCGCCAGAAAAGAATATTCGACCGAAGAATGGATTGATTTGCTGATTCGTTCAATGGAATATAACCCCGACGGTTTCATGAATTTAACGCAAAAGCTCTGCTTTCTCAGCCGATTAATGATTTTTGTCGAGCCGCGCCTGAATATGATTGAACTTGCGCCGAAAGGAACAGGGAAATCGTATATTTTCGGAAATTTGAGTAAATACGGCTGGATTATCAGCGGCGGAACAGTCACGCGAGCGAAGTTATTTTATGATGTGGCGCGCAATGCGATGGGACTTATTACCTTGTATGATTTCGTAGCGATGGATGAGATTGAAACGATTAAATTTTCCGATGATGCGGAAATGCAAGGGGCGTTGAAAAACTATTTGGAATCAGGGGTGTTTACCGTCGCTCAATTCCGACAGACATCGAATGCCGGAATGATGTTGTTAGGCAATATTGCGCTTGATCACGAGTTACAGCCTCTGAGTGAACATTATTTTACAGAACTTCCGTCTTCTTTTCAGGAATCAGCGTTATTAGATCGCTTTCACGGATTTATCGAAGGATGGCGGCTGCCTCGCATCAATGAAAGTCTGAAAGTCAGGGGATACACCTTGAATGTCGAGTACTTTTCAGAAATTCTCCATAGCCTTCGAGAAGCCAGCGATTGTTCGGCAGTGATAGATGACTTGCTCGAAATTGAGCGGCAAGCAGATACCCGTGATACAACCGCAATTAAACGATGCGCTTCCGCCTATCTAAAACTCCTATTTCCCCATGTAAAATCTTCCAACGATATATCCAAAACTGATTTTGAGATATTTTGTCTCCAACCTGCGATAGAAAAACGCAGAATTATTCGTCATCAAATTCATCTGATTGATAAAGAATTCAAAGAAACATTACCGGAAATCAAGCTGAAAGAATAAGCTGACTCCTAAGCAGGAACAAAAAACCCCTCATGCAAGAGCATATTGACGCCTTTATCGCCTACCTCGCCAACGAGCGGAATTTTTCCGAGCATACGGTCAAGAATTATCACGCGGATTTGGAATTATTTCGTGAATTTTTGACCAATCTGCACAAATATCTTGACGAGACCGACGGCGAACCGCAGATTGATGTTCGTAGCATTGACAGCGCGGATATTCACGCATTTTTAGGGCAATTATACGGAAAAAAGCTTGCCAAAACCACCGTCGCCAGAAAGTTGTCAGCGTTGAAATCGTTTTTCCAATTTCTCTGGAAAAGATCGCGCATCACGCGCAACCCGGCGCGCAGCATTCCGCTGCCGCGCTTGCCGCATCGCCTGCCGCCGCTCTTTCAGGAAGATGAGGTTGAGCGGCTGTTGGATGGCGTCGCGGCGATTGACGCGCTGAGCATCCGCGATTTGGCGATCTTGGAACTGCTGTACGCCACCGGAATGCGCGTCGAAGAAGCGGCGCAATTGCGGCTGCCGCAAATCAACCTGACAGAGCGGCGCATCACCGTGCGCGGCAAGGGAAAGAAAGAGCGCGTCGTCATTTTCGGCCTTCCGGCGGCCGACGCGCTGCGGCGTTATCTTGAACGGCGGCCGGAATTGCTGAACGCCGCGCCGAATAACACGCCTGAGCAGATGGAGAAGATGCCGAAAAAAGCGGCGCGGCGCGACGAAGACGCCGTGTTCCTCAACGCGCGCGGAACGCGGCTGACGAGCCGCAGCATTCGGCGCATCGTGAAAGCGTATGTCGAAGAGGCTGATCTTGACCGCCGACTCAGCCCCAAAGCCTTTCGGCATTCGTTTGCCAGCCATTTGCTTCAGGCGGGCGCGGATTTGCGCGTCATTCAGGAGCTATTGGGGCATGAGCGGCTTTCCACCACGCAGCGATATACGCATGTGAATATTGACAATTTATTGGAAGTGTACCGTCACGCGCATCCGCGAGCGCGCCTGAACACGAAGGAGCAGCATGAAAATTCGATCAACGACAGTGATTGCGGTGAGACATAAAGGCAAGGTGGCCATGGCCGGAGACGGGCAAGTGTCGTTCGGCGACACGGTGATGAAACATCACGCGCACAAAGTGCGGCGCATGTATAACGACAAGATTATCGCCGGATTTGCGGGCGGCGCGGCGGATGCGTTCGCCCTGTTCGAGCGGCTGGAAGGGAAATTGAAGGAGTTTCACGGCGATTTGAAGCGCGCCGCCGTCGAGTTGGCGAAAGAGTGGCGCACGGATCGCCTGCTGCGCCGCCTTGAAGCGATGCTGGTCGTCGTGGACAGCAAGCATTCGCTCATCATTTCCGGCAGCGGCGACGTGATTTCGCCGGATGAAGGCATTTTAGCCATCGGCTCCGGCGGCATGTACGCGATGGCCGCCGCGAAAGCCCTGCTCCGGCATTCCGAGTTATCCGCCCGGCAGATCGCTGAAGAAGCCATGAAAATCGCCTCTTCCATCTGCATTTATACCAACGAAAACATTCAAATTGAAGAATTGGACGAATCATTATGATTATTCGAACAGGGGAAACCCCGAAGATGCAGGAAGATCAGGAACACGTGCGCGAAGATGACCGCCGCGCCGCCTTGACGCCGGTGCAAATCGTGGCGGAGTTGGATCGCTACATCATCGGCCAGCAGCACGCGAAACGGTCAGTGGCGATTGCGTTGCGCAACCGGTGGCGGCGGCAGCAACTTCCGCCGGAATTGCGCGACGAAATCGCGCCGAAAAACATTATCATGATTGGGCCAACCGGCGTGGGCAAGACGGAAATCGCCCGTCGCATCGCCAAATTAGTGCAATCGCCATTTCTCAAAATCGAAGCGTCCAAATTTACCGAAGTCGGCTACGTGGGGCGCGATGTCGAATCCATGATCCGCGATTTGATGGAATTGAGCGTGAGCATGGTCAAAGAAGAGCAGAAAACGGCGGTCGCGGAAAAAGCGAAGGATTTGGCCGAAGAGCGGCTGCTCGATTTGCTGCTGCCGCCGTCGCGCAGCCAGAAAGAGGATGGCACTGAGGACGATTCCCGCGCCGGAACGCGCGAGAAGTTCCGCAAATTCCTACGCGACGGACGCATCGAAGATCGCGTCGTGGAAGTCGAAGTCGCGGACAACAGCAGCCCCATGATTGAAATTCTCTCCAGCTCCGGGATGCAGGAAAACATCAACATCCGCGACATGCTGCCGCCCGGCCTGTTTCCGTCAAAGACGAAGAAGCGCAAGTTGAAAATCGCGGAAGCGCGGCGCGTTCTCGAGCAGGAAGAAGCGCAAAAGCTGCTGGACATGGACGAAGTGATCGCGCAGGCGTTGCAACGCGTCGAACAGTCCGGGATTATTTTTCTGGACGAAATTGACAAAATCGCCGGACGCGAATCCAAAACCGGGCCGGACGTGTCGCGCGAAGGCGTGCAGCGCGATCTGCTGCCGATTGTCGAAGGCTCGACCGTGAACACGAAATACGGCATGGTGCATACGGATCATATTTTATTTATCGCGTCGGGCGCGTTCCACGTGAGCAAGCCGTCGGATTTGATTCCCGAACTGCAAGGCCGTTTTCCGATTCGTGTGGAATTGGAATCGTTGGGGCGGGATGATTTTGTCCGCATTCTCAAAGAGCCGCAAAACGCCCTGATTACGCAGTATAAAGCCTTGATCAGCACGGAAGGCATCGAATTGACGTTTACCGACGAGGCCATTGATGAAATCGCCTCAATTGCCGCGACGGTCAATGAGCGCACGGAAAATATCGGGGCGCGGCGGCTGCATACGATTATGGAGCGGCTGCTGGAAGAGCTTTCGTTTGACGCGCCGGCGCTGACCACGCGCGCCTTGACGATTGACGCGGCGTATGTCCGCGAAAAATTAGCCAATATTTCGGAAGATCAGGATTTAAGCCGGTATATTCTTTAATGGCATTGAGGCCGCCGCGAAACCCCGTTTCTTCAAGAAACGGGGTTTTTTCAACGCATGGAATAAACCTTGACAAATGACATCGTGGTTTGCATCATGGAATGATCATGATGATGGAGAAGTCAACCGCGAAATGAGATTTTCGGCCTGCTGCGAGCGTCTGAACGCAACGCGACAGGCAGGAAGACGTGGCATGAGCGTCAGAATGTCGGTGAGCTTGCCGGATGATTTGGCTCAAACGATCAAGATATTATCCCATCATTATAAAAGTCAGTCCGTATTTGTCGAAATCGCCCTCAGACGGTTTATCAGTCAAATCCGGCGAGAAGAGCAGCAGCAACGCGATATTGAGATTATTAATCGTCATGCGGATCAGTTAAATGCAGAAACTCTCGACGCATTACGCTATCAAATTCCTCTATGAAACGCGGTGAATTGTATCGAGTCGTTCAACCGCCGAGCGACGATCCGAAGAAGTTTCGCGTCTTTGTGGTCGTCAGTCGGCAAGCGTTAATTGCGTCTAAATTTTCAACCGTCATCTGCGCGCCCGTGTATTCCTCGTATGAAGGGCTGACGACACAAGTGCCTGTCGGCATTGAGGATGGACTGAAACATGACAGCAGCATTTATTGTGATGCCTTGATGAGCCTCCCCAAATCGCTTTTAACTGACTTTATCGGAACATTATCTGTTGAGAAAATAGATGCCTTGAATAAGGCGCTGTTTATGGCATTAGACCTTCCAGAGCATATTGCTGACGTGTAGGCAAGAAGCTTATCGTTTGCCTTTTGCAAGGAACACGCGACGCTATGAAAACTGCTGACAATATTTCAGAATTTACGATTTACCGCCTGTCAATTTATAAACGCTGCTTGGAGCAGTTGGAGCGGGAACACCTGAAAACAGTTTCCTCCAAAGAATTCGCCTTCCGGTTCGGCCTGAACTCGGCGCAAGTGCGGAAAGATTTGGCCTTTTTCGGCGAATTCGGCATTCGCGGCATGGGCTATCAGATTACCATGCTCAAAGAGCAACTCATGATGATTTTGGGGCTGACTGAAACGGGTAACACCGTGAAAACATGGAAAGCCGCGCTGGTCGGCGCGGGGAAAATCGGCGCGGCGTTTCTGAAATCGCCGGAATTCGCCGCCGCGCATTTCGATCTGGTCGCCGCGTTCGATGACGCGCCGGACACGTGCGAATTCGCCCGCCAGCGCGCCGCCGGACTTTTCGAGTCGTCCGTTCCGCTCTTTCCGATGACGCAGCTTGAAGACATCATCGAGTCCACCCGCCCCGACATGGCGATTCTGACCGTCACGGAAGCGTCGGCGCAGGATGTGGCGAACCGATTAGTCAATGCGGGCATGAAAGCGCTGTTGAATTTCGTGCCGATTCAGTTGATTGTCCCGGCGAACGTCAAAGTTCGAACGGTTGATCTGATTGCCGAACTCCAGTGTTTGGCGTATCATCTGCGCAGCGAAGCCCTGCATCAAGAATTTCAGCCGCAAACAGAATAAATCTGTTTCGATGTAAAGACCTGATAGGTTGTGAAAATCTATCAGGTCTGCGGCCGCGCCCTCAAAATTCCCGAAAACGTTTGTTTATCGGGCAAATCCGATTCCTCTCGAAAAAAAATTGCGTGACGCAAGCGATTCATTAAACTTTCGCTCCATTCTCTCGTCTGACGAATGACTCAAAAAACAAGGGAACGAGATTTTCCCCCCTTGTGATTTGCAGAGCCTGGACAACATACGTCTATTCTTCGTCTGGCGCGGCGGCTTTCGCGGCGGATAACCGGGCAGAAGAGTTATGAACAATCGCAACAGGAGGTTTTTCGTCTATGAAACGACAATGGAGAAATGCAGCATTCGTCACCCTGTTTGGCATGAGTCTGATGTTTACGGGGTGCAGCGGCGGCGATGATAATGACGGCAGCGGCTCGAAACTGACTGGCGACAATCAGTTCCCGACCGTGCATGGCATTCAAATCAGTCCCAACGCCGCAATTTATGTGGACGACACCGTGACGCTTACGCCAGCGACAACTGACCCGGATAATAATGAAATCCGGTATGTCTGGTCGAACGGCGGCGGGGTGTTCAATCCGATTGAAGCCGTCGGGCCGACCATCCAATGGACTGCGCCGTCGCAGCCCGGCACATATAGCGTGACGGTGGTGGCCGACGACGCGAACGGCGGCACGTCGCAAGTGCAAGTGCCGTTGAAAGTCATCGGCGGCGATCAAAGCGGAACGGTTGACGTGGTCGGCGGAGCGCGCCAAAATCCGGTCGGCGGCACGTCGGATATTGGGTATATTGACAAAGGGGACGTGCTGACTTTGTGGTGGGATAATGTCAGCCCAATCACGGCAGACAGCACGCGGCCAGATGAAACGAAATACGCGCCGGACGGCAGCCGGTTGGACAACGCGCTGTTGACGGTCGTTTCCACGCCGCAATATGGCTATGCGGACGGCCTTCCGGTGCGAGATGGCGCGCGGTATGCGCTGATTGGCAGGATTGAAGACGGCGAATGGTTTGCCCTCACGCCGGGCGCGGACGCGGATGGCAACGGCGTCCCGGATACCTTCTCGATGACGGCGACCGCTCGCGGCAGGGTCATTCTGAGCCTGAATGAGCAGAAAGACCTGTTAGTGGACAATACGGGCTTCTGGCGGTTCGCGTTCGAGATCGTCCATTATTAATCTTCACGCCCTGAAAGGCCAACGCCTTTCAGGGGTATTTTTTGGGCTTTTGCTGGAGCAGCCGCTTTAAGGTCTGGACGGTCAAATGCGTCTTAATGCGGCTCATCACTTCGGCGTAATGGTGCGGCTTGGCGATATAATCCGCCCCGCCCGCCTCGAACCCTTTAATTTTCGAGTCCGCGTCCGTGAGCGCGGTCATGAAAATCACCGGAATCTCCCGCGTGGCCGGATTGCTTTTTAGGCGGCGGCAGGTTTCAAAGCCATCCATGCCGGGCAGAATCACGTCCAGCAGAATAATATCCGGCTTTATCGTTTCGACTTGTGACAGCGCCTCTTCGCTATTTTCAATGCCAATGGCGCGAAAGCCGGATTTCTCGATATACCCAAGCAGCAGCCGCAGCGTCATGGGATTATCTTCAACAATCAATACCGTCGCCTTTTCCTCTGAAACGCCCATTTGATCGCCGAACGTGATGAGCGAATTGCGGGTTTTGAGCCGTCGCTGCAATTTCACGATAGTCAGGCGCGTGTCAATGCGGGCGGCCACTTCCTTGAAGTCGAACGGCTTGGTGATGTAATCAACCGCCCCCACCTCAAATCCCTTAATGCGGTCAGAGGTATTCGATAACGCCGTGATGAACATGACCGGAATTTCTTTGGTTGCCTGATTGGCTTTGAGGCGGCGGCATGTCTCAAAGCCGTCCATGCCCGGCATCATGACATCCAACAGAATTAAATCCGGCTTCAAGGTTTCCACCTGACGTAGCGCCTCTTCTCCGTTCCGCGCCACAGACGTTTTCGACCCCAATCGTTCAAGATATTCGATCAGCGCGTATAATGTGAGCGGATTGTCCTCGATAATTAAAATCGTCCCTTTTTCCTCGTTGTTGAGTGCCATGTGGTTGCCCTCGTTCTGGGTTAAATGATTCTATGCGCCGGTTGCGCCGCGACCCGCGCATACATGTCAAGAACGCCGCGCGCCGCCTCGTTCCATGAATAGCGTTGCGCATGCGCCAATCCTTTGGCGCGAAACATCTGCCGGAGCGATTCATTGTCAAGCAATTGCCGCATTCCTTGCGCCAACGCGGGCGCGGATGCCGGAGCAACCGCCATTCCGACGCCGCCGAGCAGTTCCGTCAAGGACGATGTATCCGCATACACCACCGGCGTTCCGCAGGCCATTGCCTCTAACGGCGGCAAGCCAAACCCTTCGTACAGCGACGGATGCGCAAGCAGCGTTGCGGCGGAATACAGCAGCGGCAAGGCGTCATCCGCCACGTAATCTAAAAACAGCACGGCATCTTGCAGACCATGCTGCCGAATCACGGCATGCACGTCCTCAATATAGCGGGCGTCCGTTTTTCCAGCAATGACAACGCGATATTCCCGTTGCATGGTCTCCGGCAGCAAGGCAAAGGCTTCCACGAAATAGGCTAATCCTTTATACGGATCCTGCCGCCCGACGTACAGCAAAAATTTTCGCGGCAGGCGATATTGCCGCCAAAAGTCTTCATCCGGCTGATAATCGGCATGAAAGCGCGCTTCAATCCCGCTCCAGACGACATGAATGTTTTCCGGCGGGACGCGCAGCAGGCGAATGATGTCGCGTTTCGTATGCTGCGAGGCCGTCAGCACGGCGTCGGCGGAGCGCAGGATGCGCTTGGCGAACGCGGGCGCGCGGTAAAATATGCGCCACAGCAGCCGTGATTTCGAAAGCGCGTTTGGAAATAGAAATGGAATTAAATCGAAGACAGTCAAGATTTTTTTGCAGCGGCTTTGCAGAGGAGAACTCAAATAATGCGGCGCATGAAACACATCAACGTTGAATTGCTCGATAAAACGGGGCATCAGCAGGAAATCTTTGGGCGAGAGCAGACGATGCGGACAGGGGACAATGCGGGCGTTCGCGCCAAGCTCCTGCGGAAAATGATGCGCTAACAACGACGGCTCGCCGATGAAAAGATACTCATGTTCCGGCGCGACGGCAAGCAGATGCGCCGCCAAATTGACGGCGTACCGGCTGATGCCGTCAATCTGTTCGCTCCGAATCCAACGTAAATCAAGCGCAATTCGCATCATTCGTCACCGGCGATAGAGGTCTGCATAGACTTGATACGTTTCGTCAGCCGTGCGCTGCCACGAAAACTGCCGCGCCCGCAGACGCCCCGCTTCGGCCATCTGCGCCCGCGCTGACGGATTCATCAGGACGGTTTCCATGCCTTGGCAGAGCGACGCCGGATCGAGCGGATCAACCAAAATTCCCGCGTTTTCGGCGATTTCCGGCAGAGATGAGACGCGCGACGTTATCACCGGCGCGCCATACGCCATCGCTTCCAGCACCGGCAGCCCAAACCCCTCATAAATGGATGGAAACACAAACGCTTCCGCGCCGCTGTACAGGCATGGCAAGTCTTCATCTGGCACGAAGCCGGTAAAAACGACGGCCTCGCCGAGCCGCAAGGCGTCAACTTTTCGATAGACTTGCTCGTAAAACCAGCCCTTTCCGCCCGCAATCACAAGTTGCAGCGATTGAAACGCCGCATGTTTCCGGCGCAACAGGGCGAATGCCTCAAGCAGCCGCTCTAAATTTTTTTTCGGCTCAATGACGCCGACAAACAACAGATACGGCTGCCGAATGCCGAGCCGGTTCAAGATGCGCTGGCGAGCCTCGCTCAGGTTCGACGGCAGCGGCGTCGGCGCATACCCCAAATAAATGACGCGCACCTTTTCTGCGGGAACGCGCAGATGGCGGCAAATATCCTGCTTCGAATGCTCGGAATCGGTAATAATCACATCCGCCGCGCGCGCCGCCCGTTTCATGAATAATTTAAAAAAGAGCAGATGCTTTTTGGGGACAAGCTCCGGGAAGAATAACGGGACTAAATCATGAATCGTCACGACGTACCGGCACATTTTTCTGAGCGGCAGCTCGAAATTGCAGACGCCATGATACACGTCAATCCGATGTTGCCGCAGCAGCGGCGGAAGATGCCAATTTGTCCAGAGAATCCGACGCCGACAGTCGGCGATCACCAATTCGATGTTGGGATGATCGTGAGCAGAACATTCTGGAAAAAACGTGGGGAAATCAATCGGGCGATCATAAAAAAGCACAAGTTGATCCTCTGCGTCTTTATGACCGTTAAGATATTGAAAAAAAAGGGATCGGGTATAGCGCCCGATCCCTGTCTTCTCGTGAAATAATCGCGCATCAATGCCAATCCGCATAGTTCATTAAATCGGCGTGTTTTCCGCTTTCATGTAGAACTGCTTCGGATTCTGAATAAACGGCACTTTATGCGGACGCGCATACCGCACCTCAATCACGATTTTATTCTTTTGCGGATCAACCATCACTTTAATGTCTTTATCCTTAAACTGCGCATTCATATCCTTGAGCAGCCCTTTTATCCGTTCGATGGCTTTTTCTTTTACCTTTTCAGAAGAATAATTGACAAACATGAGCGCCAATTTTTCATTATTGAATTCATCTTGAAATGTCCAGTGATCATAATAAATCGGGATTAATTGGACACCCACGAAGATTAACGCCCCTAACACGAGAACCGCGACAATTGCCCCAACTCGTGAATCGCCGCGCTCATTCCTAATCATATTTTTTTTCATACCCATTTCCTCCAATGAATATCAACCAGCAGTCACGCTGATTGACATGCGTAAATATTCTGCGTTTTTATCATCAAGCGTCTTCTCGTCAACTCACATTTCCGAATCGCCGTGAACGATGCTGAAAATCCAAAATGGCCTGATAAAAATGCGGCTTGCCGAAATCAGGCCACAGCACAGGCGTCACATACAATTCAGCATACGCCACTTGCCAGAGCAAGAAATTACTGATGCGCATTTCTCCACTGGTGCGAATCATCAAGTCCAACTCAGGCAGATGGGCGGTTGACAGATACCGCGCAAACAGTTCCGTCGTCAAATCTTCCGCCCGCACGTGTTGAACATGAACATCATGCGCGATCTTTTTCACAGCGTCAAGTATTTCGTTTTGTCCGCCGTAATTTAATGCGAGATTCAAGATTAAGCCCGTATTGCTGTGCGTTGTTGACATCGCATCTTCTAAGGCTTTCTGGACGTTTGCCGGAAATTCATGCGTCCGGCCAATCGTCGTCAATCGGACGTTATTGGCGTGTAATTCACGGACTTCGCGTTTCAGATACTCAATGAGCAGCATCATTAACGCTTGAATTTCCAACGCCGGACGACGCCAATTTTCCGAAGAAAACGCATACAACGTCAACGCCGGAATCTTCAACTCTTGCGCCGCCTCAACCACTGCCCGAACCGAGCGCAATCCCGCCCGATGCCCTTCGACGCGAGGTTTGCCCTGCTGCTTTGCCCAGCGGCCGTTGCCATCCATAATCACGGCAACGTGACGCGGCAGCTTGTCTGCCGCGATTTGCTCGCGCAACTGCGCGAGAATCTCCTGCTCCGACATCTTTTGCTGTTCTTGATTCATCTAAATTTGAAGCAATTCCTGCTCTTTTTTGGCGGTCAATTCATCTACGGATTTAATGAAATCATCCGTAATTTTCTGGATTTTTTCCTGCCCTTGATGGAAATCATCCTCAGTAATTTTTTTGTCTTTTTCCAGCTTTTTTAACGCTTCATTCGCGTCGCGCCGGAGTTGGCGCACCACGACTTTCTTTTCTTCGGCGCGTTTTTTGACGAGCTTCGCCATCTCTTTGCGCCGTTCTTCCGTCAACGCCGGAATCGCTAAACGAATCACTTTGCCATCGTTCGACGGCGTGATGCCTAAATCCGAGCGCAGCAAGGCTTTCTCGATTTCTTTGATAACGCTGACATCCCATGGTTGAATCACAATGAGCGAACTTTCCGGCACGGAGAGCGTCGCCACTTGATTCAACGGCGTCGGCGTCCCATAATATTCCACCGTAATGCCATCCAGCAGCCCCACCGATGCCCGCCCGGTTCGAATGCCTGCGAACTCATGTTTCAGCAGGTCAATGGCTTTCTGCATCTGCGATTCGGTGTCTTTGTACACGTGTTGTAGCATACCCAAAAGGCCACACAACAAGGGAAAAGGAGAACTCTCCGCCCTTTGCCATGCGCCTTGCTAATTATGCATCAGCGTACCGATAGCCTCTCCGGCAAGGAGTCGCCTGATATTGCCCGGCTGCTTCAAATTAAACACCACAATCGGCATCTGATGCTCCATGCAAAAGGAAATCGCTGTCAAATCCATCACTTTAAGCTGGCGCTGCAAAACCTCAAGATACGTGATGCGCTCAAAGCGGACGGCGGCGGCGTCTTTCACGGGATCGGCAGAATACACGCCGTCAACTTTCGTCGCTTTGAAAATCGCGTTGGCCTCAATTTCCACGGCGCGCAGCGAGGCCGCCGTATCCGTCGTAAAAAACGGATGCCCCGTTCCGGCGGCAAAAATCACGACATGCCCGCGTTCAAGCGCATGAATGGCATGTTTTCGATGAAACGGTTCCGCGAGTTGCCCCATTGGAATAGCGGTTTGAATATGCGTCGCCACGCCGAGACTTTCGAGCGTTTCTTGCAACGCGATGCTGTTCATGACCGTCGCCAGCATGCCCATTTGATCCCCTGCTGGGCGCGGAATGCCGCGCTGCTGCCCCTGCACGCCGCGAAAAAGATTCCCGCCGCCAATCACTAAGCCAACTTGAACGCCGAGTTCAGCCGCGCTTTTCACTTCCTGCGCGACGTAATCCAACATCCCGCCGTCAATCCCCGTTTCATTCGCCCCGGCCAACACTTCGCCGCTTAATTTCAAGAGAATTCGCTGATACGCTGCCATGCTCTTTTCGATTGAATCCTTCTTTTGCGCGGGGGACCTTCGCCTGAACGCCCCCCGCGACGCATTTATTTATTGGCCGCTTCAATTTGCGCAGCCACTTCCGCAGCCAGATTTTTTTCTTCCTTTTCAATCCCTTCGCCAAGCACGAAACGGACAAAGCGGCGGATATTCAGATTTTCGCCCAATTTTGCAATCGCATCCGTCACGAGTTGCTGCACCGTCCGATCCGGATCTTTGACAAACGGCTGCTCATTCAGGCAGACTTCGCTGAAAAATTTCTCAAGTTTTCCGTCAATGATTTTCTCAACAACATTTTCCGGCTTTTTCGATTCGGCTAATTGCGCCCGGTAAATTTCACGCTCTTTGGCGATCACATCTGCCGGAACGTCTTCGCGTTTGAGATAGGTCGGATTCGATGCGGCGATGTGCATCGAAATATCTTTCACTAATTGCTGAAATTGTTCGGTTCTGGCAACAAAATCGGTCTCGCAATTCACTTCAATCAAGACGCCGAGCTTGCCGCCGCCGTGAATATACGACGCAACCAAGCCTTCGCTGGTCACGCGCCCGGATTTTTTAGCGGCAGTCGCTAATCCGCGTTTTCGCAAGAGTTCCACCGCTTTTTCGAGATTTCCTTCGGATTCTGCCAACGCTTTTTTACAATCCATCATCCCCGCGCCCGTCGCCGTTCGCAGTTCTTGCACCAATTTCGCGCTAATTTCCATGATCAATGCTCTCCTTACCTCGTTTCGTCACGTCTCGAATCAACATACCTACGTTCAAAAATTACCCCTCCGATAACGCAAAGTTATCGGAGGGGCGGGAAAGATGTTTTTGCTGCATGCATTTCTCAGTTGCCCTGAAAATGTCTCTCGTGTCCGTTACGCCTCGTCGTCCTCATCATCGGCAAGGTTGTCGTCAGCGTCTTTACTGGCAGGTGAGGGTTTCCGGTCGTCCTCAGCGTTATCTCTTTTTTGACTGGTGATATGTTCCTGCAATTGATCTTTTCCTTCCATGACCGCCTCAGCAATCTTTGAAGCAAACAGTTTGATGGCGCGAATCGCGTCATCATTGCCGGGAATAACAAAATCAATCGGCTCAGGATCGCAGTTGGTGTCAACAATCGCAATGACGGGAATGCCTAAAATGCGCGCTTCATGCACCGCAATTTTTTCTTTCTTGGGATCAATGATAAACACGGCGTCCGGCAGCCGATCCATGACTTTAATGCCCCCAAGAAACTTCTCCATGCGTTCACGGTCGCGTTCGAGCATCAAAATTTCTTTTTTATGAAGCTGCGCGATTTCGCCGGTTTCTTGCATCTGTTCGTAGTGGCGTAATTTCTTCGTGCTTTTCTGAATTGTGCTGAAATTCGTTAACGTTCCGCCGAGCCAGCGCTGATTCACATACGGCATTCCGCAACGCGTCGCTTCTTCACGAATCGCGTCTTTAGCCTGTTTTTTCGTGCCGACAAATAAAATAGTGCCGTTTTTGGCAATCGCGTTCACCAAGAAGTCATTGGCTTCCTTAAACTTCTGAACGGTCGCCTGAAGATTTATCACGTGAATATTATTTCGTTCGCCGAAGATAAACGGTCTCATCTTCGGGTTCCAGCGTTTGGTCTGATGACCGAAATGCACGCCGGCTTCCAGTAATTCTTTCATTTTAATTGCGCTCATGGATAATTCCTCCTATTCGGTTATTCGCGTGTTCCTGTCATTTTTTCACGGGATCTGCCGCCGTTTCAGGCAGACACCTCCGTAAAAATCGAAGAACATGAGCAATCTGTGCGTAGAAATTTCGGGAAGATTCCCGCCAATTCTACCGTTTCGAGAACTGATAACGAGCTCTCGCGCCGCGCTGCCCGTATTTCTTCCGCTCTTTCATGCGGGAATCGCGGGTTAAAAAGCCAGCTTTCTTCAACACGGAGCGATTTTCCGTTTCATTGAACAGCACTAACGCGCGAGAAATGCCGTGTTTAATCGCGTCGGCTTGCGATGATTTACCGCCGCCTTCCACGGTGGCAATTACGTCAAAATCATTCAGATTTTTCGTCAAGCGCATCGGCTGCTTCACAATCATGCGATGCGTTTCGCGGTTAAAATATTCGTCCAGCGTCTTGCGATTCACGGAAAAACGGCCTTTTCCCCGGCGTAGCCATACGCGCGCAATCGCTGTCTTGCGTTTCCCTGTCGCATACACTTGATCGGCCAGCGACGACCCTTCTTCCGGCAATTCATGATCTAATGACGCGTCACGGTCGCTGTCATCATACAACGGCAGCGACACGCTGCCTTCTACTTCCATTTCGTCCGTTTCGTCGTAACGATATTCCAGATCTGACACGGGCTTCCTCCATTAATTGTCATAACGCGGTTGAAAGGTTAACACTTCCGGCTGTTGCGCAACATGCGGATGTTCTGGAGTGGCATAGACTTTCAATTTACTGTACATGGCGTCTCCCAGCCGATTTTTCGGCAGCATCCGTTTCACAGCCAACTCTAACAAGCGCTGCGGTTTACGGGCGAGCATTTCTTTCGCCGTCATAGATTTAATCCCCCCCGGATAACCGGTGTGCCGATAATAAATCTTATCGGTCAACTTTTTGCCGGTGAGACGGATTTTGTCGGCGTTCACCACGATAATGTAGTCGCCAGTGTCAACATGCGGCGAATAATTCGGTTTATTTTTTCCCCGCAAACGGTTGGCAATTTCCACGGCAAGGCGTCCTAACACCAGATTTTGAGCGTCAATCACATACCATTTGTGTTGCGCTCGCGCGTCTTCTTTACTGATAAATTCTGTTTTCATAACCTCTTCGACTCCTCAATTTTCAGGGCAACGCTTCATGAATACAAGCGTAGCACGTCTATAAAACCCGCGCGCCTTTTGTCAAGGAAAAAACTCGACCCGCGCGAAAACCTTGCGCATTCGAGGCCGCGCAGCGAGGCAACGCGCCAAAGGATGCCAAAACATCATTAGGCCTCTTGCAGAAATCATTAGTTTCTCCGGCAACCCGTTCGCGCTGAGCCTGTCGAAGCGTGTCTTTTTCGGGAGAAACGACCCTCACGCGCGCCCTTCGATAAATTCAGGGCGAACGGAAGAGACTTTTGCAAGAGGCCTATTTGTCCCCGTCCGCGTTTTTGTGATTTTATTGCGAAATGAAAAAATAACTTGACAGTAAATAGCTATTAGTAAAAGATTAGTATAACGATAAACTAATTTTTAAACTGAAAGGGACACGCATGGCGACCACATTGAGAGATATTGCGAAAAGAGCGGGCGTCTCGGCTACTACCGTCTCGTTGGTGCTGAATCAAGGCAGCCAAAGTCGCATCAGCGAATCTACCAGAGAAAAAGTACTGCAAGTTGTCAAGGAATTAGGTTATCAAACCAATAAATCCCTGCCGCCGACTTCGCTGGTGGTGCCGCCGTCTATCGGATTGGTGTTTACGGATGTCACCAATCCGTTTTTTACCGCAATGGCCGCCGTCATCGAGGATGTGGCGAGCCGTTACGGCTACAATATCATTTTATGCAATACGCAGCGCAGTTTAAAAAAAGAAAAAGAGTATCTGGATGTGTTGGGGCGGCGGCGGATTGACGGCCTGATTATCGCGCCGGTTGACGATGATTCATCCGCCGAGGAACTTGCGCGACAAAATATTCCGGTCGTCTTTATTGATCGCCATCCGCCGGACATTGAACACGTCAACGCCGTGCTGCTCGAGAATATCGAGGCGGCGCGCATGGCGGTGGAACATCTTTTGCATTTCGGGCATCGCCGGATCGGAATCATCACTGGGCGCAGCAATATTTCAACGGGGAAGGAGCGGCTTGACGGGTATCTTCAGGCGTTGAGCGCCTATCAGATTCCGATTGACGATCACCTGATTTGCGATGGGCAGTTCACCGTCGAAGGCGGACAGGAAGCCGCCAGCGCGATGTTTCATCTTGCCGAGCCACCTTCCGCTATTTTTTCATGCGGCGGCGTGATGAGCATCGGCGCCATGCTGGAAATCAAAGCCCGCAATTTACGCATCCCGCAAGATGTCTCATTTATCGGCATAGACGATGAAAAATGGTGTCAGCTTGTTGATCCGCCGCTGACCGTCATTGCCCAGCCCGTCACCAAAATTGCAACCGAAGCGGCGCAAATGCTGATCCAATTGATTCAAGGCTGGGGGACGCAGGAAGCGCGGAGAATCCTGCTCAAACCGCAATTGATCGCGCGGCAATCATGCGCGAAACCGTCCATCAACGCCTGAGCGGTGTTCAACGGCGCGTCAGGCGTCAACCACAGAGGAGCAACACATTATGTTGAAGCGCATTCCAAAAATTCTTTCGCCGGATTTGATGAAAGTTCTGTTAGAAATGGGGCATGGCGATGATCTCCTGTTGGCCGACGGAAATTTTCCGGCAGCCGCGTGCGCCCGGCGATTAGTGCGGGCTGACGGGCTTGGCGTTCCTGAACTGCTGGATGCGATCCTGCAATTTTTCCCGCTCGATTCGTATGTCGCCAAACCGGTCGGCTTGACGGCCATTGTGCCTGGCGATACGGTCACGCCGACGATTTGGGACGAATATAAAGCCATCGTGCAAAAACATGAATCCAAAGCCGTCGAGTTTGAACTCATCGAACGGTTTGCGTTTTACGAACGCGCTAAACAGGCGTTTGCGATTGTCGCCACCGGCGAAAAAGCGCTCTACGCTAACATTATTTTGAAAAAAGGCGTCGTGACCGAATAATGGACAGAACTATCAGACACCTTGCAAGGTGTCTGACAGCGTTCTTTATATAGAGCGTTGCGCAACAGCAGAAACCCATTCGGGTTTATTATAAATGAACTTATAGAGGCGAGCGTTGGTGATTATAAAAGACTTCAAAAGTCTTGAAGTAATTATGAATAATGTTTTTCGAATTTTCGCCAAGCCCGCGAAGCTCGCAAAGGTGGTCACATACGGCCTTTGCGAGCTTCGCGGGCTTGGCGTGAAAAATACAATAAAACAATTTGTAATTACTGAAGACGTTTGAAGTTTTGCCCTCGCCTCTATAAATCTATTTCGGAGGAATGCAGATGCAAGGAACGATGAAAGGCGCGATGTTGCCGGGAAACAGCACCGCCGTTCTCAAAGATTTTCCTATCCCTGTGCCGGGACACGGCGAAGTGTTGGTCAAAATGAAATCGTCAACAATATGCGGCTCGGATATTCGCTGCATTTATCATCAGCATCTCGGCAAGGGGCCGGAAGGCTATCAGCCGGGCATGATCGCTGGACATGAACCGTGCGGGCAGATTGTGGAATGCGGGGTGGGCTGCCGCCGCTTCAAATCGGGCGACCGCGTGATTATTTATCACATTTCCGGCTGCGGCGTCTGCAATGATTGCCGCCGAGGCTACATGATTTCCTGCACCAGCGAGAAATATCGCCGCGCCTACGGTTGGCAGCGCGACGGCGGCATGGCCGAATATCTGCTGGCGGAAGAAAAAGATTTGGTGTTGCTGCCTGAGCAATTGACCTATTCCGACGGGGCGCAAGTCGCCTGCGGTTTCGGCACGGTCTATGAGGGGTTGGAAAAAATCGACTTGTGCGGCAATGACGCTGTGTTGATTACCGGCCTCGGCCCGGTAGGATTAGCGGCCGCAATGCTCTGCAAGGCGATGGGCGCGACGAAAATTCTCGGCATCGAAGCCCTTGACGAGCGCATCGAAATTGCGAAAAATTTGCGGTTGTTCGATGATGTCCTGAAAGCGGGCGCGGAAAACGTGCAGCAGGTCAAAAACCTAACCGGCGGCATGGGCGTGGAAAAAGCGGTGGATTGCTCCGCGCACGATAAGGCGCGGTTGACCTGCATTCAAGCGACGCGCAAATGGGGCAAAATCGTCTTCATCGGCGAAGGCGGCACGGTCAGTTTCCAGCCGTCGCCCGACATTATTCACGATCAAAAAACCATTTACGGCTCGTGGGTGACGAATATTTGGCGCATGGAAGAGCTTGTCGAGCGGTTAGTGCGCTGGAATATCCACCCCGAAGACCTGATTACGCACCG
>CAZCGG010000055.1:0-21066 GCA_964498135.1 uncultured Candidatus Moduliflexus sp.
TGGCCTGTGCCATCATGTGTTGACGTCAGACCATTCCTATTTAGGGATAAGCTCTTAGGCATTTTCGGAAACATGTTCCGTCGCGCCGCGCAAACCGGCGGGCAATATGCGCTGCCGTCCGTGGCCGCGCTGTTAGCGCAGCCGGAATTCGCGGCGTTGCAAGCGTTTGTCGCGCAGCGCGGCGTTGACATTCAAGAATTGCAAGAAGCGATTGATGAATTGGTTGAACACGTGCGGCAATTGGCGGACTCGTTGGGCAGGTAGGGGCGCGGTCGCCGCGCCCCGCATGGGCGGGGTTTCCGCTCATGGCGAGCCTGTCGAACCAGATACGGAATGCCCTTCGACAGGCTCAGGGCGAACGGATCGGCGTTCAATTGAACGCCCCGACGCGGCGCGAAGAATAGACTGCAAACGTCTTGAAGACTTTTGAAGTCTCTCTCTTGCCAAGAGAGCGGAAACCAATACTCATATCTATTAACATTTACGCGGAGGGAACATTATGTTGACGCATGTAACGTGGATTGCATGGGCGGTCGTGTATGCCGTGATCGGCGGCGTTGTCGGGGGAATAATGGTGTTGTTGGCGTCGGTCTTGCTGCCGCGCCTTATTGATCGCCTGACGCCGCACATTGACGAGGAAAAAGAGATTATTCGCGGCAATCAGGCCGTCGCCGAGTATTTCGGGCGCGTGGTCGCCGCCAGCATTTTAGGCGTCAGCATCGTGGTCGCCGCCGCGATTCTCGGCGCGTTGATCGCCGCGTTAGCGGGCTGATGCGCATGGACAACGCTGTCAGACGCCTCCAAGATGTCTGACAGCGTTCCTTCCCAATGCTCTTGAAGAACGCAGGAGGCGTTATGGTGATGAAAAGAAGCGGAGTTCAGCAGATATTCGCCGCCCTCATGCTCTTGCTGGCGGTCGGCGTTATGCCGAGCCGCCCGGCGTTGGCGCGGGGCGGCGGCTGTTTTGAAGCAGGCACGCCGATTTTGACGCCGCAGGGCGCGACGCCGATTGAGCGCGTGCGGGCGGGCGACGCCGTGCTAACCTTGATTGACGGGCAGTTTCAGCCGACGGTCGCGCGGGATGTGATTCGAGTCGCGCCGACGCGCTATCTCGAAATCGCCCTGCCCGGCCAAACGCTGCGCGTCACGCCGGAACATCCGTTGGCGGTCAGCGCCACCGAGTTTCATACCGCCGCGACGCTGCGCCCCGGCGAGCGCCTCATGTTCTGGAACGGCGCGCGGCTTGCGCCGCAAGCCATTATTTCCGTCACGCCGGTCAAGGCCGCGCGCCCCGCGTATAATTTAATCGTCGCGCGCGGCACGTATTTCGCGGGCGGCGTCCTCGCGCATAACAAAGGCTGCTTTCTGCCGGAGACGCCGATTCTGCGGAGCGACGGCGCGAGCATGCCGATTGAGCGGGCGCGCGTCGGCGACAAATTGATGGCGTTTGAAGAAAACGGCGCGGTCGTTGCGGCGACGGTCGAGCGCATTCTCACGCAAGAGGCCGATGAATACGTCATCGTCACGACAGATCAGGCGCGGCTGCGCGTCACGCCGGATCACCCGTTTTTCATCGGCGACGGCGTATTCAAGACCGTCGGCAGCCTGCGCGTCGGCGACCGGATTATGGCGTTTGACGGGCGCAACAGCCTGACGGCGCAGACGATTCAACGCATGGAGCGCGTCGCAGGGCGCGTCACGGTCTATAATTTGCAGGTGGATGCGCCGCATACATTTTTCGCGGCAGGCGTCGCTGTGCATAATAAAGGCGGCTGTTTTCCGGCGGGAACGCGGATTGACACGCCGACCGGCGCGCGCCCGATTGAACAACTGCGCGAAGGCGACGCCGTGACCGCGATTCGCGCGGACGGCGCGGCGACGACGGCGATCATTCAGGCGGTCGTCACGACGCAGGCGCGGCGGCGGCGGCTCGAAACCGATCTCGGCGCGGTCACGACGACGGCTGAACACCCGTTCGCGCTCGCGGACGGCGGCTTCATGCTCGCGGGGCGGCTGCCGGTCGGCGGGCGCGCGCTGTTTTGGCGCGACGGGCGGCTGGTTCCGGCCACCGTGCGGCGCGTGACGCTGACGGCGGACGCGACGGAGGTCTTCAATTTGACGGTCAGCGCGCCGCATACGTTTCTCGCGGACGGGTTTCTTGTCCATAACAAAGGGTGCTTTTTGCCGGAGACGCCGATTCTGCGGAGCGACGGCGCGAGCATGCCGATTGAGCGGGCGCGCGTCGGCGACAAATTGATGGCGTTTGAAGAAAACGGCGCGGTCGTTGCGGCGACGGTCGAGCGCATTCTCACGCAAGAGGCCGATGAATACGTCATCGTCACGACAGATCAGGCGCGGCTGCGCGTCACGCCGGATCACCCGTTTTTCATCGGCGACGGCGTATTCAAGACCGTCGGCAGCCTGCGCGTCGGCGACCGGATTATGGCGTTTGACGGGCGCAACAGCCTGACGGCGCAGACGATTCAGCAGAAGGAGCGCGTCGCCGGGCACGTCACGGTCTATAATTTGCAAGTGGATGCGCCGCATACATTTTTCGCGGCAGGCGTCGCCGCGCATAATAAAGGCGGCGGCTGTTTTTTGCCGGAGACGCCGATTCTGCGGAGCGACGGCGCGAGCATGCCGATTGAGCGGGCGCGCGTCGGCGACAAATTGATGGCGTTTGAAGAAAACGGCGCGGTCGTTGCGGCGACGGTCGAGCGCATTCTCACGCAAGAGGCCGATGAATACGTCATCGTCACGACAGATCAGGCGCGGCTGCGCGTCACGCCGGATCACCCGTTTTTCATCGGCGACGGCGTATTCAAGACCGTCGGCAGCCTGCGCGTCGGCGACCGGATTATGGCGTTTGACGGGCGCAACAGCCTGACGGCGCAGACGATTCAGCAGAAGGAGCGCGTCGCCGGGCACGTCACGGTCTATAATTTGCAAGTGGACGCGCCGCATACATTTTTCGCGGCAGGCGTCGCTGTGCATAATAAGGGCGGCGGCTATCATCACGGTTCACGCGGCGGGAATTATGGCGGCGAGGAAGGATTTGCGACGGGCATCGCGATTACGCTCGGAATCATGGGCTTGATCATCATTTGGTCGTTTATTGCAAGCAAGCAGCAGAATGCGGCGGACGGCAGCGAAGATGATGATTTTTTGTATCCGCGAAACCAGATTTTGCCCAAAGCGAATAAGACGAAAGAAGACCTTGAGGCCATCGCGCAGGCCGATCCGAATTTCGCGCCGGAATCGCTGACCAAAACCGTCCGCGCGATTTTTTTGAAGTTGCAGCAATGCTGGCAGGCGCGCAATTACGCGCCAATGGAAGCGCATCTCATGCCCGCGCTGTATCATGAGCATCTCGAAAAAATCGAGACAATGATCGCTGACCATGAAATCAACCAATTAGACGATCTCGCCATCAACCGGATTGATTTCGCGCATGTCCGCTATCGGCCTCGCCTGAATGAACGCGAGGTCGTTGCGCTGATTTCGGCGACGGCGCGCGATTCCTATGTTGATGACCGGAGCGGCAAATTTTTGCGCGGCAGCCGCGCGCCCAAGCCGTTTCAGGAATTTTGGGTGTTTGAGTTTGACGAGGGCGCATGGCGGCTGCGGCGGATTGCGCAGACGCAGGACGGCGATTATTTGGATTATGAGAACACGGTGGATGGCGTTGAACACGCGCAACCGGCCAGCGCCGCGCCGCCGCGTTCCGCGCACAGCCCGAAAACACCGGCCAAGCCTTCGAAAGTCAGATATTTGCTTGGCTCGCTGGAACGGCGCGATCCGCTCTGGAATCAGACGCAGATGATGGAGCGGGCGCGGCAGATTTTTGCCGCCGTTTACGCCGCCCGCGCCAAGTCTGACCTGTCAGCGCCGGTGGCGAACGCGCTCTTTCCAAATGTGGCCGAAAAGCTGCGGGCGGATATTGAGCGCGACCAGCAGATTGGCCGCGAAGTGGCGTATGAGCATTTCCGCGTCCACGATGTCGAAATCATGTTGGCGCGGAATTATCAGGATAACCGGCAGGATGAATTTTTCACGCGTATTTCCGCCGAGGCGCAAGTCACGAGCCGCTTGAAAGGCAGCGTCGTGACGCAGGATCAGCATGTGAAAGCGTTTGATCAGTATTGGGCGTTCGGCAGGCTGGAGAATCAGTGGAAACTCAAGCAGATGCTTCCGGCGGCGCATGGCAAAACGCTGATCTCCCGCCCCAATATTGATGAAGAGGTCGCGCGTTGATCTCTCTATCGCTCCTCCCGAGCTGTCGAAGGGCAACCGAATTTGATGCCCTCGCAGGGGCGTTCAATTGAACGCCCCTGCGAACGGGGGTGCTCGCGGCGCGAATAATGTTATTTCTTGCTTGACAATTTCGGCGGCACTGCGAAATCGCTTCTCGTGACGAGAACCTCACTCGAACCGGCGTTTCTTCAAGAGACGCCGGTTCTTTTATTCACTCCTCACAAGAAGGTAGGTATGCGCGTATTTCTCACAACGACAGCGCTGCTCTGTTGCAGCAACATTTTCATGACGTTTGCCTGGTATGGGCATTTGAAGAATCTCTCGAATAAACCTTGGTTCATTGCCGCGCTGATTAGCTGGGGCATTGCGCTGTTTGAATATTTGATTCAAGTTCCGGCAAACCGCATCGGCCATCAGGCGATGAACGTCGGCGAGTTGAAAATCTTGCAAGAAGTGATTACGCTGACGATGTTCGTGCCGTTTTCGCTCTTGTATCTGCGCGAAACGTTCCGGCTGGATTATCTTTGGGCGGGGCTGTGCTTGCTCGGCGCAGTCTTTTTCATCTTCCGGCAGAAATTGTTCGGCGCATGAAATGTGGCGGGCAAGAAAAGCTGTCAGACACTTTGAAGGCGTCTGACAGCGATGTCCAGAACCGTCATCCCTCAGACAAAACCACAGGCTTTTCCTTGACAGATTTCCCCCGTTTGCGGAATGCAATCTTGCAACAGCAGAGTTTTTGAGAACGCCATGAGTGACCGCAGAGGCGCGGAGAGGCGCGGAAAAACCCCTGAGAAATGCTGTTCTCCGCGTTTCTCTGCGCCTCTGCGGCATAATAATATGAAAATTTTAATGATTGCGCCAGAGCCGTTTTTTCAGCCGCGCGGCACGCCGTTCAGCGAATATCACCGCTTGAAAGCCCTCTCGAAATTGGGGCATCACGTAGATTTAATCACCTACCCGGTCGGCGAAGACGTGCAAATCGAGAACGTCAACATTTACCGCTCGCTGAAACTCCCCTTCATCTCGAACGTGAAAATCGGCCTCTCTGCGGCGAAAATATTTTTAGACATTCCGCTTTTTGCGCAAGCCTTCCGCATGATGTTGAGCGGCAAATACGATTGCGTCCACACGCACGAAGAAGCGGTGTTGGTGGGCGCGCTGCTGCGCAAATTCTGGGGCTTTCCGCATGTGTACGACATGCACTCCAGTTTGCCGGAGCAGATGAGCAATTTCGGCATCAGCAATTCGCCGATGCTGTTTCGCATTGGCGAAGCCATCGAGCGCTGGGTGTTGAAACATTCGCTGAAAACGATTGTGATTTGCCCGTATCTCGGCGAGCGCGTCGAGAAATTGCACCGCGATCAGCCGTATCTCGTGATTGAAAACGTGCCGGTCACGGATGAGCGGCCGGTGACGGCGGCGGAAACGGACGCGCTGAAGCAGCGGCTCGGCCTGCGCGATGAAACGGTCGTGCTGTACACCGGCACGATGGAGGCGTATCAAGGGATTGATTTGCTGCTCGAAAGCGCGAAGCGGGTCGCGGCGCAATGCGAACGCGCGCGCTACGTGCTGGTTGGCGGGCATCCTGAGCAGATTGCGAAGTTCAAGGAATTGGCCGCGCAGTTGGGCATTGAGAAGATCGCGCAGTTCACCGGGCAGCAGCCCGTGCAGGATATGCCGGTCTATACGCAGATCGCGGATATTCTCGTCTCACCCCGCAAAGAGGGCAAAAACACGCCGCTCAAGATTTATTCCTATTTAAAATCCGGCAAGCCGATTGTGGCGACGAATATCTTGACGCACACGCAAGCCTTGACGCCGGATGTGGCCGTCTTGACGGACAATAACGCCGAAGCCTTTGCCGAAGGGACGCTGCGCCTGATTAATGACCGCGCGCTCGGCCAGCGGCTTGTGGCGAACGCCATGAAATTGAGCGACGAAAAATATAGTTACGAAGCGTATCTCCAGAAAACCGATCAGGTCTATAAATTCGTGGAAAAATCCATCCAGAACGGCGAGAAGTAAGCCCGTTCATGGTAGCCCCGCGCTACGTCGCGGGAAAGTTTTGGCTGCCCGCAACGCAGCGCGGAGTTACCAAGACGTTCCCGCGACGTAGCACGGGGCTACCGTCATTTGATGAAAATACTCATTACTGGCGGCGCGGGATTTATCGGATCGCATTTCGCGGAATTATCGCTGGCATCCGGGCATGAGGTCTTCGTGATTGATGACTTGTCAACTGGCAGCATCGAAAATATCGAGCATCTCAAGCCGAACCCCCATTTTCATTACTATTTAGACACCATTACCAACCGCCAGCTTTTGCGGGAATTAGTGGATAAATGCGACATGGTTGTCCATTTAGCCGCCGCCGTCGGGGTGCAGTTAATCGTCGAAAGCCCCGTCAACACGATTGAAACGAACATTTACGGCACGGAACTCGTCTTGCAATTCGCCAACCTCAAGAAAAAGCGCGTGCTGTTGGCGTCCACGTCGGAAGTGTATGGCAAAAGCGCGAAAGAACGCTTTTCCGAAGATGACGATTTAGTCATGGGCGCGACGACGAAAGGGCGGTGGAGTTACGCCTGCTCAAAGGCGATTGATGAATTTTTGGCGTTGGCGTATTGGAAGGAGCGGAAATTGCCGGTGACGGTCGTGCGCCTGTTTAATACGATTGGCCCGCGCCAAACCGGACGCTACGGCATGGTCGTGCCGCGCTTCGTCCGCGCCGCCCTGCGAAATGAGCCGATCCACGTCTATGGCACGGGGCAGCAGACGCGCTGCTTTACGAACGTGGCGGATGTCGTTCATGCGCTGTCGCTGCTGTTGCAGACGGAACGGTCGGTCGGCGAGATTTTTAATATCGGCGGCACGGAGCAAATCAGCATTGACGCGCTTGCCCAGAAAATCAAGCAGATGACGAACAGCCAGTCTGAAATTGTGTATATTCCTTATGAAGAGGCGTATGCCGAAGGATTCGAGGACATGCTGCGCCGCATGCCAGATGTTTCGAAGTTGCAGCGATACATTGGCTTCGCGCCGACCACGACGCTTGATGCAATGTTGCAAGATGTGATTCATTGGGAGAGAACGGAATTATAAGTCATTTTCACCGAGAGACGCAGGGAATGCTTTTTCTCTGTGTTCTCTGCGCTTCGGTGGTGAAAAACAACGGGCGGAAAATATGGCGAACATGATTGATGGCGTGAAAGTGAAACCGTTGCGCGTGATTCCTGATGAGCGCGGACGGCTGATGGAAATATTGCGATGCGATGACGAGCTTTTTTCGAAGTTTGGGCAAGCGTACATGACGACGGCGTATCCGGGCGTCGTGAAAGGGTGGCATTATCATAAAGCGCAGACCGATAACATGGCGGTCGTGCGCGGCATGATGAAGCTCGTGTTGTTCGACAGCCGCGAAACCTCGCCCACGCACGGGCTGGTGAATGAGATTTTTTTCGGCGAGCATCGCCCGTTGCTCGTGCAGATTCCGCCGTTCGTATTTCACGGATTCAAGGCGGTCAGCGACTATGAAGCGATAGTGATTAACATTCCGACGATGCCGTATCAGTATGATCAGCCTGATGAATTTCGCGTGCATCCGCATGATAACGACATTCCGTATGACTGGACGCGGAAAGACGGCTGAGAATTCATCACAAACGCAAACCTGACAGGTCTTCGAAGACTTGTCAGGTTTTTTAGAATAAGCGAGAAATGTTATGAAAGGAATCGTGCTTGCAGGCGGTTTGGGAACGCGGCTGCATCCCCTTACGAAAGTGACGAATAAGCATTTATTGCCCGTATTTGACAAACCGATGATTTACTATCCGATTCAAACCCTCGTGAACGCGGGCATCCATGACATCATGGTGGTCACGGGCGGCAATAATGCCGGAGATTTCCTTTGCTTGTTGGGAAACGGCAAAGAATTCGGCTTGGAGCATGTCAATTACACCTATCAGGAAGGGCATGGCGGCATCGCGGAGGCGTTGGGGCTGACGCGCTTTTTCGCCGAAGATGACGACATCTGCGTCGTGTTGGGCGACAATATCATTGAAAAAAACATTTGCGAGGCGGTCGCGGCCTTTCAGAAACAGCCGGGCGGGGCGCGGATTTTATTGAAAGACGTGCCTGATCCTCAGCGTTTCGGCGTGCCGGAATTAGACGGCGAGAAGATTGTCCGTATTGACGAGAAGCCGTCCGCCCCGAAATCGTCGTATGCGGTGATTGGAATTTATCTGTATGATCATACCGTGTTTGACATTATTGACACGCTGCATCCGTCGAGACGCGGCGAATTGGAAATCACGGACGTGAATAACGCTTACATCGAACGCGGCCGCATGGCGTATTCCGTGCTTGACGGCTGGTGGACGGACGCCGGGACGTTTGAATCGCTGCTGCGCGCCAATAATTTAGTCGCGCAAACCGGCGCAAATAATTTGAAGTGATTTTCTCGCCTCTCCAACCATGCCAATGATTGGAGAGGCGTTTCATCATTTCCAAATTCCGGGCAAGGCCGCATCGCAAAATGGGCAGTGCCCCTGTTCGATAAGATTTTCCAGCACGAAAAATCCAGAGCGATTGAGCAACTGTTTGCCGCAGGAAGGGCACCACGTTGCCGACGAATGATCGCTGCGCACATTGCCGCTATACACATAGCGCAGCCCAACCGCCTTGCCGATGTCCACGGCGCGGTAAATGATGCCCGCCGATGTCGCGGGCAGATGCATCATTTTATACTGCGGATAGAACGCGCTGACATGCCAAGGAATCGAAGGATTCACCTCGCAGAGAAATTCGGCGATTTCCCGCAATTCCGTCTCCGAATCGTTATGCGTCGGAATGATTAACGTCGTCACTTCCACCCAAATGCCCCAATCGTTCATCCGGCGGATCGTCTCTTTGACCGGCTCTAATTTTCCGCCGCACGTTTTTCGATATTTGCCGTCCCGATACCCCTTCAAATCCACGTTCGCGGCGTCAAGATACGGGCGAATCATCTCCAGCGCCTCTTGCGTCATGTAGCCGTTCGTGACAAAAACGTTTTTCAATCCGGCGTCGTGGGCAAGTTTCGCCGTTTCATACGCCAATTCGAAATAAATCGTCGGATCGGTGTAGGTGTAGGCAATGGATTGGCAATGATTGCGGAGCGCCACATTGACAAGCTGCTCCGGCGTCATGGAACTGCCGGGAAGGCTCTCGTTCCGGCGCTCTCGCGGCATCTGCGAAATATCGGCGTTCTGGCAATTCAGGCAGTGAAAATTACACCCGACGGTCGCAATGGAAAACGATAATGAGCCGGGCAGTACGTGGTAAAGCGGCTTTTTTTCAATCGGGTCAACATGCTGGGCAATGATTTTGTCATACACCAAGGTATAAAGACGCCCGCTTTGATTGATTCGGACGCCGCAGATGCCCTTGCCGCCCTCGTGAATTTTGCAACGGTGCGCGCAAAGATCGCAGATGACGACACCATGCTCTTGCGCATGATACAGCATCGCTTCTTTCATGCTGAACTCCTTTCGAGCGTGGAATCAAGCATTTCCGCCTGTTCCGGGGCAGGCCGGAATGCCCGCCCGCCCCACTGTTTGATTGGCACGGCGGTTCGAACGCATTAGGCGGATTTTGTCGGGGGTTTTTCTTTCGTCAGCAGTTTTCTTAATCCAAAAACCGCTTCTATCAGGCCGAATGCGATATACGTTATTCCTATCACAAAAAATGAGATTTCCGGGTTTAAGGCAACCACAATCAGAAACAAGGCGGCAATCACCATGATGCCAAAAGGATTTTTGCCTTTCATCGTCATCTTTTTCGTGCTGCGATATTGGATATTGCTCACCATCAGCACCGCCAAGCCATAGACCATCGCGGTAATCAGCGGCAGCCAGCGTTCGCGGAGTTCCGGCGCGTTCGGGAAGTTTTCCATCAAAATGACGGTGGACGCGACCATTCCGGCGGCGCACGGAATCGGCAGGCCGATAAAGCGGTCGCTGCTCACCACGTCCACCAGCACGTTGAATCGCGCCAAGCGCAGCGCGCCGCAGACCACGAACAAAAACGCGCCTAACCAGCCGACGCGCTCGGCGGGCTGCAACGCCCAAAGATAGACGAGAATGGCGGGCGCTATGCCGAACGAAACCAAATCCGCCAGCGAATCGAATTCGACGCCAAAGCGGCTGGTGGAATTTGTCGCCCGCGCCACTTTGCCATCGAACACATCGAAAAAGCCCGCCACGATAATCACATAGGCGGCGCGGACAAACGCGCCCTCAATCGAGGAAATCATCGAAAAAAATCCGAAAAAGATATTCCCCAACGTAAAAATATTCGGTAACAGGTAGATCATTTTCATCGGCTGTTATTCTTTCACCCACACGTCTTTGACGGAAACAAAATCGCCGTCAGGATACACGACAAACCCCTGCACCCGCTCGTTCATGACGACGATATTTTGCGGATACCAGAGATAGACATACGGCAAATCTTCCGCGAGAATTTTTTGAATCTCGCTGTAAATCTTTTTGCGGCCATCCAACGAACATTCTTTTCGCCCGGCCTCAGTCAGACGGTCAATGTCAGGATTCGCGTAGCCGCCGCGATTCCGTCCGTCTGGCGGGAGCATTTTCGAATGGAAAATCGAATAAAAAATGTCCGGTTCCGTAATGCCGACCCAGCGCAGCGTGAACAGTTGGAAATTGCCGGATTTGATGTCGTCCGAAAATTTCGCCCATTCGTACATCTGAATTTCCGAAATCTCGATGCCGACCTGTTTGAACTGGTCTTGCAGCACTTCGCCTAAATGAATGCGCAGCGCGGTAGTTGAGGTTTTATAGGTGATTTTGAAGCGCGATTGCGGCCCGTCGCCGTCCGGATCCGGGTAGCCCGCTTCATCAAGCAGTTTTTTCGCTTTTTCGACATCGTACTCATACGCGGCGACGTTCGGCTCGTATGCCCAGTTTGCGGGAGAAAGCAGCCCCGTCGCCAGCGACGCCTGCCCTTTCAGCAAATGCTCCACAATCGTTTTTCGGTCAATGGCGTACGCAATCGCCTGACGGACTTTCGGATGCTTCAAAATCGGGTCTTTGAAATTGAAACCGAGATAATAAATGACGACGCTTTCGCCGCGCACGGCTTTCAAGCCGCGCGTTTGCTCCGCAATCGGCACCATATCCGGCAGAATCGCGTTCTGCACGAGATCCACGCCGCCTTTTTTCAGTTCCAAAAAGCGGATTGAATCATCAGGAATGATGCGCAGCACGACGCGCTCAAGTTTCGGCGCGCCCTCAAAATAGGCCGGATTGGCCTCAAAGACGAGTTGCTGGTCATGCGTCCATTCCACGAGCTTGAACGGCCCGGTGCCAATCAGGGTATTCGTGAACTGCTTGCCTTCAAGCGCCTCCGTGACTTTGCGGGGCAGGATCGGCTGCGTCATTTCGATTAAAAACGGCGAAAAAACTTCTTTCAGCGTAAATTTAATCGTATAGGGATCAAGCACGTCAATGCGCTCAACTTTTTCATACGCCAACGCTTTCGGCGATTTCAACGCCGGATCCATAATGGAATCGAACGTGAATTTCACGTCATCCGCCGTCAATTCCGCGCCGTCGTGAAATTTGACCCCTTTGCGCAGATGAAAAATATAGGTTTTTTCATCTGGAGTTTCCCATTTTTCGGCCAAATCCGGGATTAAATTCGACACCGGATCCTTGCGAAGCAACGCGTTCGTCACCAATTGAGCAACTCGCGCCGAATTGACATCCGTGCCGAGGCGCGGATCAATATTCGTCGGATCGCTTTCCAACGCAATCGTCAGCGTCTTTCCCGCCGCCCACGCGCTCAAAGAGATTCCCAAACACATCAGACACGCAACCACCGCCATCATGCCACGTTTTCGCATACTCCCCCCTATTTTTCGTTTCGGCGGCGCAGGCAGACATGCCCGCGCTGCCAGGAATTTCCTCCCTCAGCATCGGCGATTCTCAGCCGTTTCCCTCATGTTTAAACCGTTCGTCAAGCTGCGCGGCGGTCACGAGAATCTCCCTCGGACGGCTGCCTTTAAACGTGCTGACCACGCCGTCGCGCTCCATCATATCTATAATGCGGGCGGCCTTGCTGTGTCCGATTTTGAACGACCGGCGCAGCAGCGAAATAGACGCTTCGCCGCTTTTCACGACAACATACGCCGCTTTGCGGTAAAGTTCCGCGTCGTCGTCTTCGGGATCGTCGCCGGGCAGATGATAATGCAGCACGGCTTGATCGTAGGTCGGCTTGCCCATTTTCTTGAGAAATGTCGTGATGCGTTTAATTTCTTTTTCCGTCAAAAATGCGCCGTGCAGCCGCCGCAAAAATGACGTTCCCGGCTGCAAAAAGAGCATGTCGCCGTCGCCCAACAACAATTCCGAGCCGTTCGCGTCAAGAATCGTGCGGGAATCCACTTTTGACGACACGCGGAACGACATGCGCGCCGGGAAATTCGCCTTGATGACGCCAGTGATGACATCCACCGACGGCCGCTGCGTCGCCAAAATCAGATGAATCCCGACCGCCCGCGCCATCTGCGCCAAGCGCATGATCGGCTTTTCCACGCCGGACGCGACCATCATCAAATCCGCCAATTCATCCACAATAATGACGATATACGGCAGGATCGTTTCCGCCGTTTTCGGCGCTTCGGCGGATTTGCTTTTCAGCCCCTCGCGGATCGTCTCGTTATATTGGGCGATGTTCCGCACGCCTTTCTGCGCCAAGACGCCATAGCGCCGCGTCATTTCTTCCGTCGCCCAATTCAGCGCATTCGAGGCCAATTCAGGGTCTTTCACCACCGGAATCAGCAAATGCGGAATGTTGTCATACACGCCGAGTTCCAGCATTTTCGGGTCAACCATGATAAACCGGACTTCTTCGGGCGTGGCGTGAAACAAAATGCTGCAAATCAGCGAGTTTAGGCAGACGCTTTTCCCGGAGCCGGTCGCCCCAGCAATCAGCAAATGCGGCATTTTCGCCAAGTCCGCAAAATAGGGATGCCCGCCAATATCTTTTCCAACCGCCAACGCCAAGCGCGACGGATGATTCAAAAACGTCGCGGTTTCAATCAAATCGCGCAAATAGACCGTTTCGCGGGTTTTGTTCGGCACTTCGATGCCCACCACGTCTTTGCCCGGCACAGGCGCGACAATGCGGATAGATTCCGCTTTCAGCCCCAACGCGAGGTCGTCGCTCAGGTTGACAATCCGACTGACCTTAATGCCGGGCGCGGGCTGCACTTCATAACGCGTAATGACCGGGCCGGGCATCACGCCGACCACTTGCCCCTCAATGCCGAAGTCGCGGAGTTTTTCTTCCAGCAATTTGGAATTCGTCAACAACCCCTGTTTCATTCCAGCCTGAAGTTTTTCCGTTGTGGGCGGCGAATTCAACAGCGACGGCGGCGGCAATTGGTATTCATGAACCTGTCCATGATCGAAAGAAAGCTCTTCCTGTCCGGCCTGATCTTTTGACGCGCTGCGTTTGAAGGGGTTGAGCAGGCTTCTGCGCGGTTTGGGCTGAGGCGGCTGTTTTTCCTTGTCCGCCGTTGAAACGGCCTGCGGCGTGATGATTTCCGGGACGCGCGCGGTCGGCGGCTCGTTCGCAATGACCGGCATGGTCGGCGTGTCTTGCTCCACAATCAACAGGTGCTGGAAAAAATAGACTTTCAGCAGAAATCCGGCGATAATCAAGCCGGTGATGAGAACGGTGATGCTGCCGAAGACCTTTAAATAGCCGAGCAGAAACGAGGCGAGCGCGGCCCCGAAGAATCCGCCGGGGGAAAATTTTGTCGCCGTTCCCAACGTCGGCAAGCTGAGCAAGCCGCACAAGCAGAGCAAACCAATCGTAATTCCGGCGAGATTGCCGTAATTCACGAAGCGCGGCGCGGGATGGAAGCGATCTATGCAGACGAGCAACGTCATCAACGGGAAGGCGTACGCGACATAGCCGAAAAATCTGAACAACACGCTGGCAAACATCGCGCCGACGACGCCTGCGATGTTCTGCGTCGCCCCCATATCCGACAGCGAGGCCGGATCGTCGGGATGATACGTCAGCAGGCTGACCAGCAAAAAGAGCGTCAGCGCCCCGAAAACGATGCCTTGAATTTTATGATGCGCATTTTTCGGCGGCTGAACGAGAATCTCCCCGTTGAGGCCGATGCCTTGCGCGGCGCTCCCGTCAGACAGAACTCGTTCTTGCGCGAGCATCCTCGAAAGGCGGGGCGCTTTCGGCTGTTTCGGCTTCGCTGGCTTTGGCTCTTTCGATTTTTTCAGCGCGTCCTTTTTTTCTTTTTTTTCCTGTCCGGCCATAATTTCTGCGCAACGTGCATTAACCTCAGATTTGAAGTCTTGAAGACTTCAAATATCTCAATACCTGAGCTACTACATCGGAACGTTAATTTTTAAGAGTTCTCAGGAGTGTCGAATCTTGATTTGACACGCGAAATCAAGATTTCGCACTCCTAAAAATTAACGAAACAATGTACTACAGACATTTGAAGTGTTAAAAATTTCAAATGTTTTGATACCTATTGCTTGTCTTCCGTTGTTTCGCCGTTCTTTTCCCCTTCTTCTTCCTGAACGCGAAATTCTCCAGCCCAATCCAAGCGCCCGAGATCCTGATCGGATTCGATGTGATAAATCGTGGCATTTTCCGGCGGCGTGAAGGCGAACATGCCCGGCGCAATGTCCTGATTGACCTCGATTTCCCGGAAGGCGATGGAGACGCGCACCTTATCCAACGGGCGTTCGATGTCTATTTTCGCGGGCAGCGGATAGCCGCCCTGCTCGCCGCGATAATCGTCATAGTGCACGTTCAGCGTCATGATGCCGTTCGTCAGCATGAATTCCTGCACTTGCGATACCGTGCGGTATTGCGTATCGTACCAAATGCGCTGCGCGAGATTTTTCTGAAACGAGATGCGCTCAAGGTAATGATAGCGGCCTTCTTGGATGGCGACGCCCCATTCTGAGGTCACGTCGGGAATCTGCGGCGGATTGCCGGACAAGACGAGAAGAAAATCTTCGACTGATAGGTTGATGCCGCTTAATTTGAAGAGGTTTTCCCGCGAAGCGACGCCGCGATATTCCGCGTTCAATTTTTTCGAATAGAGCGACAACATCTGCTCATCGGAGGTGAAAAATACGGCAGGTTGATCGAGGAATCCGAGCGTTTCAAGGCGAAAGCGAGACGGCTTTTCGAACACGAACACCTGCGTGAATTTATAGCGTTCATCCCAATTTTGAATGTGGACTTTTCCAATGCCGGAAAGCGTTCGGAAGGTTTCGGCGCGCTGCGCAATCGCCTGCGAGACTTCTTCCGTCGTCATCGTCGCAAATTCCGCGCCGACCGGCTTCAACATGTCGGGCAGCTTGCCCGCGCATCCCGCCGAAAACAGCACGGCAAGACTGAGCAACGCGACATAACGAACGTCGCGCATTCCCTTGAAAATTTTCTTCATAAATAACGTTGATTCACCCCACCCCCGGCCCCTCCCCAACAGAGATGGGAAAAGAGATATTCCCTCTCTTATGGAGAGGGGCAGGGGTGAGGTCGTCCTATTTATTCGATGACTGGCCGCTGACGGATTTCTTGTCGGCGTTGATGGCGTCAAGCTTTTTTTGCACGGCCTCGTTAAATTCGATCTGCAATGATTTTTGATAATGTTCCGCCGCTTTTTTCCGGTCGCCGGATTTATTGTACGCATCGCCGAGATGGTCATGAATCGTCGGATCCGTGTCAATCAGCGCGGCCGCCCGCTCCAATTCGCGGATGGCCTCTTTGAGCTTGCCTTTTTGATAATATATCCAGCCGAGGCTGTTCACAAACGCGCCGTTTTCCGGCTCAAACGATAGAGCTTTCTGCACGAGTTCAAGCGCTTCGTTTAGATGAATCCCCTTTTCGGCGTACATGTAGCCGATATAATTGTACGCGTCGGCGTAATCGTCCTGCAATTCAATCACATGCCGAAAGACGGCGATCGCTTGGTCGAATTCGCCGAGCCGCTCCAACGCCGCGCCGCGATAAAAAGTCAATGCGACATGCTCTGCATCCTTTGTCAGCCCTTCGTCAAACGTCTTCAAGGCGTTCTGATAATCTTTTTGATGATTGTACGCAAACCCTAAAAACAGATAGACTTCCGCTTCATCCGGGAACATGTCCCGATTGTCCTGAAAAACGCGGAACGCCTCATCATAGCGTTTCAACCGGTCAAGCGTCAGCCCCATGCGCATCCGCGCCTCAAAATGTTTCGGATAGAGTTCAAGCAGGGCTTTCCATTCGCGCAGCGCGTCTTCAAACTGCTCTTTGCGCTCGAAACAGAGGGCGAGATAGGTAAGGGCGTCAAGGCTTTCCGGGTGGCGTTCAAGAAAAGAGCGGAGCAGCGGCAGCGCATCGTCGTACCGTTTCAATTCATACTGCAAAATGGCGATTTGCAAATCAAACCGGTCATTATCCGGATTGCGTTCTTTCAGGGCCTGCGCGTATTCCAAAGCGTCTTCGTACTGCTCTAAATAGAGGTGAATCTTCATCGTCTGCTCAATCAGCCGGTCGTCGTCAGGATTGAGCGCGAGCATGTTTTCGTACATTTCAAGGGCGTGTTCGTAATCCTGTTGCAATTCATACGCCAACGCCAACGCGCTATACACTGGATAATTTTCCGAACTGTATTCCAACGCTTTCTGAAACAGGTCAATCGCTTGCGCGTACTCTTTCTTTTCTAAAAGGATTTTGCCGAGATGATACAAGCCGCCGACGGAATTCGGGTCAATGTTCAGCAAACGCTGCAATACATCTATCGCTTTTGCTTTTTCTTTCTGGCGGTGATACACATCGGCTAAGAAAAGATAGCCGTCGCTCTGCTGCGGGTCAAGCTCAATGACTTTTTGGTAGGCGGCGGCGGCGTCCTGATATTTTTGCTGGGCGGCGTAAATATTGCCCTGAATCATGAGCGCGTCAATGCTGGAAGGATTTTGCCGCAGCACCTCGCCAATCACGCGCTCGGCGTCTTCGCCATGCCCTTCATTAATCAGCAGCCGCGCAAGCTCGACGCGCAAAAACGCCGATTCTTGGTCAACTTGAATCGCCCGTTGATAAAAATCTATCGCCTCATCCACAAGGTCAAAGCCAAGCGCAAGATTGCCCAAATGATAAAAATAATAGGCCGTTGGCGTGGCAACATGCAGCGGGCCGAGACCCGGAAAATCATCCGACTCCGCCTCGTTTTCCAAAGTGGAATCCGGCGCGCCGGGCAGATCGCTTTTGGGCGCCGCCGCGCAGGAAATCAGGCCGAACACGCTCAACCAGAGCGCGAAACGCAAGGCGTATGCTCTCGTATTTTTCATGCTGTATCATTCCATCCGCTGCGCGATGACAGCGTTCATGTCTCCGAGTAATGTGAACAGGTTTCTGACGCATGCATATCGTTCTGCCTTATGAAGGTAGGGGAATTTCGTCAAGACATTTATTCGTTTTGACCGAAGCATCGAGAAAAACGCCGACAAATCTCCGCGTAAATCTTCCTAACTCATGTTACGCAACGTCTCCGCGATTCCCCTCCCAGGAGGGGAGTTTGTGGTTATTCGCATCGAATCAGTTGCGTAACATGAGTTCTTAACATGTTGTATGAAATCGTAGAAAAGAAGGAATGTCAAGGAAATAGCATCGCGGAAACTTGGCGATATTCGTCATTTTGCTTGACAGGCGGCCTGTTTGCTATATCTTTACCCGCATTTCGAAATGCCCGTCAACGCTGATGAAACGCACGATATTTTCATGGAGAAACATCGTTATGAAATCAATTTGGATGACAACATTTTTTATCGCATGCGCCGCGCTGACCGCCGATGCCGCGAGCATCATCACTGGATCAGGAGTGCGGCTGCGCCAGTCGCCGACTGCCGCAGCGCAAGAAATCGCGCGGCTCGCTTTCGGAACGCTTGCGCAAGAACAGGAGCGCAGCACGCGGCAGGAAACGATTGCCGGAAAGCAGAATTATTGGTATCGCATTCGCCTTGAAGACGGCAAGCAGGGCTGGGTGTTCGGCGCGTTTTTGCAGCCATTCGAGCCGAGCCAGAAGGAAACCATCTACCGCGATTTAATCAGAACGCGGCTGCAAGAGTCCCTGAAAATGGGCGATTTAGTCGAAGTCTGCCTCTTTTTGAATCGCGCCATTGCGGAAACCGCCGCGCCGGACATCAAGGCCGAGCTCGAATTGGCGCGGCTAATTGCGCTCAATCAATCGGCGCAGCAGGGACAGGCGGAAAACGCGCCGCAGCTTGAGGCGTGGGTTGCCGAACAGAAGGCCGATGTAGAATTTCATAAACTCGGCGCGTTCTGGTTTGTTCCCGCCGCGCGCTTCTGGAAACTTCATGCGGCTTACGCGGCGCTGCCCATTGCCGACGACATCGCGTGGCAGGCGGCAAACGCCCCGACGCAGGGGGAATGCGAGGGATTTTTGCCGTGCCATGCGACGCGGTTGAATCAGACGATTGGGCAGTACGCGGAACGCTATCCGGCGGGAAAACACGCGGACGAGGCGCTTGCCCTGATTTCGCAGGAAATGGCCGGATTCGCGCAGCAGCCCGCCGAATCGTATGATCGCAATGCGTACTTGATGCTGCAAGGCTCGCTGAATCGCCTGCGCAAAACGGTGGAGAACTGCGGCAGCCCTGATAAAGAGGCCGTCATGAAGATTCTTGACGAGGTTCAAGCGCGGCATTTAGGCAAAAAATAGCGTTGCCCGCAAACCGAGTGACTGAAAATTCCCCTCTTTGGAGAGCGGTATGAAAACAGGAGTTTCAAATCTTGATTTGACACGGCGGAACGGCGAAATCGAGATTTCGCACTCCTGATTTGCATAAAAGGGGAATGCCTTGCGTTTATTCGATTTTCATCAGCCGCTCGTGCCAATCCGTGAAGAGGTTGTCGAAATATTTCGGGTCGTCGAGCATTGCCCGCGTCACCTCAAACGGGCCTTTCTGGTTCATGTAATTCAACGCCGACGCGCCATCCAAAAAGCCTTTAATCGTGGCCGAAACCTCAGTGTTCCGGTCTTTGGCGACGGCTTCGATATAATTCTGAATGTCCTCCGCCAGCACAAGCTCGATGCCGTATTCTTTGCGGAAATTTTCGATATAGTCCACGAACGGCGATTTTTCGAGCATTTTCAGCAGCATGTCTTTCGGGCGTTCGCAGACATCCCGCCCAATTCGCAGCTTTTTGAAATTCGATCCCGGCAGTTCGAATTGGAAATCGGTCAAAATATTTTCCCAGACGCTCACCAGCGCCCGCGCTCCGGTTTTGCTGTTTTCGCCGACTTCCGCGACGTGATCAATCGCGTCGTCCGTAATTTCCAGATCAATGCCGAACACGGCGAATTCGGTCTTGTACTGCGTCAAGATCGAATCTTCGGTGTCGGTCATGATGCGGACGAGATCATTTTTCGAAAGCAAATTGACGAACGTGCGAATCGGCACGCGCCCGACAAGCTCCGGCAGCAGGCCGAACCGGATATAATCATCGGCGGCGGCATCTTTGAAATAATTCTTGAATTTTTCCTTCTCTTTTTCGCCGTCGCTTTCTTTTTTCTCCAAATCGAACCCGCGAATCACGACGCTGCCGTCTTCGCGCACGTTCCCTTTATGCTCCACCCGCTTTTTGATGATTTCTTCCAATTTCTCGACATTGCGCTCAAACGAGCCGCCTAAGACGAAAAGAACGTTTTCCGTACTGATCATTTTCTCTTTTTTCACATTTTGCTTCCCCTGCTGACGCTCCATCGCTTCCTGAATCTGCGAGGCCGGAGAATAGGGGTTGTCAATCGGAATCAGCTTGCGTTCAATCAATTTCAGGACTGACCGCTGGAAGCCTTCCCGCGAAATGTCGTGGCCGATCAGCGTCCCGTCTTTGGCCTTTTTATCAATTTCATCCACGAAAATGATGCCGCCGTTTTTCGCCACGAACTGCGCCTGTTCTTCCCGCGAATTGCCGGGTGCGAGGTCAATCAGTTCGCGGATCATGTCATCCGCGCTTTTGCCGACATATCCGGCTTCGGTGTAATCGGTCGCGTCAATAATCAGCGTCGGCACTTCCAGCAGATCGCCCAGAACTTCGGCGCAATACGTTTTGCCGCTCCCGGACGGTCCGGCAATCATCGTGTTTTTCTTGCGGAACCGCTTGACTTTGGCGTCTTTCGGGTGTTCGCGCAGATAGGCAATCATGGCGAAATGATAGCTTGCGGCGATGCAGATTCGTTTTTTATATTCTTCCTGCCCAATGACGTATTTATCCAAATGCTGCTTGATTTCTTTGGGAGTGAAGGCTTTGACGGCGCGAATCGGCGTTTCTTCGGCCTCGCCGTCGGCGCGCGCGCCTAACATGTCCGTCAGCGTCTCGGAAAAGGCTTCTTTGGCGCGATCCTGCGCAGTCAAATAGGCTTTGGCGGCATCTTCCTGCGAACAATTGTAGCGCTGCGAAATTTCTTCAATATCTTTGCGTGGCACGGAAATTTGCATAAACGTCTCCTTGAAAAATGAATAATCGCATAATACACCCTTTTGTTCAATCAAAATTTTTGCAAGAGAAAAAGGGAAAAAAACTACACAGATCGCAGACTTGAAAGAAAAATTGACGAAGATGAAATTTTTGTTGCATTTTGCAAATGCTGTGCATACGATTGTTTTTCAGCGATTTCTGGAAAGAGGAGCAATTCAGTTTCTTGATATTCAAAAAGCGATCACGGGGGTATGCAGGATGTTTCGTTGACGCCGAACCTGCCGG
>CAZCGG010000056.1:0-21037 GCA_964498135.1 uncultured Candidatus Moduliflexus sp.
GTCGGCTCAGGCGTCGCAGTATCAGCCGGAACGGGCGTTGCCGTTGACGCGGCGGCTGCCGCCCGCAGCGTCAGCTTAACGCGATCTTTCGCCGTTTTACCGGCGGCGTCAGTGGCGGTGACGCTGATTGTTACTTCCGCCGTTTCGCCCTTGATTTGCGTCGGAATCGTGTAAATTCCCCCCGCCCCCAATTCCTTGAATTCACCGATGCCGCTCAATTTCCACGTCAATTTGAGCTTCGGATCGCTGGTTTGCGCTTGAATCCACACTTCCTGCGGCGTCGGCTTCACGGAAAATTCGCGCTGATTCGGATCGACCGTCAGCGTGACCGTCGGCTCGGCCGCGCCCGCATATCCCGCCAGCATGAGCGCGGCGAGGGCTAGACTGATGAAAACGCATTGAAAAATTCGTTGTTTCCATGCCATACGTATTCCCCTTTTTTACAATGAGTTACGACGCAGAGAACCTGAGTTTCTCAAAGAAGGTCAGGTTCTCGTAAGCGTTGCGTCAGCGTTCATTGAAGAATCTCGATTTTAATCAGCGCTTGCTCCGTCTCGCCGCCTGCCGCGGACGTGATTTTGACTTCAACCATATCTTTGCCCGGGCTCTCCGGCGCGGCGTATTCAATCGCAAGCGGCGCTCCGGCGGCGCTTTCAGCAGTCGCAGAGCATTCCGTTTTCCCTTTGAGCGCCGTGCAGGTGATGCTGACGGCCTGATTCGACGGGTTGGCCGCGTCAATCAGCAGCGTCGCGGTTTCGCCTGCGCGCACGTAAAAGCGGTCATGTTTCAGCGACACGTTCCGAATTTTGACCGGCTCAGGCAACGGCGTCGGCGTAGCGGTCGGTAAGGGCGTCGGCGTTGGCTCGGCAACCGGCGCAAGCACGGTGAATGCAATGCTGGTCGGCGTCTTTTTTCCCGCAAGCGTCGCGGTGGCGGTGATGACGACTTTGGCGGATTCGCCTTCGATGTTGTCCGGCGCGTTGTAAATGCCGCCGAGTCCGTTCTCCATCGCGGTGAATTGGCCGGGTCCGTCGAGCTTCCACGTCAGCGACACTTCCGGTTTCTGCGTCCGCGCCTCAATCCACACGTCATTCACGCCCGCTCCCAACTGGATGGCGTTATCCGGCAGCAGCGGGTCAAGCACTAATTCGACGACCGGCTGGCTTTGCCCCGCGCGCGCCGCGCCGAGAATGAGAAGAATAATCGCTGCGGCGATGAACCGCGCTGCAAACGGTCTGGCCTGTCTGTGCATTTTTTTCATAGCATTCTCCCGTGTAGATGAATGTTTACAATGCGGCCGCCTCAACTTTCGTTTACTGGCGTCTGACGGCAATCGGGATGGCGTAATATGCCGCGACTGCGCCGCTTTTGGCGTCTTTGGCCTCAATGAAAATGACATCCTGACTGCCGGGCAGATCCGGCGCGGTATAGCGGGCGTCCGAAATCTTCGCGTGGGCGAGCAGCGAACGAAACGCCAGTGTCAGCGTCCACGCTCCCGGATTGTCCAATTCGACCTTCAATTCGACCGTTTCGGACGGCTTGAGCAAATACCGTTCCCGCGCCGCCGAAATCCGCAAGCCGTTCGCATCTTGCAGAATAACGCCGCGAATGCGCACGCCGTCCGGCGCAAGCACGGTCTCGCTGACCGGTTTCGCCGTTGGCGCAGGCATTGGCCGCGCCTCGCCCTGAGTTGCCCCGTTTTCCGGCGAAGTCGGCGCGGCTTCGCCATGCGTTTGCGTTTGTTCCATAAGGCGGACGCGCTGGAAATGTTCCCAGCCGCCCCATGCCGCCAGACTGAGAATGGCGAATGTGCCGAGCGCAAGCAGCCCAGAGGACAACATCTGTTTTGCGTTTTGCCGCTTGCGGCTCGCGTCAAGAAATTTCATCGAAAGCTCAAAATCTCGGCCGTACCGCTTCGCCCAGCTTTCCGTCGGGCGTTCCTCCGCTCCCCATTCCAGCGCGTGTTCCAAATCCGGCGACTGCCAGAGCGCGGCTTTGCCGTGCTGCCAAAGCCGCGCCGTCTGCTCCAAATGGCGGTAAATGTCCGCCGACCGCGCTTCCTGCTCAACCCACGCCCGCAACTGCTGCCATTGCCGGACAAGACTTTCGTGGCTGAACGAGACTAATGAATCGGGTCGCAGCGGGACTTCCGCGTCCGGCAGCAGAAAGCGGCGCTCCGGGTGGCGGAAAATTTCGATAATCTCGATGATTTCTTCCGGCGACACGCCCGCGATAGCGGCCATGTCGCTGATTGACGCGGACATGCTCAAATACCGCCGATCCACGCGGCGATCCGCCAGGCGGCGGAAAATGCGCTCCGTGATTTGCTGCTGCGGCTTCGTCAATTTCCAGAACGTTTCGTCCGCGTGGTGCGAGATGGCGTTTTTGAAGCCGCCGATAGCCGTATAATCTTCGAGCGTCAGGCGAATGCGGCGCTCATCCGCCTGCGCCGGGCTGATTCGCCCTTGCGCCCGCAGCCAGATGCGCATCATGCAATGTTGCAGCAACGGCAATTGATCCGGCTCGTTCGCCATTTCTTGCAGGATGCGCTCGACTAACGCCGCATCCACCTCGCCGCCCGCGAATTGGGCTGGTTCGACAATTGCGCGGCGCTGCTGCGCGACATCCAAGAGCGGGACGATGAATTGGCTCGCGTTCATCATCTCCGTCAAGCCCTGAAATAGGGCGACTTCGCCGAGAAATTCCGAGCGCATTGTCGTCATGACGTACACCGGAAATTCGGTCTGCCGGACGCTGGCGAGTAGTAGGGCGATAAACGCCTGTTTTTCGTCGAGATTCGCCCCGTGCGACGCCTGAAAAATCTCTTCGAATTGATCAACGACAATCAAGAGATTCGTCTTCGGCGGCAGCGGATTTTCGCGCAGCAAATCGGCTAATCCGTTTTCTCCGCGTTGCAAGCAGGACAGCACCGCCGCGGATTCCTTGCTTTCGGCATCCTCCGCAACCGGCTCCGCGCCTTCTTGCTCAAAGAGCGATTGGCTCAACAACGCGCGCGCTAAATTCTGCAACGGCGCGTCGGCGGGGCGCATCGCGCCAACCCACCACGATCCGTTTTGGCCCGAAAGACGCTTCAAATGCGCGATCACTCCGGCGCGGACGAGTGAGGATTTGCCGCAGCCCGATTGCCCGACCACCGAGATAAACCGATGCTCCGACAATTTTTCCAGCAGCGTTTGCGTCTGCTCCTCGCGCCCGAAAAACACGTCTGATTCTGTATAATGAAACGGCCGCAAGCCCGGATACGGGACGGCCTCGATTTTTGCGTTCATATCATTCCTGTAAGAGCGAGACTTCAAACGTCTTCAAGACGCTTGAAGTCTTTTATCAATTATCAACGCTTGCCTCTATATACTTAATTTTCGCTCGCATTGAACAACCGGCAGGAGTGTCAAATCTCGATTTGACCGCGAAATCAAGATTTCGCACTCCTGTTGCTCGGTTCAACGGTTCTGAATAATGCTATAAAAGTTCTTCCTGCGTGCTATCTTGAAGATACTTGCCTGCCGTTTTAAAGACGCCCTGCGTCGTCATCGGCATCTTGACGTGTTCGCCCTGAAGAATGCGCTCGACGGCGAGCAGTTGCATTGCCGGAAATTGCGTGGCATACTCTCCGAGCGCGGCGGCTGACGGCGTGTAATAGCCTTGCTGCTTGGCCTCCCGCATCATCGGCTCGGTGATAAATTCCTCAAAACAGACAAAGACGCCTATCGCCGCCTGCTGCGCGTGAACGACCTGAATAAATTCGCGGAGCTGCTTGACGTTGACCTTTCCGCTTTTGACTTCAATCAGGACGATTTCCTTCTTTTTACCCAGCGCAAACGTCATGTGTCCATCCCAGCCGCCATCGGCGGTTTTCTTCGGATTCGAAACGCCGCCCAACAGAAATTCGATAACCCAATCTTGAAATTTCAGGCGCCCTTTCTCGGTATTGGCGGCTAATTCTTTGGCGGAAGCGATGTCTTTGGGGATGCCATGAATTTCAAAGGTCTGGCGAATGCTGTCATATTTCGTGTCATAGGTATCTTGCAGGCGTTTCACGATGAGTTTAATGGCTAAATGGGAAATGTCCACCCCGAACCACCGGCGATGCAGCTTTTGCGCGACGGCAATCGTCGTGCCGCAGCCGCAGAAGAAATCCGCGACGAGATCGCCTTCGTTGGAACTGGCAAGCAGCAGGCGTTCCAGCAATTTTTCGGGCTTCTGCGTCGGATAGCCTAACCGTTCCTGCGCCTGTGAGTTGATCGGCGGAACGTCTGTCCAAACATCATCAATCGGGAAGCCAACCGCCTCGTCAAGATAATGCTTAATGCGGAGCTTGCCCGTTTTCGTCATATAAATTTTCCCCTGCTCTTTCAGCGCGTCAATGGTCGCTTGCGACGTGGCCGTGCCGATTTTTTCATCTTTAAAGCGTCGGCCGTCTTCGTCAATTTTATTGAATCGGCTTTGCAGGTAGTCGTCAGAGTAAGCAATCACAATCGGATGATACGTAAAATTGTTCGTTTTGGTATAACGCAGAATCACGTCATGACTTGTCCCCATGTCTGTTTTTCCTTTAAATCCGCTGGGCGTCATGCGTTTCCAAATAATTTCGTTCCGAAATTGATCTTCCCCAAAAATCACGTCGCAAACGATTTTGAGATAATGGCTCATCGTCGGATCGCAATGCAGATAAAAACTGCCGGTCTCTTTCAGAATCTTGCACATGTACCAAACCCGAATCGCCATTGTCGCCAAATAGGAGATGGCGCTTTTCGAGATCGCCGTGCGATCAAAGGCGTTTAACACTTCATACAGGCTTTTATCCACTGCCGCAATCTCATGCATCGTCTCCACATACGACACGCGGCTCCATGTATCCGCAAACGCCTCTTTCTGGGCTTTGGCGTCCTTCAAATCCACGTCTTCGAATAACACGTTGTAATTTCGTTTGGAATTGAATGGCGGATCAATATAAATCAGAATCAATCACGCCGTCTGGATGGTCGAGACAGAATTTTTTCAGGATGTCAAGATTATCCCCAAAATATAAATAATTCATGGCAGCCTTTGCGATCTTCAATCCCGCAAAACTTCAATTTCGCGGTCAATGTCACATTATGATTGATGCAAGCGAACAATTACCATCATGAAGAACTTTAGCAGAGAAGTCAATAAAAAAACCGTTTCCGGCAAAACTACACGGCCGCAGATAGAGCGCACATGAAAAATGATGGAACGAGATTCAGAACTTTCGTGTTTTTGCGCACATTTTTCTTGCCATTCTTTCCGCGATCTCCGCAACAAGAATCACACAGGAAGATTGGCGCATTTGAACCGCATTCCCCGTTTTGGAAAGGACATAGAGAGCTATGCAGCGACGCGACGCCATAGATAGTTCGCCGTTTATCAGTTATATTGACACCCTCTCGGCGATGGTGCTGATTTTTATCGTCATGACGGCGTTCATGGCGATTTCCTTTGCCTTGAGCAAAAAAGCGATGTTTGACGCGCAGAATGAGGCAAAATCGCTCCGCGAACAATTGGCCGGGCTGCAAGACGCGCAGCAGCAGATTTCCGATTTGCATGCAGAACTTGAGCAATTCCGCGAACGGCTGGACGCCGCAGGCTATGAAAATATTCAAGAAATTCCGGCGCGGCTGGAATGGCGCGACGCCGCGCTGACAAAGCAGATTTTGACGAATACCGGCTGGGTGGGAAAAGTGGCGGAATTGCCGATGTATCAGGATTGGCAGCAGGTCAAAACACTGTCGCCGGAACAACTGAAAACGTTGAAAAAATCCGGCGAAAAATTGCCGGAATTGCAGCAAAAAGTCGAGCGGTATGACGCGGTGTTGAGCAAGGCGGGATACGCCGACATCGCCGAAATTCCCGCCAAAGATGAATGGGAACAGCAGAACATTCGCGTGAAATCATATCAAAGCCTGCTGGAAGAAGCCGGATTTGAGGGAAATATTGACACGCTGTACGGCTTTTTGGAGCAGTGGAATCAAATTATTTTGGAAATGAAGCGCGTCTTCAAGGTGAGCGCGGACGAGCCGGGAGCCGTGTTAGGCAAGCTGAAAAAGCTCGAAAGTTTGCAGAAAAAAGTCGTGATTCCGGTGGCGCAAGGGAACATTTTTTTTGGATTCGGCGACGTGAAAATCGAGGACAGTTTCAAAAAAATGCTGGACAAAAATATTGAAGAAGCCCGCCTTGCGATTAAAACCGGGACATACGATTTGATTCAAATCGAAGGCCATACGGACAACGTGCCGGTGCGCGGCAATAACCCACAATATCGGGATAATTGGGAGCTTTCGTCCGCCCGCGCCCACGCCGTCGCCCAGTATTTCATCGAACGCGGCATTGCGCCGGAGCATATCGCCGTCGTCGGCCATGCCGAATATAAGCCGAAAGAGCGCGGCGATTCGCCGGAAAACCGGTCGCAGAACCGCCGCATCGAAATTGTCTTTTTGAATTCATCGCTGCTGAATCTCGGAGTCGAGGAATAACAGATGTTTGTCATCTGCGGTTGACAAATTTAGCTCTCCCGAATGCGATTATGCCAGAAAACGCCCTTGAACTCGTCAAAAGCGCGATAGAAGAAAAACGACAGGATGACGCCGCGCTCGCCCTCTATTGGGACTGCATCCAATCGCAGGAACAGCGCGAGTTTGCGCCGGAAGCCTATTGTCTGCTCTATTCGGCGTTTTATGAGCCGCGCCGCCAGCAAGACCTCGACGCGCTGGTTGACACGGCCTGCCAGCACCGCTTCACGGATGTTGACGTGTTGACGTTTCTGGCCGAAGGGGAATTTCAGGCCGAACGCTACGACAATGCGCTTAAATTGTATGACCGCCTGTTTACGCTGAAAGGGCTGGATGAAATGGGCTACCAGCATTTGAAACTCGCCTGTTTCAAGCGCCGGTCGTTCGATGATTTCGCCAATCTACTGCTGCAACGCTGCCTGAAAGACCGGCCTGACGATGAAAGCATCATCCAATTTTTGTATTCACAATATCTGCTCAACGACCATTTCACGCACACTGGCAACGCCGCCGCGATTTATCAGCGCGTGCTGCAAGACGAGCCGACGAATCTCGCGGCGCGCACGGCGTTATGCGAATGCTATTTTCGGCACGGCAAGCATGATTTGGCGATGGCCGAAGCCGAAGCCGGATTAGCCTGCGAACATCAGCATCCTGATTTGCTTTCCGTTCTCGCCAAAATTTATAATGAACGCGGCGAATATGGCCGCGTCGTCGGCCTTTGCCGTGATGTTCTCGCCAAGCGGCCGGGGCGCGTGGACATGCAAATCCTGCTGGCCGAAGTGTACGCCCGCAACGCCCTCACCACCTCGGAGGCGATCAGATCGTATCAAACCGCGCTGCGCTGCGATCCGCATCATTTAATCGTGCAGCTTGCCTTGTTTCACTCCTACATGCGCAAATTGCAGCTTGACGACGCGCTTGAGCAGACGCGCCAAATCGTCAGTTCGTTGTATGAGCAGCACGGCGCGGGGAAGCGGGAATTTCAGTTGGCCATCAAGGAAATTCTCAGCGAATACGAGCGCGTCATGCGCCGCATTCCCGACGATCTCAGCCTGCACCTCATCACCGCGAAACTGTACGAATATATCGGCCATTTTCACACGGCGTTGATTTGCTATCGCCGGATTCTGGAGTTTCCGCTCGACACGGCGATGACGCATAAAATGATCGAACTGCTCGAAAAGCTCGCCACGTTTCGCATTCAAAATCCGCATCTGTTCCTCTATTTGGGCTTGCTGTATCATAAAATCGGGCAGAGCGACGAGGCAAAGCAGGCGTTTCGCACGGTCATGTATTCGGAATTGGACGAGCATGAAATCGAGGATTTGCTCGTCCGGCATGACCGCTCAATCTGGCAATATCCGGCGGTGTTAGTGATTTTGGCGCATCACCGCATCGTCACGCGGGACGTGCTGGAAGGGCTGCTGCAAACGTTCCGGCAGCCGGATCGAGATGATTGGAAAGGCGTCTTGTGGGTGTTGCGCGAACTGTACGATATTGACGAACTGCTCCCGGAATTGCGCCAACTCGTCACGTTAGACTGCTTTGACGAAATTTACCAGCACATCATCCCGCTTTTTGCCTATAATGGCTCGAACTACGCGATTCAAACGCTGCACGAACTCTTGCTGCACGAGCAGGAACCGATCCGGCAAGAGGCGCTGAACGTCCTGTTTCAGATGGATGACCGGCTGGCCGAGCAGATGTTGGTCACGATGTCGCGGGAAAGCCTGCATGCCGACATTCGCTTGGAAATCGCCGGATTTTTCTCGCAGCAGCCAAGCGAGCAGGCGACGGCGGCGTTGATGAACATGGTGCGCGACGTGAACCCGAAAATCCGCCTGTACGTCGTCCAATCGTTGCAAAAGCGCGATTTGCCGTCGCCGAATTTTCGAGAAGCGTTATTTACGGAGGAAGAGCCGGAGGTCAAAGTCGAACTGATCAAGCTGATCGCCGGGCTGCATGCGCCTGAAGAATGGGCGTATCTCGTGCATTTGCTCAACGAAGCGACGGCGCGGCGGCATCAGGAACGCGCTGGAAGCGGCAACGTCTATGCCCGCTTGAAAAAATTCGTCAGCCAGCCCGACTCATCGGACGAAATTCACCTGTTTTCCGCGCTCATTCACGCGATTGGAACGCTGTGCCTCGAAGACGGGGTGAATAGCCTGGCAAGGCTGGCCGAGCAAGATCGCTCGCCGCTGCTGCGGATTGAGGCGATTGAAGCGATTGGGCAGATCGGCTCGATTCAGGGGATTCCCGCGCTGCGGCGTCTGCTTGGGAATGCGTCGGAGGCGCAGGACATCCGCGCCGCCGCCGAAGAAGCCCTTGATCTGCTGTTGAATAAAAAACCTTGATCTTATACCAATTGCCTTTGAAACGATCATCTTCGCCATCACGTAGGGGCGTTCAATTGAACGCCCCTACGTGATGGCGAAGATGATTTATTTTACCACTAGTTGGTATTATAAAATGACATCGTATGAAAACAGGAGTGTCAAATCTTGATTTGACGGCGAAATCGAGATTTCGCACTCCTGACTTCTCGTGGAGAATAGAGAATATGGCAATATTGGACGAAATTCGGCAATCCCTGATTGAAGGGGAAATTGCGGCAGTGGTTGACGGCGTGAACGACGCGGTGGAGCAAGGCATTGACTCGGGCGAAATCTTGAATGCCGCGCTGATTGCGGGGATGACGGAAGTGGGGCAGTTGTTTGAAGACGGCGAATATTTCATTCCCGAAATGCTGTTAGCGGCAAAAGCCATGCAAGGCGGCGTCGCCATCCTGAAGCCAATGCTGGTTGAGCAAAATGTCAAGCCGCTCGGCAAAGTCGTTCTCGGCACGGTGAAAGGCGATCTGCACGACATCGGCAAAAATCTCGTGGCGATGATGCTGGAAGGCGTCGGGTTCGAGGTGGTTGATTTAGGGGCGGATGTTCCGCCGGAAAAATTCGTGGAGGCGATCAAGCAGCATCAGGCGCAATTTGTCGGCATGAGCGCGCTGCTGACGACCACGATGCCGGGCATGAAAACCTGCATTGACGCCTTGAAACAGGCCGGGGTGCGCGATCACGTGCTGGTGATGATCGGCGGCGCGCCGGTCACGCAGCAATATGCCAGCCAAATCGGCGCGGATATTTACGCGCCTGACGGGGCTTCTGCCGCCCGCAAAGCGCGCGAGCGGCTGCTTGGCTGAGTCCCGATCTTTCCCAGAGGTGACACCTCTTCTGTATTCCCTTGCCGCTTTGCGGCATAAGCCCGCCCTGAAAGGGCGAAAGGATAGAGCCAGAGGTTTCAGCCTCTGGCAAATGAATTATTTCAACATTTCATCAATCACCTGCTTGAACATATCCACCGTCAATGCGCCCGATTTCAGGCTGACGGCGTTCGTTTGATGATTAATGATAATGCTGCCGGGCGTGCCGCTGATGCCGCTTTTCATGCCATCTTCAAAATCTTCCCGCACGCGCTGCGCGTATTTCCCGCTATCTAAACAGGCTTGAAACGCGGCCTTCTCCACGCCCAACTCTTCGGCGAGCGGCGCGAGATTCTCAATCGGAAAACCTTTGCCGTTCGAGGCCGTGCGTTGATAAATCGTCGCCGCGAACTTCCAGAATGCGTCGTTTCCGCCCAATTCGGAGATGCATTCCGACGCCTCCGCCTCTTTCTGCGCGCCGGGGTTATGAAATTGCAGCGGAAAATGCCGGTACACCCAATTGACCTTCCCGTCGTATAACTTGACGGTTTCGGTGGTGTTGTCGTGATAGCCCTTGCAGAACGGACATTCGAAGTCGGCAAATTCGATAATCGAAATCACGGCGTCCGGGCTGCCGTAAATGTGATCTCGGTCAGCCGAAACTGGCCGCACATTTTTCGCATTTTCCTGCGCCACGCGCTCGCGCTCGGCTTCCGCCTGCATTTGGGCTTCCTGTTGTTTGTCAATAAAGCGTTGAATGCCCGCGTCAACCTGTTGATCGAAAAAGTCGCCGCTGCGCAATTCCGTCAGCACTGCTTCTTTGGTTTTCTGCACGATATCAAGTTCCTGCGTCTTCGGCGATTGTTTCTGCACTTCCGCCAGAATTTCGGCTTTCAGCCGTTGCGCAAGCTGTTCGGCCTGCGCCGCGCTTTGCCGCCGCATCATCGTTCCAGCAAACACCAATGCGCCCGCGATCAGGATCGCCGCGAAGATGATTGCGAAAATAAGTGGCTGCGAGATTTTTGGGGGGATGACAGGTTTTGACATAACAATTTTTCTCCTCTGGAAACAGGTTGTTGTTCACGCTCGTCTTCCACGTCGCGTAGATTCTGCTCACAGAGACGCAGTGCGTGTGTTCTGGCTTTCTGGCAAGGAAAAAATATCGCAAGAATCTTCTGAGAACGGATCGGTTCTTTCGGCGGTTTTTTGTTGACAAGCCGCCCCATGCTAACGATAAATTTTTTCTGAACTGAAACAGTTGTCAGACACGTTCAACCTGTCTGATAACTCTCCGCCATAATTTTTTTCGAAACCGTTCAGGTTGTTTGTGTGATAAAAATGCTCATAGATTCACATGCTCATCTTGCCATGTTTGCGGCGGGCGCGGAGCGCGACGAGATCGTCCGCCATGCGCAGGACGCCGGAGTTTCCGCCATTCTGACGATTGGCACGACGTTAGACGACAGCCGCCTCAATTTAGACATTGCCGCCCAGTATCCGCGCGTCTTGGCGAGCGTCGGCCTGCATCCGCATGATGTCAAGGAGGCCGAGCTTGAACCCGCGCTTGACGAACTGCGCCGATTGGCGGTCTCCACGCATGTCGCGGCCATCGGGGAAATCGGGCTGGATTATTATTGGAACAACTCGCCACAAGCGATGCAGCAGGAATTTTTCCGGCGACAGCTTGAATTGGCGAAATCGCTCGGCCTGCCCGTGATTATTCATGACCGCGATGCGCACGAGGATACGCTGCGGCTGCTCGAAGCGGCGGATGTGTCGGCCATCGGCGGCGTGATGCATTGTTTTTCGGGCGACGTGGCGATGGCGGAGCGCGTCCGCGAATTGGGGCTGCTGATTTCGATTGCCGGGCCGGTGACGTTCAAAAAAGCGGGCGATTTGCCGGAAGTCGCCAAGAACCTTCCGCTCGACGCGCTGCTGGTTGAAACCGATTGCCCGTTTCTCGCGCCCGTGCCGTTTCGCGGCAAGCGCAACGAACCGGCCTATGTTCGTTACACCGCCGAGAAAATCGCCGAAATTCGCGGCGTCGCGCTGGAACAAGTCGCCGAGCAGACTTCGGCCAATTTTGAGCGGGTATTCCAAGCTGGCAGGCGCGGTTGACGTGTCTGACCGCGCTGTCGGAGCAACGCCGATGCGGGGAAAACGGAAAAAATATAGACGGGGCGATTCTGGGCTGCTGATCAAGGTCATCATCCTTTCGCTGCTCGTCCATCTGCTGATGATCGCGCTGTTTCCTTCGTCGTTCATCTTCTCTCCGCCGCCCAAATATGTTGAAGTTGACCTACTTGAGCCGGAATCAGGCGTTGAGCAGGAGCGCGAGGACGAGGAAACGGGAGAGATTGCGCTGGGCCTGCCGGAACCGGTCGAGCCGTTTGCGGACGCACAAATTGAGGCGGAGCGCGAGCGCGTCCTGCCCGAATTGCTCCGCGAACTCCCTGAATTCGCCGTCGAACGCGCCAGAAAAACAGAAGCCGTTGCGCCGGAGTCCGTGCCGCGCCCCGCGCCAGCGCGCCCGAAAATGCCGCCCGAAAAACGCCTGCCTGACATGCCGCCGCCGACGGGCGTTTCGCTGATTGATGACGCGCTGACCGCCGCGCCGCAGCCGTATTTAGCGCAGGCGCGAGATGCCGCGCTTGCCTATGCGCCGGACGTAGCCGAGCTTGCGCGGCCGCGCGCCGACGTTGCGCAACTGCGGGATGAAGATCGGCTTGCGCCGTCAATCATGCGCGCGACCGTTGCGCCGCGCCGCCTCGTTCCCGCGCTGCCGTCGCGCGACCAGCCGCCGGAACGCCCGCAAACGCCTGAAGTCGCGCCGGTGCGCCTGCCTGAAATCAAAGCCGCGCCAATCGTGGACGACGAGATGGAACTTCCGGCGGACGCGCTTCCGCTTCCGCGTTCGCCTGCGCTCGCGGCTACGTCCGCCGAAGAGCCGTTGCCGACGCCGCTCGCCCGGATTTCCTCTGCGCTGTCAACATCGTTCGCCGTTCCAACGGCGGCGAAAGCCGAACAACCCACGCCGGAATCGCTGCCGCCCCGCCTTTCCGCGCCGGTTGCGCCGGAAAATCGGCCTATTTTGCCGGAGCGCGTGGCAACGCGCGTCGCGCCATTAGAGCGGCAAGAGGCGGCGTTTGCCCCAACGCTGCCGCCGCAGGTGCGCGATTTGCCGCAAGAAACCGCGCCAGAGGCCGCGCCGGAAGAATTCGCGCCGCCGCAATTGCCGCGCGGCTGGCCGCCCTTGCCGCGCGAAGCCGTTTCTTTGCCGCAGTCGGCGCGAACCGCGCAATCGATCTGGCCTTTGCCAGTTCATCCTCGCACGGAACGGATATCCGCCCCGCGTGATCTTCTCGCGCCCGTTTTGGCTGAGGAACGCCCGCCAATCAAGGAAATTGCCGAGCCGGAAGAACCCGTGCCGCCGGAAGCGACAGAATCGCCGAAACCGGAAGAAGCCGTTCGGATTGAAGGCCCAGCCGCGCGGCGCAGATTGGCGCAAAAGCCCGCCAAACTGCCGACGGTGAAGCTTGACCGCGATGTCACGATTCGCCTGAAATTCTGGGTGCTGCCGGATGGCACGGTCAGCGATGTCGTGCCGTTGCAGCGCGGCGACGTGCGCCTTGAACAGGCGGCGATCCGCTACGTGAAGGGGTTTCGCTTTACCGCGTCTTCCGGCAAAGACGCTGAGTGGGGCATTGTGTCGGTCAAGTACCGCCTGCGGTGAGAACCTGCAACAAGAAGACGCTGCCGCGCCTGCCATTTTTTTAAGAGCTTATCCCTTGAAGATTTGGCACTCCTGTCGGCTATTCAATGCTGCTGAATAATGCTCTAAGACGGAAACAAACGCGCGCGCGTTGGGGTTGGTGTTGTTTATAAAAAGCGGCTGATGCGCGGCAGCAGGTCATTCACGTCCACCGGTTTCTGCAAATAATCTGCCGCGCCAAGCTCAAAAATCTGACGCCTGACCTCCAAATCCTGCGACGCCGTCAGAAAAATGGTGGGCGGAACTTTGCTGCCGCAAGATTTGCGAAGTCTTTGATAGACCTGAATCCCGTTCTCCTGCGGCATCATATAATCCAAAATAATCACGACCGGCGCGTCTTCTTCAACCATGCGCAGCCCTTCGTCGCCGTTCAGCGCATGTTTGACCGTGATGTCGTCTAAATGCTCGGCCAGCATCGTTTCCAGCGATTTGGCGACGAAAATCGAATCGTCAATAATCAAAATCACATGTTCGGTGATGGGCAACGTGAACGCAAACGTGCTGCCTTTTCCCACCTGACTTTCCGCCCAAATTTTCCCGTGATGCAGTTCAATCAAATTTTTGCAGATGGATAAGCCCAAGCCCGTGCCGCGTTCCCCCCGCGTTCCGGTTGATTTGACCTGTTGAAATTTCTTGAACAAGCGTTGCAGTTCTTCGGGCGGAATCCCTTCGCCGGTATCAATCACTTCGACTTTCAGGTGATGATGCTCTTTCTGCGCGCGCAGCGTGACGCGGCCGCCCGGCTCGGTGAATTTAATGGCGTTGCTGAGCATGTTGTTGATGACCTGCATCACTTTCGGCACGTCCATTCTGATTTTGGGCAGCAGATCGTCAATTTCCTGCGCTAACTGGATATTTTTATTGTCGGCCAGCACGTGCAGCGTTTGAATGCACTGATCCGCGACGCGGCTGATGTCGGCAACCGTCGGCATCAGTTCGATTTTGCCAGATTCGATTTTGGCGAGATCGAGCAAATCGTTGACTAAATGAAGTTGATGCTCCCCCATCGTCCGAATATTTTCAACAAGCTCGCGCTGCTCGGCGTCAAGCGGCTTTTCGAAATATTCATCGCTCAGCAGAATCTCCGTCGAGCCGAGAATCGCCGTCAGCGGCGACCGCAAATCGTGCGACACTATCGCCACGAAATCATCCTTGAGTTTGTTCAATTCCTCCAGCCGCTCTTTGGCCTGCAATTCTTCCTGATAGAGATTGATGTTTTCCAGCGACATGCCGACCTGCTGCCCAATGGCAAGCAGAAATTGCAGGTCGTCACGGCTGAATTGCCGGAACTCGTCCGTCAGCAGCACCATGAGGCCGAACATCACGTCTTTTGACGTGAGCGGCAGGCTGATTAGCCCGTGAAATCCCATCTCCGCAAGCTCGCTTTGCGCCAACGCGCCATGCCGCTGAATGTCTTTCACAAACACTGGCTGTCCGGTGTTGATGACTTGCATTTTCACGTCATCACAGACCGCGCAGGCGTGTTGCAGCGCGTCTTCGAGGCGCGGCCGCGCTTCATGCGCTGAGCGGCAGCTTTTCAGCGTCGCGCTTTTCGTCTCGCGGTCAAGCAGAAAAATGCTTCCGGCCTGAAACCGCATGATGTCCATCACCTTGTCAATCACGCCGCTCAACGTGTCGTCGGGGTTCAGCGAATGGCTGACGATGCCCGCGATTTCGTTTAGGGCGGCCAGCCGTTCATTCTGCTGCCGAATTTCCTCTTCAAACTGCTTAATCGAGCCGATTTCCCGCGCAATTCCGCCCACGCCGACAAACGCTTTCTGCGTGTTGTACATGGGATAACAGTTAATCGAATACCAGCGAAAGCGGGTTTTATCCTGATGCATCAGGCGGCATTCCAAGCCCTGAATGGACGTGCCGCGAATCACCTGACGAATCCCGGCCATCACGCGAATCAAGTCTTGCGGATGCACGAATTTGGAGACATTGATGCGTTCCTGCTCGATGTCCTCCGGCGTGTAGCCCAATTGCTGCTCCACGGCGGGCGTGGCGAAATTGATCAAGCCTTGCGGCGTAATCCGAAAAATAATATCGCCGGAGGCGTTCACTAACGTGCGCAGCGTCTCTTCCGATTCTTTCAGCAGGCGGAATTCTTCCTCCGCCCGATCCTGTTCGGTCAGCACGAGAAGAGGCGCTGGTTCTTCCGTTTTGCCGCGCGGTTTGGCAAACGCTTTCCGGCAAATCTCCGGCAAATCCGCCGCGTTGAACGGCTTAACGATGTAATCGGCGGCCCCGGCGGTCAACAGCCGGTGGATCGCCTGCGGGCTTTGCGATGCGCCGATCATAATGACAACGATGTCCGGGAAACTGTCCTGAATCCACGCAAGCAGCGCCGCGCCGGTAAAACCGGGGAGATCGGTTTCCAGCAGGACGAGCGCGGGCGGCGTCTGCTGAATGTGCGTCATGACGGCGTGGCCGTTGACGACGACGCTGACCGGCTGATCGGCGGTTTGCAGCGCGTCTTGAATCGCCTCGCCGAGCGCGGGGTCGGGCGTGGCAGCAAGAATATGGCGGCGCGTGACGACAGGCTGATGCCGCATCGCGTCGAGTTCGGCGTGAAGCACTTCCAGCAGCCGCTGCTGATCGTCGCGGCCATGCAGCGCGGCGGCCAGCCGAAGCCCTTTCGGCAGCCCGCCTTCGGCGTCATCGTATCGGATGCCATACAAAATGACCGGCACGGTTTCATCCGGCGCATGCGTCGCCAGCGCGCGTTGAAGCGGGCGGCTGTCCGGGTCGGGCAGCACATCGGAGACCAGAATGTCGGGAATGTTCTGCGCCAGCCGATCCACTAAGCTGAACCAATCCGACAGCAAGGCCACGTTATTAAATCCGTACAGGCTGCATTGCTCTTTCAGGATTTTGGCAAGCGTATGATTGCGACTGACGATAACAATGAAACTATTAAAAATGTTTTGTTGATGAATTCCCATGCCGAATAACCGTTCGATAAGGCGGTGTCGTCAATGCTTTTCGCTGCTGAGTGCGTCTCGCAGGCTCGATCAACTTTTTAAGCACCTCACCCCGGCCCTTCTCCGAAGGAGAGGGGGAAATTCGCGTCCTCCCTCTTTTGGGATGAGGTTTTGCGTAAGTCCTGCATAAGATGAGAACGCGCCGACGCCGAAAAGTTAAACCGGCCGGCGAGAAAACAACGGCTTGACACGGCGAATTTTCGTCGCGCCGTTCGCGTTCGCACCCCTGCTGCGCCCTTTCAGTATAATCTTTTTCATCTCTCCGAAATTGTCAACCAAATAGCGGTTTTCTCTCAAAATCTGCCCGCACATGATTTTTTGCAACTTTTCATTACTCCCTTTTGGAAACGCGCCGTCTAAAGAACGAATCTGCAAACATGCGCGGGAAGCCGGATTCCCGAAGACCTGCAATGGTATCGCCATGGAATATCCATTGCCCCGAAGATGACCAAACAATTTGTTCTCTGGATGTTGATTTTATTGACAATTCTGGCGTCATCCACGCTAACATCATGCGAATCTTCTGTCAACGCGGACTTGGCTCGGGGGTATTTTCCTGAAGGAGTCTGGGATGAATTTGAATAAACAGACGCAGGAGCGTGAGGCATGGCAAAAGGCCGGACGATTTACGCATGCCAGAATTGCGGCGCGCAAAGCCCGAAATGGATGGGGCGCTGTCCTGAATGCGGCGAATGGAACAGTCTCGTCGAAGAACAAGAGGTCAGCGCGTCCGCCACAGCCGTCGAAAAGCTGAAAACCGGCTCGCAGAGCGTGCCGACGCCGATCACGGCCATTGAATCGGGGCAGGATTTTCGCTTTTCGTCATGCATTCACGAAATGGATCGCGTCCTCGGCGGCGGCATCGTGCCGGGATCGGTCGTCTTAATCGGCGGCGATCCCGGCATCGGAAAATCCACGCTGCTGCTGCAAATGGCGGGCGGCTTGAGTCTCGCCGGATGGAAGGTCTTGTACGTCTCCGGCGAAGAATCGGCGCGGCAGACGCGGCTGCGCGGCGAGCGGCTGCATGTTTCGCATCCCAATCTCTACATTTTGACGGAAACCTGCCTCGAATACATCCTCAAACATGTCGAAGACCTCAATCCGAACGTCCTGATTATTGACTCGATTCAGACCATGTACACGACGACGCTCAGTTCGTCGCAGGGAAGCGTCAGCCAAGTGCGCGAAGTGTCGGCGCAGTTGATGCTGTTTTCGAAGCGCACGAACGTGTCCACCTTTATCGTCGGCCACGTCACGAAAGCGGGCGCGATTGCCGGGCCGAAAGTTCTGGAGCATATCGTGGATACCGTTCTGTATTTCGAGGGCGAACGCCAGCACATTTACCGCATTCTGCGCTCCGTGAAAAATCGCTTCGGCTCGACCAATGAAATCGGCGTGTTCGAGATGAAAACGCACGGGCTGGAAGAAGTGCCGAACCCGTCCGCGCTCTTTCTGTCGGAACGCCCGGAAGGGCAGGTGGCCGGATCCGCGGTGACGTGCAGCATCGAAGGCAGCCGCCCGATTTTGATTGAATTGCAAGCCCTCGTCACGCCGACAAATCTCGGCACGTCGCGCCGCATGACCAAAGGCGTGGACGCGAACCGGATTTCGCTGCTGATTGCGGTGCTGGAAAAAATCGTGGGGCTGTACATGCAGGCGCAGGATGTCTTCATCAACGTGGTCGGCGGCGTCAAGATTGACGAGCCTGCGGTGGATTTGAGCCTCTGCCTCGCCATGACGTCCAGCTTTAAAAATCTGCCGCTCGATCACCAGACGGTGATGTTCGGCGAAGTCGGATTGGCGGGCGAAATCCGCACCGTGCCGTATGCGGAGCAGCGTATCCGCGAAGCGGAAAAACTCGGCTTCACGCGCTGCATCCTGCCGGAACATACGCGCAAACGCCTGACGTCGGATTTCTCCATCGCCATCGTCGGCGCGGTGTCGGTCGCGGATGCGATTGAGGCCGCGTTAGAATAGACCTACCTCTTGCCTAAGTCATTCTTTCCTCGCCCCCCGTTCGCCCTGAGCTTGTCGAAGGGCGTATTTTCAGGGAGAAACACCGGTCAAGCGCGCCCTTCGACAGGCTCAGGGCGAACGGAATGGACTTTTGCAAGGGGTTTAATGACGGCGAGCCTCAGCGCAACGCCTCAATAACGTCACGCGGCAAGCCCGTCCATCAAAAACGACAACGAATGAAAGAAAAGAACGAATTCGAGCCGCCTTCTGCCGCCAATTCGTTCCCTTCTTTCATTCGTTGTCGTTTTTTTTAGGCAGGGAAACGTCACGCGTCTTCGAGAAACGGTAGCCCCGCCCCTACGCGGCGGGACATTGGCGAACATTTCCGCCGCGTAGGGGCGGGGCTACCGGGTTGAAGTGTGATTGACATGGGAGAATGGGGGCGAGGAGGAACGCCGTCTTCTTCGTAACCCCCTGAAAGGGTTGAAACGCCGACGGGCGGGAGAAAGCGCCTTATCTTCTCCCGCCCGTCGGCGTTTCAATCCCTTTCAGGGCTGACACTGGGTTTGAACGTCGAAGAAACACCCTGATCGGTCGTTTTCCAATTTTTGTTTCAATCCCTTTCAGGGCTGACACTGGGTTTGAACCTCATGGGAGAACGACGGAGGAAACTCTTACAAATGGTGTTTCAATCCCTTTCAGGGCTGACACTGGGTTTGAACGATGATCACCATTGCGTGGTTTGTCAGTCCTGTAGTGTTTCAATCCCTTTCAGGGCTGACACTGGGTTTGAACTCAGGATTTTTAAGCATTTTCAATACCACGCTCCACGTTTCAATCCCTTTCAGGGCTGACACTGGGTTTGAACTTTCCCCGAGGTTACGGCCAAGGGGCAACAATATATGTTTCAATCCCTTTCAGGGCTGACACTGGGTTTGAACATCATAATCAGGTCAACCACGTTCATGCCCTCGATGTTTCAATCCCTTTCAGGGCTGACACTGGGTTTGAACTACTTACGTCCTGCAGGACTTCCCGATTGATTACTTTTGTTTCAATCCCTTTCAGGGCTGACACTGGGTTTGAACTTACAATTTGCAAAAACTGGTTTGACAAAAGTCAAAAATTGTTTCAATCCCTTTCAGGGCTGACACTGGGTTTGAACTGGCCTACTTCCGACTGTGCAACCAGTCGGGGTATGTTGTTTCAATCCCTTTCAGGGCTGACACTGGGTTTGAACCATTGCATTCACTTGCTTTACACAGGAAAAGGCGGAGTTTCAATCCCTTTCAGGGCTGACACTGGGTTTGAACGAGAAAAGCATGGAAGAAGGAGGATAACAGTATGAAAGTTTCAATCCCTTTCAGGGCTGACACTGGGTTTGAACGTTTGGTGTTTGCTGGAGTCGACCGTATTGTTGATGAGTTTCAATCCCTTTCAGGGCTGACACTGGGTTTGAACCGAAAACTGCGACTACCTCACCCTCACGGGTGACGGTGGAGTTTCAATCCCTTTCAGGGCTGACACTGGGTTTGAACTTCGGGAAAAAGGGACGGTCATTTTCACTAGCAAAAAGTTTCAATCCCTTTCAGGGCTGACACTGGGTTTGAACTTGTAAACTAATGAATCTCGAAGAGTTCACATACAAAAGTTTCAATCCCTTTCAGGGCTGACACTGGGTTTGAACAAGTGAAGAAAAATTTTTTACTGGCAGCCATCGTGCTGTTTCAATCCCTTTCAGGGCTGACACTGGGTTTGAACATGGGACGCGAGTGGGGACTGTTTAAGATGGGTGGAGAGTTTCAATCCCTTTCAGGGCTGACACTGGGTTTGAACTCATCGGGATTGTGGTGGTCGTTGCGCTGGTCGTCTTGGTTTCAATCCCTTTCAGGGCTGACACTGGGTTTGAACACGACAATAATGGCCGCTGCAGAAGAAAACACTACCGGTTTCAATCCCTTTCAGGGCTGACACTGGGTTTGAACGGGATGTCCTCGAGATGGGTCTGAACGTGCACGCGAAGTTTCAATCCCTTTCAGGGCTGACACTGGGTTTGAACCAATAAAGTCCTTGCTGTGCGTGGCTATAACCACAAGTTTCAATCCCTTTCAGGGCTGACACTGGGTTTGAACCCACTGCCTTTTGGGTGGGAATCATTGCACGTAGCATGTTTCAATCCCTTTCAGGGCTGACACTGGGTTTGAACCGCTTTCCATAAGAAGGAGAAGAAGGTATGAGAAGTGTTTCAATCCCTTTCAGGGCTGACACTGGGTTTGAACAGATCGTGGGGACAAAGATTGAACAAGGGCGTCGCTGTGTTTCAATCCCTTTCAGGGCTGACACTGGGTTTGAACTGTACAGCGCTGGAAGTGGATTCTCATCAACTTTTCTGTTTCAATCCCTTTCAGGGCTGACACTGGGTTTGAACTGGCTGCACAGCAACTCATGCAGAAGTGCCCGGACGTTGTTTCAATCCCTTTCAGGGCTGACACTGGGTTTGAACGCGTAAGCAGGCGATAACGCCGCGTAAGTGTCGGGTTTCAATCCCTTTCAGGGCTGACACTGGGTTTGAACG
>CAZCGG010000057.1:0-6421 GCA_964498135.1 uncultured Candidatus Moduliflexus sp.
GCGGGCAAATACCAAATTCCGCATATCGCCTTTTTCACGAACGGCATGTTATTGAATGCGCAGAATATTCCGCGCATCGTCCGAGCGGGCGTCAACGTGATGACCGTCTCGTTCGACGGTGCGACCGCCGCGACATTCGAGTCGATCCGGCGCGGCGCGGTTTTCGAGACCGTGCTTGAGCATATTCGCTTGCTGCAAAAGACGAAAGCTGAGCTTGGCGTAACCACGCCGGACATTCATTTCGGCGTCGTGTTGATGCGCTCGAATATTCGAGAATTGCCGGACATTCTCCGGCTGGCGAAAGAACTCGGCGTCGCCAAAGTGACCGCTTCGCATCTCGTGCCGTACCAAGAATTGCAGACGGCGGAAGAAAGCCTGACGCATGAGCCGGAATTGGCGAATGAATTTTTAAACAACGCGCGAGACACCGCGCAGACGCTTGGCATGGCGTTTGACGCGCCGTCGAATTTTCCGCCGCGCGGCCAAACCGAAGCCCGTCCCGTCGCGCCGTCCGCCCGCTTAGAATGCTATTGGCCTTGGCGCGAACTGCTGATTCGTCCCGACGGCACGACGCACCCGTGCTGCTATTGGTATGAAGATACCAGCATGGGCGAATTTTCGTCGCAGCGTTTTTCGGCAATCTGGTTCGGCGCGAAATACCGGCGGCTGCGGGAAGAATTGACGACCGGCGCGTATCGGGAAACCTGCGCCAAATGCCCCGGCATGAACCCCATCAGTCAACGCGCAGACGCATCGCAAGAAGTGCAAATCGTCGGCTCATAAAAGAAACGGTCAGAGACGTTTGGGCGTGTCTGGCCGTGATTTCGAATATTCGCATGAAACTCGCATTTTTCTCTCCGCTCACGCCGCAGCGTTCGGGCATCTCCGATTATAGCGAAGACCTGCTCCCATTTCTCGCAAAAGGGGCGGAAATAGACCTGTTTACCGAAGACGGCGTTCCGGCCACCAATCCGGCGATTGTCAATCATTTTCCCATATTTTCGCATAAAGAATTTCCCCAGCGCCGCCAGCATTACGATCTCTATCTGTATCAGATGGGAAACAACACGAAATATCACGCCTACATGGATGACCTGATTCAGCAATATCCGGGCATCGTGACCGTGCATGACGTGGCGTTGCAGCATTATCTTGTCGAGCGGTTTATTCTCGGCTACCGCCATGACGAATACAAAGAGATGATGCGCCGTTATTACGGGAAATTCGGGGAAGTGATTGCGCAGAATTTCGCGTGGGGGCGCATTCACGAGTTCATTTTCTACCAACTCCCCCTGTATCAGCGCGTCGTCGCGCCGAGTTTGGGCGCAATCGTGCATAGCAGCTACGTCAAAAACAAAATGCGGCAATACGATCCGTCGTACCGCGTGGAATGGATCAACATGGGCATCGTGCCGCCGGATTTGGCGCAATATTCGAAGGAACGGCTGCGCGAGAAATATCAGATTCCGCAGGACAAATTCGTCATCGGCGCGTATGGCTACGTCAGCCCCGGCAAGCGCATTCCCGAATTGTTGAGCGCGTTTGCCGCCTTTGCCAAAGACGCGCCGGACGCGCTCTGCCTCTTAGTCGGGCATCTTGTCGAGCCGGAAGAATTGCCCGGTTTCGACATGCGGAAACTGATCCGCGAACTCGGCCTCGAGCAGCAAGTCATCATCACCGGCTTCACGCCCTACGACGCCTTTTTCGACTATATCGCGCTCTCCGATGTCTGCGTCAACCTGCGCCATCCGACCGTCCGCGCCACGTCCGCGAACATCCTGAAAATCATGGCGTTTGCCAAGCCGGTGCTGATTTCCGACATGTGCGAATGCCTCGATTTTCCGACGACCACCTGCGTCAAAATTCCCCTGAACGAGACGGAAGAGGAGCAGATCACGCAGGCGTTCCGGCATCTGTATCAGGATCGCGCCTATCGGGAGACGCTCGGAAAAGAAGCCAAAGCCTACGTCGAGGCCGAACATTCCGTCGAGCGCGCCGCAGAAGCGTATTTGGCGTTCTGCGCCCGCATTCTTGACCTCAAACGCGCGTCGGCCTGATGAACGCTCTGCGGAAACATCTTTGCGTCATCGCGGCCTACGCGGCCATTACGGCGGCGTTGACCTGGCCGCTGCCGCTTCACCTCGCAGACGGCCTGCTGGCGGCGCAATCCGGCGATCCGCTCTTGCAGGTCTGGGTGATTCAGTGGAACATCCACAAACTGACGACCTCGCTCTCCCGCTATTTCGACGCGAACATTTTTTATCCCTATCTCAACACGTTCGCGTATCACGACCACCTGTTCGGCCTCAGCTTGTTGGGGCTGCCGGTTCAGATGCTCGGCCGCAGCCCCCTACTGACCTTCAACGCGCTGTTTCTGCTCTCCTTCGCGCTGTCGGCGTACAGCATGTTTCTGCTTGCCGACGCGCTGTGCCGCAACCGCTACGCCGCGTTCGCGGCCGGGCTGATTTTCGGCTTTCTGCCGTATCGCTTCGCGCATCTCGACCACCTGAATTTATTGAGCGTTTATTGGCTGCCGCTCTGTTTTCTCGCGCTTTCGCGCTATATTCAGGCGCGAGCGGTTTCGCGGGACGGCCTGACGCGCCTGATTCTGCTCAGTTGGGGCAGCTTCGCGCTGCAAGTCGTGACTTCGTTCAATTACCTGTTCATGACAACGCTGACGCTCGCGCTGTACGGCGCGGCGCTTGCGGCGTGGTGTTGGAAATGGGAACGCGCCCTGCTGACGGCGGTATTCAGAAAAGACGCGCTGCCATTTGTTCTCGGCGGATGCCTCGTCGCGGGCGCGTTATTTCCCCTGACGATTCCATATCTTCGCGCGAATCGTGAAATGGGATTTACGCGGACGGCGGCGGAAATTCGCGCGTTGTCGGCGACACTCCCCAATTATCTGGCCGCGCCGGAACAAAATCGGCTGTACGGCAGCGCGACCGTTCGCTTTCGCGCCGCCGCGTCGCCGTATCCGCGCGAGCAAATCCTCTTCATTGGCATCCTGCCGATGCTGTTGGCGGCGTCAACGCTGCCGCTCTTGTTGAAACGAACGCCCGCAGAAATGCAGGAATCGCCCATATTGAAGGCGTTTTGGCTGCTGTTGGGCGTATCGGTGATCTTGTCGTTCGGCCCGACGCTCACGCTCTTTTATCACGCAATCCCCCTGCCGTATCGCTATTTATACGACTACTTGCCCGGCTTCAAATCCATGCGTGTTCCGGCGCGATTCGGCATCATCGCCGCGTTCTGCGTCGCCATGCTCGCCGCGTTCGCCATCGCCCGCCTCGAATCGCGCGTGAAAAATCGAGGCATTTTGACCGGCTTGCGCCTGCTGTTGGCGGCGGGGATTCTGCTCGAATATTGGTCTGCGCCGCATGGCGTGACGCCGTATGCCGGGCGATTCGACCAGATTCCGCCGGTATATCGCTGGATCAGTCAGCAGTCCGCCGACATGCGCCTGATTGAATTGCCGGTGAGCGCGCCGAAAGATCAATTCGAGTCGCTCTATTATTCGACGTTTCACTGGAAACGCCTTGTCAATGGCCGCAGCGCGTTCATTCCCGACGGAATCGCATCAGTGTTCGAGGAAATGCGGCTCTTTCCCGCGCCGCGAACGCTCGCGCTGCTGCAAAGTCTCGGCGTTGAGGCCGCGCTTGTGCATGCCGACAAATTGCCCGTTCCGCTTCCAAAACCGCTGCCCGCCGGGCTTGAAATCGCGCAGCAATTCGGCGGCGATCTTGTCTTGAAATTCACCGCGCCGTCAGCGCATCCGCCGAGTTTGCCCTATTGGAAAACGAATTTTCGGATTCCATCAACCGCGCAGGCCGGACAAGTCTATCTCGTCGGCATCGAACTGATGCCGACCACCAGCAGGCCATTTTCGCCGCTGCCGCAAGATCGGGCGCAAATCGCCGTGATTTGGGAGAAAGATGCGCAGGCCGTGCTGTCAACAACGCAAACGGTTTCGCTGCCGGTGGTCTGCGCTGACGGGGAATGGAGCGTCGCGCCGCTGAGAATGGAAACGCCCGCCGGAATCGGCGCGTATCGCGTCCGATTTGAAACGATGGACGAACGTTTCGCGCCGCGCTCATTTGAGCAGCAGGTGACGCTCGTGCGGGAGTTTGCGGACAGCCGGACGGCGCAGCCGTTTCGCGCCGACATTCTTCACGTCGATCTTCCGCCAATTTGGAAGGCAGGTGAGCCGCTGCCCGCGCGCGTCATCGTCAGAAATCGCGGCGGTGCGCTTTGGCGGGCGCGAATTGAAGATCGCCCGCAGCCGGTCGGCGAGGTGCGGCTCGGCGTGAAAGCTTGGCGCGACGCGGTTTCTATCGTTGCGCCGCCGAATCTTGAGACGCGGGCGCGGCTGCCGCATGATGTCGCGCCCGGCGAACACGCCGTGATTTCCGCGCTCATTCCCACGCCGCCGACGCCGGGAACGTATCAAATCGAATGCGATTTCGTCAGCGAACAGGTGCAATGGTTTGCGCAGCCGTTTTTCATCAGCGTGACGCTGCAATGAGGCGTAACGCCGTATTGAGTGATTCATGTTACGCAACGTCTCAGCGAATTCCCCTCTTGGGAGGGGCAAGGGGGTGGGTGGCGACTTCCCTGTCTTCGCGCCGCAACCCACCCCCTCACCCCTCCCAAGAGGGGAATTCGCGGTCAAAAATATGCTGCGTAAGGTAAGTTAGTGAACCAAGTGTGTATGAAATTGAAAATCAACGAAATTCTCCTTGTTGCGGGCATGGCGGGCGCGGCCTTCTGGCTGGCGTATTTCGCGCCCGTAGATTATTCCGGCTTTGACCCGTTAGGCAATCTAGTGACGGCGCAGGCGATATTGCAGCGCGGCACAATCAAATTGGACGCTGACCGCGACCGGCTTCCCGGCTACGTCAACGGCTGGCATCTGCGCGAAAAAAGCGGGCATCTCTATTATCATTACCCGCTCGGAACGCCGTTAATCGCGCTGCCGTTCGTCTGGACGGCGAATCGCGCCGGATGGGACATGACGAACCGCGATCATGACGCCGCACTGCAAAATCTGCTCTCCGCGCTCACCACAAGCGGCGCATGCGCGCTGCTGTATCTGTTGTGCCGCCTCTACGCGCCGGTCAGCGTGAGTTGCGGGCTGGCGGGCGCGTTTGCGTTCGGCAGTTCAATTGTCAGCACGCTGGGAACGGCGCTTTGGAATGTCAACGCGCAGCTGCTGTTTTTGCTGCTCGGCCTGTGGCTGCTGCTGCGCCATGTTCGCGGCGCGGCGCGGCGTTATTCCGGCTATTGGGCTGGGCTGTGCTTTTCGTGTGCCTACCTGTGCCGTCCGACCGCGCTGATTGTCATCGGCGTCGCCGTCGGCTATTGCGCCGTCAAAGACTGGCGGTTCGGCGCGAAAATTGCCGCCGTCTATCTGCTCGTCATGGCGGCGCTGGCGGCGTTTTCTTGGCATGAATACCGGCAGTTGCTCCCAGACTATTACCTGCCGCAGCAACTCGGCGCGGCGGCGAATGTCTGGACGGCGCTGCGCGGCAATCTTGTCAGCCCGTCGCGTGGCGTGTTGGTGTACAGCCCGCATCTGTTGGTGACGCTTTTCGCATGCGGCTGGCTATTCGGGCGGCTATGGCGCGAGCCGCTCTTTTGGTTCGCGGCGGCGTGGATTGCGGGGCATCTTGCGTTGATTGCGAAAAATTCGATGTGGTGGGGCGGCGGATGTTTCGGCGGTCGGCTGTTCACGGAAGCGCTTCCGGCGTGTCTGCTGCTGACGCTCTTGGCATGGCAGCAGCGCGGCGCGGCCTCGGCGTTTGGCCGCCGCATCACCGCCGCCGCGTTCGTCATTTTGGCGGGCGTCGGCATGTACATCAACACCACGCAAGGGCTGTATAATCCCTCCACGCTTGATTGGGGCGACGCGCATCTGTTCGATTGGCGCTGCCCGCAATTTCTGGCAAGCCCGGAATGCTTGGCCGCCCGTGACATTCGGGAGCAGCAACATTCCGTCGAGTCGTATCGGTTGGGCGAAAAGATTCAGCCGAATGGCCGCAACGCGATTTTCGCCGGATGGTATTGGCTTGAAACGAGCGAATACGGGCAATTCCGATGGTCGCGCGGGAGGCAGGCGCACGTGCTTTTCAACATGGATGCCCTTGAAAAACGCGCCGACGCTGAACTCCTGCTGGAAATGCGGCTCGGCGCGTATCACCGGCAGCAGGTCGAAATCTTTCTGAATCAGCATTCGCTCGGCAAGCTCACGCTCGATTCCATTTTGCCGACGGAGCAGACGCTCCGGCTGCCCGTCGCGTTCTTGAACGATGGAAAGAAGATGAACGTGTTGACGTTTGACCTGCCGGACGCGGTCGCGCCGCGTCAATTTTACGGCAAGGGGTGGATTCGCGCCATCGGCGTCAGCGTTTGGCGCGTCAAA
>CAZCGG010000057.1:6521-15760 GCA_964498135.1 uncultured Candidatus Moduliflexus sp.
GCGCGCCGCGTATTCAGCCGATAGCCGAATCCGGCGAGCCGCTCCGCCGCCGCGACGAACCACTGCCGCAGCCCCCAGACGCGCATGGCGGACGTTTCAAGCGCCGCCCGTTTCCAATCGTGAAAAAAGTGATAGATTCGTTCGCCCGGCGCGACGCGGTGAATGTAATTTTTCGGCAGCACGGCCTGAAATTCGGCGGGATCGAAGCCGAGACGAAAATTCGTGCTGAACACTAACGCTTCTTGATGCCACGTCGCCGCCTGTTCAGGCTGCTCTGGCTTGCGCAGCAGATTGGCGACCCAAACGCGGCCAAACGGATCGGACGTGCCTTCAATCAGCAAGCCGCCAGGCAGCGTGTAACGGGCAAGCGCGGCGCAGGCGTCGCTGACGGCGGCTTCATCGTACTGCCGCAGCACGTTGAACGCCCGAATCAGCCGCACCGTTTCCGGCTCGCTGTCCGGCCAAGCGCGGAGCGGCAGGTTGAATCCGCCGAGCCGGAAATGCGTCAGGTCATCTTCGTAAGGGAGGCCGTTGGCGACGCGCTCCGGGTCAATTTCCACGCCTAACACCGGCAGCGCAGGATTGACGCGCCGAAAGCGTTCCGCGCTTTCCAGCGTCGTGACGGGCGTTGCGCCGTAGCCGAGATCCACGAAGCAGGCGCGCTCGAACAGCCCGCTTCGGCGGCGCAGCAGCCCCGCGTCATATTTCAGCAAAAACAGGTCAACGCGGCGCAGCCGGTTGCAGGCGGTTTTGCCTCTGGTGGGCTGCCCGTGCGGTTTATAGGAAGGCGGTCGTCGGTTCATGCGCCGCGAAGAACCACAGGTTGGGGTTAGAAGGCAACCGTCACGCTTGCGCCGAAAATATTGGCGGCGGATTCGTATTTGCCGAACGGCTCCGGGTCGCGGATGGTGGCGCTGACCGTGCGCTCTTCAATAAACAAATGGGCATACGCCACGTCAAGCGTCACTCTGTCCCACGTATAGCCCGCGCCGAGCGTCACGCCGGTGCGGTCGCCGGTTGGGAGTTCTGGGCCGAGCGATTTCGTCGGAATCGGCGATTGATCGAACAACACGCCCGCCCGCAAGGCGATGCGCTCTTTCAGCAGATATTCGCCGCCGAGCCGGAACGCCCACGTGTCTTCCCAATCGCGCAGATTTTCTTTATCCGGCAGATACGCCGTGTTCGTCTCAAAATCGAAATCGAGATTTTTATACACGCTCCAATTAATCCAGTTGACATCGCCGGTCAGCGTGATTTGCGGCGTCGGTTTGTACGACACGCCCGCGCCGATGATCTGCGGCAGCGAAACCGTCGTTTTGCCGGTTGTTGTCAGCGATTGCATGAGGCCGCCGGACGCCTGCGTCACGGTGGCGGGAATCGTCAGTTCCGCGTCCCCTTCGAGATCGAGATCAACGCCGCTGCGCCATGTCAGGCCGAATTTCAGCGTATCTGTCGGCGTCCAAAGCGCGCCGAGATTGCCCGCCCATGTGCCGTCCGTCGCATTTTTAATGTCAAGATTGCCGTCGTAAGCGAGATTTTCATTCAAGGCCGGATTCGCCGCCGCCGGATTCAGAGCGAGCGTCAGCGCGTAAAGCGCGCCGCCGTAATTGATTTTCTGCCCGATTTCCGCCTTTGCATAGACATATTGGACGCCCGCGCCAATCGAAAACTGCGGCGCGATCTGCCAGGCGGCATACGGCCCGGCATACGCCGTCACTAACGAAATATTCGTCGCAAGATAGCGTTGCGGGCCATTCGCGTCATATTTATTCCGCAAACCGAACGGCGCATTGACATCGAATCCGACCACCACGTTTTTCAGGCGTCCGCCGAAATCGCTCGCCACCGCGAAAAACGGCACGGGAATCAGATCGCGTTCGTTATCCTCCGCGTCAAAGCCGGTGCGCGTATAAGTCGCCGTCGGCTCGATTCCGGCCACGTTCAGCGAAAATCTTGTCCCTTTACTCTGCGTCAATCCGGCGGGATTATGGTACATCGCCGACAGATCTTCCGCGAGTCCGATTCCGCTCATGCCCATGGCGATTGAACGCGCCCCCTGCTCGGGAATTTGAAAGCCTGCGCCGAAACTGACGCAGGGAAAACAGGCGGAAACACCAAGCGTTAACGTCAAGAACAGATTCAGTGTTTTCATGCACTCCTCCATGCAACATGATAACATAACTTTTTGTTACGCAGCCGCGCAACGCGAATACGTGTGCGCTTCCGGCGGCGCTGGCGGAAATTCTCGCCAATCGGAAGCAGGCGGCATCAGAATTTTTCAGGGAGGATTTGTCAAGAAATGGTTTGCGGCGACGGCGGCCGTTTGCCGCTACCGGATTCCGCTAAAATATCTCGCGCCAAGACGCGAAGGCGCAAAGAATTTTGGGGCCGCAGGCTTGGCGTCTTTGCGGCGTGGCGCGAAAAAAATGATGTGCTGCTATCGGATTCCGCCGTTGCTATGCAACAACTGCGCGTTGATCCAGCCGCCCTCGCTTGAGCAGAGAAATTCCACGAGATTCGCGCAGTCTTGCGGCATGCCGACGCGCCCAAGAGGATTGCCGCGCCGCGCAGCCTCAAGCTGCTCGTCCGTCATCCAGCCCGTGTCCGTCGCACCGGGATTGATGACATTGGCAGTGACGCCCAATGCATTGAATTCCTGCGCCGCCGCAAGGACAATGCGATCCAATGCGCCTTTGCTCGCGCCGTAGGGCAGGTTTCCGGCGGTGTGGTCGCTGGTAATGGCGAGAATCCGGCCGTTGCCGAATTGCCCATGAAATCGCCTGCCAAATTCTCGGACGAGCAGCCAGGTCGCTTTGGCGTTCACGGCAAAATGCGTGTCGAAGCTCTCGATGGTGGTGTTTAAAATGTTGCTGTCAACGGAGTGGCAATGTGACATGATGAGCGCCGTCACCGCCCCCATTTCGCGTTCGACGGCATCAAAAACCTGCGTCGGCGTCTCCGCCCGCGATAAATCCGCTTCGATGGCGAGCACGCGTGCGCCACCGCGCATGATGTTTTCCCGAATTGATTCGGCGTCGTTCGGCTGATTGCCCCAAGGCATGTCCGCGTCATACGGACGCCAAAAGGTGAGCGCAATATCCCAGCCCGCTTGCGCTAAGGTCGCGGCAATTGACGCGCCGATGCCGATTTTCCGGCTTGCGCCCGTGATGAGGGCAATTGGTCGCGGTAACGATTGTGTCATCATTTTTTCCTCCATCAATAGCGCGCTTTTACAAGAGGGGCAGAAAGTCCGCGTGCGTCGTGAGAAATTCATAGAACGCCTGCGCTTCGATTTCATGCGCAAGCGCGCTGGGGTGGGTATCTGTGCGAGATATCCAGAAATCCTCATTGGAACGTTCGGGATGTTGTCGGAGATATTCGGCGTAACGCGGATAAGTATTTAACAGCCCAAAACTGCGTTCTTGGCTTAATTGGCGAATCAGCGCAAGCTGCCTTCCTCGAAATGTGTCCGTGCCGGTTTCGGGCTTGATAATCAAGACGAGCAACGGAATCTGCCGTTTTTCCAAGGCGAGCAGCAATTTCTCCATCGCGGCGAGGAATCCGCGCTTACCCACCATGTAGCGATATTCTTCAGGAATCGCGGGGGATTCGTCAAGCCGTTCCGTTTCTTCTAATGGGCCGAACACCATTGGCGCTAATGCTTCTTCAGCGTGTTTGCCTCGACGTTGTTGGTAGCGCGTATAAATGAAATCAAACAAAAACGACATTCTCAGCGTCGCATAGTTTTGAGGCCGCTTCATGAAATTGGGAATATCGTAATCATTGGTGTTAAAGTGGAGAATCACAAGATCGGGATCATATTTCAGGCATTTTTTAAGAAAGACTTCCGTTTCAATCGCGGTATTATAGCCCGGCACGGCAAAATTAATGACTTCATATCGTTTTCCCGATGCCTGCTGATTCAAACGCTGCTCCAGCAGATGGAGCGATGTTTCAGTCATGTCAACGCCCCAGCCGAAGATTGACGAATCCCCTAATCCCACGATGCGAACGGTGTTGTCCGGTTTGCGATAGGGATAGTCGCTATCTCGCAATCCTTGCGCATTGGTTTCTAAAGACGCGCCTAAAAATGTGCCTTTCAGATGCGGCCGTAATTCGTAAATAATGCCCGGCTCAGAACTCGGTTGAATAATATCGCCTAATCCTCGATAAATTGTGGAAGCCGCGTCTTGCGACTGCGCCTGAGTAAGATCGCGCAACGTGCGCGTATCCTGGCGCAGCCAGAAAATAAATCGCATACCTCCTTCGATCATCAGCAGGCAAAATGCGATGGTCAGCAGCGAGACGGCGGCGTTGCAGGCATATTCTTTCAATAATTCCGTGATATTTCCGCCTCGTTTTTCCAGTCCTCTTTTTACCAAGATTGTCAAGAGGAGCAGACAGCAGAGCAGAACGCCGAACAGACGATGCCGCGTCAAAAATCCGATTCCCCTCACGGGAAACGGCTGGACATACAGCGCGTCGCGCGGCAACGCCGTCTCAGCGCTTCCCGGCGGCGTCCACGATACGTCAAGTTCATACACCCCCGCTCCTTGCAGATAGAGAATCTTGATTGCATGGAGTCCCCGCGTCAGAAATCGCGTGGCCGAGACTTTGCGCGCGCCATGAATTCCTCCGTTTTCAACGATCTTTTCCTGATCAATAAACAGAGAAGACCCATCATCGGATTTCGTGGCAAACCCATAGTCGCCCGCGCGGTCAATGCGAATCCAGCCCGCCCACGCCGCGCTGAAATATCGTTTGGGAAAATCGGCCTGCTGAGCGATTGGCGCAAAATCAATTTGCGTGACCCTTTGCGAAATGGCGGGAGCGCCTTTCCAGTCAGGATTGGAATAAAATACCGCATTCAACCCGCGCCGAGGATACACCCATAACGATGTGATCCCGATAAGGGCAAGCATCAAACAGGCGAAACTTCCATATTTTTTCATTGAGTGCATGATGAATCCTTTTTTACGCAGGACTTACGCATCGCGCAAATCATTCCCCTCCCAAGAGGGGAATGCGCGGTCGATTTGTCGAATCGTCTGCGTAAGTCCTGTTACGCTCCGAGTTGACGGGGAGCGTTTCTTCAAAAATCGTCTCAACAGGCAGCCGCAGTCAGAGAAAGCCCCCTTCCCTTCATTTCGATCATCTTTGCGGCGTTCTTGTGAATCGTGTCAACTTTTTTCTCAATGGCGCGGCGTCATCAAAGAAACAAAAGGGCGACGCCGCCGACAGCGATCATCGCGCCGGAAATCGCTGTCCATGATAACTGTTCGTGATACGCCAATTTCACCATCGGCAGCATCAGCACGGGCGATGTCGCCATCAAAATCGAGGCGACGCCCGCGGCGGCATATTTGACGGCGAACAGGCTCAGCGTGATGCCGAGAAACGCGCCAAAAAACGCCGAGCAGACCAGCGCGGCCGCCGCCATCTTGTTTTCTCGCAGCACCGGCAGCGGGTTAGGCTGCTGACGGCGCAAGAAGATGATCGGCAGCATGCAGAGCGTCGAAATGCCAAGCCGGATGAACGCCGCGACAAAGCCGTTGATTTCGCCTTCGGAAAAAGCAATTTTGGCGCAGACCACGCCGCCGCCCTGCCCTAACGCGCCGAAAAAGGCGTAGATCAGGCCGGAAAGCGTCACGGGCGAGGCCGCGCTGCGGGCGTCTGAGCGCTCTAACACGACGAACGCGATGCCAATCATCGTGACGAGCATGCCGAGCATGCCGGTCGCTGTGAGCGTTTCGCGCAGGAAAACATACGCGAGCAGCGCGGCAATCGCCGGGGCGGACGCCATAATCAACATGCTCAGGCGCGCGCCGATCTGCTGAAACGCTTTGAATAAAAACGTATCGCCAAAGACGATGCCGATGAGCGCGCTCAAGGCGAGAAAGAGCCATTGCCGCGCGGAAAGCTCGATTGGCAGGCGAAAGATCAGAATCACGCCGATAAAAAAGATCAGCGACAGGCTCATGCGCCCGATATTCGCGTACAGCGAGCCGATTTTCGCGGCGACGTAGGTAATAAGCATGGACGTGGCCGCCCAGATCGTCGCGGCGGAAAGCGCGCTGATTTCTCCGATAAATCGCATCATGCGTCAGCGTTCGTCGTGCTGCTCGGGCAGCGTCACGGTGAAGGTCGTGCCGAGCTGACCGCTTTGAACGCTGATTGTCCCTCCATGTAATTCGACAAATTGTTTGACGATAGATAAGCCCAACCCCGTTCCCTGAATCTGCCCTGCGTTTTCGCCGCGATAAAACGGGGTAAACAGGCGGCGCTGGTCTTCCGGCGAAATGCCGATGCCCTGATCCGAGACGGAAAGGATAATTTGCCGCTCCTGCGCCGCTAAACGGCACGCGACGGCGCCGCCTTGCGGCGAATATTTGACCGCGTTCGATAATAAATTCGAGAGAATATTTTCCATCAATTTGGGGTCAACACGCGCCGGAACGCGCCCGTTTTCGCTGAAAAACTCGACGCGATGCGTTTCGGCGGACATATCGTGAAACCGCTCGACAATCTTTTGGCATAACTCCGCCACGTCAATTTCTTTCGGCGAAAAACGGAACTGTCCCATTTCCGCTTTTGAAATCGCCAGCACTTCATTCAAACTCGCGGTCATGCTGACGACGGCCTTTTCGATGCTCTCAACCTCTTCGTGCAGTTCGGCGGCAAGCTCTGGGGAGACGTTCGCGCGGCTCCAGCGTTTCAGCAGATTCGCCGAAAATTGAATGCTGGAAAGCGGCGTGCGAAATTCGTGCGATGCGATGGAAAGGAAGCGCGTTTTCAGGGCGTTGAGTTCGCGCTCCCGCGCCAACGACGCTTGCAATTCATCGTTGTTGCGCCTGAGTTCGGCGGTGCGCTCCGCGACTTTGCGCTCCAGCGAGGCGCGTTCCTGCTCCAGCGCGAGTTCCATCTGTTTCCGGTCGGTGATGTCACGGACAATCGTGATGATTCGGGCAAGCGCCTCGCCTTCGCGCAGAAACGTGGCCGTGATTTCGGCGGTAAACGTGCCGCCCTGCTTGCGCTTCAATTGGTGTTCCGTGCGCAAAATCGGCGTGTTGGCCTGAAACGCCTGCCGCAATTTTTCGACAAATTCGTGATAATGCCGCCGGTTGCGGAATAATCGCCGCGTATGCCTGCCGATGCATTCGTCCGCCGTGTAGCCAAAAATATTTTCGACGGCGTGATTGACGTAATCAATCTGCTGCTCCGGCAGATTGACCGTAAAAATAGCGTCTCCCAGCGAATTGTTTAACTGCTCCAAATAATCCCAGCCCTTTTTCAGCGCGTCTTCCATGCGCTCGCGCAAGGCTTGTTCCGTCCGAGTGCGCTGCTCGTGCGTATCGGTCACACGGGAGAATTCTTCATGCAGGCGCGCATAACGCGCGGCATGGCGCTCAATCGCCGCCAGGCGCAGGCGCAGCAGATGATCCGGCGCGGGCAGCGCGACGACATCGTCAAGCAGTTCGGCGGAAATCAGCGTTTCAATCTGCGCAACAACAGGCGGCAGCGTCGTGAAGCCGCACACCAACGCTTGTTCCTGCCGCTCGCGCAGATCGGAAATGTGTTGCAGCGCTTCTCGATAATTCGAGGCGCACCGGTCAAGATTGAGGAAGACACACGGCGACGCGCCTTGCCGCATTATCTCAAGGCATGCGGCGACGCTCTGGCAAAATGCGGCCTCGTGGCCGATGCGGGCTAACTGCTCTTCAAACGGGGCAATCGGGGTGGCATTGATGATGAGACATCGCATAATCCTACACCTCAAACGTAATGAACGTTAAATAACCTCATCATGCGAAGAACAGGCGGCCTCTCTTGTCAACCTCTTTTCTTGCGATTATTGAGAAATTTATTTCGGGCGGCGGCGTTGATTTCATGCAATTCTCTTGACATCTCTTCCCAGCCTGCGCAGGTTCATTCGAGCGCGTGAAACCTGACAAATCCGCGCAGTTCTGTCAAGTGTTCATGGCATTTTTTGCGAGGAACTCATGAACGTACTCATCGTGGATGATGAAAAAGAGATTCGGGACAAAATTGCCCGTTTTCTCAAATTTGAAAAAGATATTCGGCTGTTTACGGCGGAAAACGGGCTGGCCGCGCAGCGTGTCCTTGAAACGGAGCGCGTTGACCTGCTGATTACGGATTTGACGATGCCGGGCTTGAACGGACTCGGCTTGCTCAAATGGGTGCGCGAGTTCAAACCGGCGATTCCGGTGCTGATGATGTCTGGCTGCGGCGAAATCGGCGACGCCGTCGAAGCCATGAAACAGGGCGCGAAAGATTATTTCGTCAAGCCGTTTGATCTTGAGGCGCTGCTGCGTGTCATGCGCAAGGTGCATGAGGAAAACGCGGCGCAGACGGATATTGAATCCGCTATGACGCACATCACGGACGAGCAGACATTCATCGGGGACAGCCGGGTCATGCTCGACGTGAAAACGCTGGTTGGGCATATTGCGCCGACCGCCTCAACCGTCCTGATTATCGGGGAAAGCGGCACGGGCAAGGAAGTCGTCGCCCGCATGATTCACCGGCACTCGCCTCGCGCGCAAAATCCGTTCGTCGCGCTCAATATCGCCGGGCTGCCCGAAACGCTGCTGGAAAGCGAGTTGTTCGGCTATGAAAAAGGGGCGTTCACCGGCGCGGCAGCCCGAAAAATCGGCTTGTTTGAGCGCGCCTCGTCCGGGACGCTTTTTTTAGATGAAATCGGCGATCTGCCCTTGCATCTGCAAGTGAAACTCCTGCGCGTCCTGCAAGAGCGGGAAGTGCATCCGGTAGGAAGCACGGAAACCGTGCCGATTGATGTCCGCATCGTCGCGGCGACGAATAAGCCGCTCGAAAAAATGGTGCGCGACGGGCGATTTCGGGAAGATCTCTTTTATCGCTTGAATATTATTCAAATCCCGCTTCCGCCCCTCAGAGACCGGAAAGAAGACATTCCCCTGCTGGTCGGGCATTTTCTCAAAAAATTTCACGCCAAAATCGGCAAAACGGTTGAATCAATTGAGCCGGAAGCCGTCCGCGCGCTGCAAAATTATGCGTTTCCCGGCAATGTCCGCGAATTGGAGAATATCCTTGAACGCGCCATGATTTTTTCACAATCATCAACGATTACCGCGCAAGATTTGCGGCTTCCATCAAAAACGCCCACCAAAGTTTCCGCCAAAAAAGGCGCGTTGAACGAGATTGAAAAGCAAGCCATCATCGAAACGCTGCTGCGCTGGGAA
>CAZCGG010000057.1:15860-20970 GCA_964498135.1 uncultured Candidatus Moduliflexus sp.
ATTGATCATGGCTCATTCAGCCGCGCGTCAGATGAAGTGATGCAAATATCCTTCAATAAAGATTTTACGGTTCAAAATACATTATTTTCTGAAACAATCGGCGATCACTCTGATCGCGGCGGCATTCTTGTCAAATTTGGGACGCTGAAAGAGCCGCTCGATAACATCTCGCTGCATCATAACATGTTGAATCGCCTTGCATCAAGACTTCCTCAATTCGACTGCAACGATGACAAAGCGACGGATGACGGATTTTCGACGAATAACCACATGAATATTGAATTCTCCAATAACGTCCTGTGGGATCCGCAGTGGGCAACGTATTTTGATTCAACATGGCACAGCGATGGCAGCCTGGCGGATTTCTGGTATGAAGCCAATTTAGTGAATAATTATTACCATACGCTGCCGACATCTGATTGGGGAACGTTTACGTTTGGCACGCCGCAAGAAAAGAATCGAATCTACATGTCGGGCAATAAGATCAACCGTTATCCCGATTATGCGGACGAGCAGATTGTCGAACGCGGCGAAATGCCCACGACAATGGAAGTTCCGGGAACATTGCTGACGCAGCGAATCCCATTCCCGGCCATTACCTATACGCCAACGGATGAATTGGTGGATTACATGTTAGAAAGCGTCGGCGCGTTCCCGCGCGATCCGATGGACCGCCGCTTGCTGAGTTGGGTGGAACGCGGCGAGATTGACCCGAAACCGTTGGATGTTGGCTCAGCAAATGACGCGCTGTTGTTCGATTGGACAACGCCTCCGACGCCGCCTTTGGATTCTGATGATGACGGCATGCCGGACGAATGGGAACTCTGCAACGGGCTGAATCCGTTGGTGAAAGATCACAATGGGAAAAATACCTCTTTCAGAGAACCGTATGAATATGGCTATGATAATTTGGAAGTCTATTTGAACCGGTTATCGGATCGGTTGGTGCATGGCACGTCGTTAGTCAAAAAAGGCTATGCCTGCAAAACCTATCCGGTCGTTATCACGAAAGCTGCCGCCTCAACCGCGACAATAAAGCCGGGCGAGACCGTTCGCTTTACCCTGCAAGTTGCCGCCGGTCAGCAGGTGAAGAAAGTGGAATTAAGCTTGGATTTGTTGGAAGATCCGTATAAAGTCCCCTCTTCGGAAGCGGTTGATATTACGGAATCTGGCGCGGGCGCGAATAACACGTGGACGTATGAATACACGATTCCGACTGACCGCCAAAAGGGAACGTATTCGGTGTTAGTGCATGTGCAGAATGCTTCTGGGCAGGATGGATACGCGATTATTTCATTCGGAAATAGCTCGATTCTGATTGATACGCCAACGCCTGACGATCCGACCAATCCGGCAAAACCGACGGTGAATCCGCCGTATGCCGTGCCAGAGCCGGGAACGTTTGCGCTGCTCGGCCTCGGCTTAATCGTTGGGGTTGTGATGAAACGCAAAATGCGTAAGTAGCCCGCCTGACATCTCACCAAGAGACGCGAACATGTCGTTTGCGTCTCTTTTTTTATTTCGAACGTGATTGGCAGCCGCGCCCGCCCCTTTCTCCGATGTTCCCATAATTTCCGCGTTTTGCCAAATTCAACCATTTTCCGCCCGCCTCCTCTAAATAATTACGTGATTAAAAATAATTTTTTTATTTTTCGCGCCAAGGCGCAAAGACGCCAAGATTGTTGAAATATAGCAAGCCGAAATTGATCATGGTTCGACTTCGCTCACCATGACCGGTCACTCTGAGCGAAGTCGAAGAGTGACAGATGACAAATCATTTAGGATTGCTATACAAGCCTTTGCGCCTTGGCGCGAAATCAAAAAAAATTATTTTGAGCTTAGGGGAAACCCTTTCCAAAACGTTTGAACCCTTGTAAATCAGGCGCATTTCAATAGATTATTCAATATGACTTCATTAAACCTGTCTTTCGTGTGCAGCGTGCTGCAACAGCAGAAGCTCTTGAATGAGCAGCAAACGCAGTCTATCCTTCAGCAGGAATCCGCGCAGCGCATGCGCTTGAAACAGGAAACCGGCGGCGAAAGCGTCATCGTGACGGCGGTTGACGTGCTGAACGCCATGAAAATTGTCAGCGCGGCAGACCAGAAAACGGTGCTGTCCGAAGAAATCATTATGCGCGCGCTTGCAACGTATTGGAAATTGCCGTTTCTGCGGATTGATTTGACGAAAATAGATTCGTGCAAACTGACCTCGAAAATTTCCGCGCCGTTTGCCAAAAAGCATCTCGTGTTCCCGATCTCTATTTCGAAAAACATGCTCTTCGTCGCGGTGGTCAATCCGCTCGATGTCGAAGTTCTCGACACGCTGCGCAACGTCACGAAGATGCAGATTCGCCCGGTTGTCAGCCTCAAAAGCGAGATTATTCATGCGATTCATGAGTGTTACAAAGCGCAGGAAGCCGAAAAATCGGCGCAGAAACAATTAGAAAATTTTCAGACGTCCGTCAACGCGGCGAAGGCTGATTTAGCCAAAAGCGACGCGCCCGCTGCCGCGCCGGTCATGACCTCTGTGAACGCCGACGAAACCAACGACGCCAACATCGTCACCGCCGTCAATTTGATGCTGCAATATGCCTGCGAGCAGCGCGCGAGCGAAATTCACCTTGAGCCGCGCCAATTTCATTGCCAGATTCGCTTTCGGATTGATGGCATGATGTACGATGTCAAACGCATTCCGCTTGAAATTCAGAGCGGCATGACGCAGCGATTCAAGGCGTTAGGCGGCATGAATATTTCCGAGAAACGCAAGGCGCAGGACGGGCGGACGCATTTCAATTTTCATGGCCGCGACATGACGCTGCGCGTTTCAACAATGCCGATGACGTTCGGCGAAAAAGTGATGATTCGCGTCCTTGATCCGATTTTGCTGCTGCGCCATGTTGATACGCTTGGATTTTCTGAGGAACAAACCGCGCAATATCAAGCTCTGCTCTCGCACTCCAACGGCATTCTGCTGATTGCCGGGCCGACCGGCAGCGGCAAAACGACGACGCTGTATTCCACGCTCGATTTGTTAGCCGAGCGCGGCATCAATATCACCACGCTCGAAGACCCGGTGGAATTGCCCTATGACCGGTTCAATCAAGTCGCGCTTCAGCCGAGCATCGGTTTCACGTTCGAACAAGCGGTGCGCCATCTCGTCCGCCAGTCGCCCGACGTGATTATGATTGGCGAAATCCGCGACAAGCAAACGGCGGAAAACGCCATTCAAGCGGCCTTATTAGGCCATTTGGTCATCAGCACGATTCATACGCATGACGCGGCCTCCGCGCTCGTGCGCTTAGTGCGCATGGGCATCGAGCCGTTTTTAGTCGAATCAACGGTGATTGCGGTCGTGGCGCAGCAATTGGTGCGGCGCATTTGTCGGCATTGCGGCCAGCCGTGCCGCCTTTCGGAACAAGAAGCGACGGCGTTGAATCTGCGCCCAGCGGAGCGCGACGCGCTGAATCTGCAATCCGGCAAGGGGTGCATAAAATGTCGCGGAACAGGCTATTTAGGGCAGACCGGGGTTTTTGAAGTGTTGGAAATCACCGATGAATTGCGGGAATTAATTCATCGCAGCGAAAGCATTTCCGCCATTCAACATGCGGCCGCGCGGAGCGGCGTCAAAGCCCTCCGCGAAATGGCGATTGCCAAAATGCTGGACGGGCAAACAACGGCGCAGGAAATTTTGCGAACGAGCGAAGGCATTTCGCCCACGCAATCGCATCAATTCAAAACCAAAATTTCGCTCAGCGACGCGCCGCAAGCGCCGAGCAGTCACGACGACCTTGAAGCCGTCTCGTTTTAAATGATGCCTGAGCGCTTAAGGACATCCCTCGACATTCAATCATCTCCGCCGCCGAAGATCTTCATCCATTCATCAACCTCTTTCGTGGAGAGCCGGACGTGGTCGCGGCGCTCATCGTCATCATCATCGGACACCGGCAGACCGCGCTCTTTCCCGCGCGGTTTTTGATGAGTTTGAGGCGGCTGCGTCCGCGTGTCCTGCTTGCCGTTCATCCGCGCCTCCGCCGGCAGCTCGCGCGATTTTCGCGCCGGTTTTTTCTGCTCCGCAGGCTCAGGTCCGAACAGTTTCAGCCATTCCAGCACTTCTTCGTCCGTCACGTAAATATTGACCCGATCCACCTGCGGCGGCTGCGTCAGCGCGGCGAGAAGCTGCTGCTCGAACTCTTCCGCTTTCGCCGCGTCCGCCCCATGAGAATGCGCAAATTCAAACACCTCCGCATCGGACGACACAATCAGCATGGATTTGCGGTGGCGCGGCTCTTGCTCGCTGACAAGCTTTTTAATCGCATGGTCGGCGGTATAAATCGGCGACGTGTAAATGACCGTCACGCGCCCGTATTGCCGCTTGCGGTCAACCTGTTCCGCGCCGCCGTAGCTACCATCGAAAATCAAGGTCAGCGTCTTTTTGGCGCGGGCGCAATACTGCCCGAACAGGTAAATCAATTTCTCCCGCGCAAACTCGTCCTGCAAGGTCAATTCCTGCGACCGCCCGATATAATTGTACCCATCAACAATAATTGACATAACGCCTCGCTTCAGCAGCCGAGAGGGGCGAGAGCAGCCAAACCGTGAATTTTTCGACGGCCAACTTCCGCCTGCCCCTCATCGTCTGTTGTAACCGGCTCGTTCGGCATCAGCTTTCTCACGATACGATCAGGCTCTAAGACACATTTTCATTAAAATCCCCATAATTACGGTTTATAGATCGTCAAATATTGCTGTAATCCTTCTGAAATCGGGTGGTCAGGGGACAAGGAAACAACTGATAATCCTGAATAAATTACAACCCGAGTTTTGGTTTCAGGTCTTCTAATGTAAAATCACTATAGCGCATCGTTGTGACCGAGCTTCCTTGAGGAAATAGGGATGCTCCCCATTTTCTTAGGGCGCGCGCTCTTGAGAGAACAAACATCTGATAAATAGCATGTTGAATATTCCTAAGATGATTTCATAACGTCCTTCTGTCAAGAGCAAAACAACACGTTCAAGAATTTATTTTCTATGATCTTCACCCGCCACAAGTGGGATCCATTATTATTGGGGATTTTTTTTGAGGCAAAAATTTTGCCATTGCCGTTGCAAT
>CAZCGG010000058.1:0-20860 GCA_964498135.1 uncultured Candidatus Moduliflexus sp.
CCGGCGACCAGCCGATGTGTTCCCGTTGCTCGACCAGTTTCAGGCCGGGATTGTCGTGAATCGTTTGCAACACGCCTTCGCTCATCGCGGCGGCATTCGCGTCGCCGGGCTGCCCCATAATCAGGACGACATTCCCTTCAACCTTCCCTTTTGTCGCCTGAAACCATTTCACCATCTCCGCGCCTTGCAGTTTGCCGACCGCCCAACTGTCCTGCATGACCATCACGTCTAACTGGCCATTTTGCAGCATGGAATCATACCCAACCACTTTGATGCCTTTGGCGTGCGCCTTTTCCACCAATCCGCCCGCCGTTTCCGTGTTGACCGGTTGCAGAACGATGACCTGACATCCTTCTTCCAGCATTTTTTCGAACTGCTGCACCTGTGAAAGCTCATCGTTGCCACTGGATTCAAACATGACTTCCGCGCCTAACGCTTCGGCTCGCGCAAGGAAAATCGCCTGATCCGTGACATACCGCTCTTCCTGCATGGTTTTCAGCAAAAAGCCGATTTTGATCGGCTGCGCCGTTGCCGCCTCTCCACACAAGACGCAACAGGCCGCGCAGACAAACAGTTGCGTTAAACTCCTCCATACGGTTCGTTTCATACTGTTTTCTGAGGTAAATCAAACGGCGCGTTTGATGGATCTCCGAATTGACGGGACGTTCAAGCGCTGCATGCGCAAACGGCCGTTTGCGTTACGACTCCTTTATAGAAGTGATGTTTCGAATAACCCGGCGACGCGCGCTCATGCGCGTATTCGCAGGGCGAAGGGCGAACTCGCAGAGCCGCCCTTCGCGTCGCGTATCCATGCGATGCGGAGCGTTACGCTTTTTTCTTTTTGCTGACGGTATCAAACCACACGGCAAACATGATCAGGAAGCCTTTGATCATGAATTGATAGAAATCTTGCACGCCCAGCAAGCTCATGCCGTTATTCAAGACGCCGATAATCAGCGCGCCGACGACCGTGCCGGTAATCGTGCCAGAGCCGCCATTCAAGCTTGTTCCGCCGATGACGACCGCCGCGATAGCGTCTAATTCAAAGCCTGTCCCTAAATTGGGCGAGCCGCCGTTCAAGCGCGATGTCAGCAGAATGCCCGCAAATGAGGACAGCACGGACACGATCATGAACACGAACAATTTGCTCTTGAACACGTCAATGCCGGAGAGCCGCGCCGCTTCTTCGTTGCCGCCTAACGCATACAACCGCCGCCCGAATTTCGTATTGGTTAACACGAACGTGCCGACAAAGGCGATGATGACGAAAAAGGCGACGGGCATCGGGATGCCGCGATAACTCGTGAAGACATAGAGCATTAAGCCCATGCCGATGATGCCGACCGCCAAATTGGTGATCACGTCTTGTTGTTTGACGTCAATGCCATATTGCCGCCGCTGCTGAATGTCGCGGTACGTGCTGTATAAAAAGTAGCCAATCGCAATCAGCACAATCATGCCGGAGACGCTTTTCGGAATGAAACTGCCGCCGATTTGCGCGAACATTTGCGTCGGGTCCACGACGGGAACGGAACTTCCTTTTGCCAACGCCAACGCCAAGCCGCGCGCAATCGTCATCATGCCGAGCGTGATGATGAACGGGGGAATTTTATAATGGGCGATCCAGAAGCCGTTCCACGCGCCAAGCGCCGCGCCGCACAGAATAATCGTCAAGACGCAGGCGAGCCAGACGTTCACGCCGCCTTTCATCATCAAGGTCACGACCACCGACGACAAACCGACAATCGAGCCGACCGACAGGTCAATGCCGCCGAGCAGAATCGCGCCGGTCATGCCGACGGCAATAATGCCGCTGATGGTGGTTTGGTTTGCCAAGTTAGTCAGATTCCTCGGCGTGAAAAAGCTGGACGGATTCAAGATGCCGAACACAATCGCCAAAACGACTAAGGCAATCAAGGTCGCGTTATCTTTCAGCACTTTCAATACAATCGCGCTTGTCGGATTTTCGGGACGCTGCAGAGTCTGTTGTTCATTTTTCATAGTGCGCTTCCTCCTGTAAAACACGCCGCGCGCGGCTTATGAAGCAACGCCGCGCGGCGCATTACACTGTGGCCTCCTGCCGGGTTCGGAAACTGCCCGTCGCATATTCCATAATCAATTCTTTCGTGGCTTGCTCGCGGTTCAATTCGGCGACAATTTCCCCTTCGCACATGACTAAAATTCGGTCGCTCATGCCCATGACTTCAGGAAGTTCGGATGAAATAATAATCACAGTGACGCCGTCTTCGACGAGTTTATTCAACAGGTTATAAATTTCGACTTTCGCCCCAACGTCAATTCCGCGCGTCGGCTCATCTAAAATCAACACGCGCGGCTTAGTATTGAGCCATTTGGCGATAATCACTTTTTGCTGATTGCCGCCGCTCAGGTTATCAATCATCACATCCAGCCCCGGCGTTTTCACGGCTAATTGCTTAACGTATTCCTGCGCCAAATTCCGCTCTTTCGAGGCGTTAATAATGCCCCATTGATTGCAGATCGACTCTAAGGAACTGATCGTCATGTTTTGCAGCACGCTTTGCCCTAACACCAAACCGATGCGCTTCCGATCTTCCGTCACTAAGCCCAAGCCGTAGCGAATCGCGTCTTGCGGCGAGCGAATGTTGACCTGCTGCCCTTCTAAATAGACTTCGCCCCGCGATTGATCCGCCATCGCGCCAAAAATCGCGCTGACAAGCTCGGTGCGGCCCGCGCCCATCAAGCCTGACAGTCCGAGAATTTCGCCTTTATACGCGCAGAACGACGCATTTTTGACTTTCTTTTCGCCGGGCAGCGCGGGATGATCAACTTCGAAATTGCGGACTTCGAGGACTTTTTCGCCGCGCTTGAATTCCTTTTTCGGGAACATGTCTTTGATGTCGCGGCCAACCATCCGGCTGATGATTTGATCCAGCGTCATTTCCGAAATCGGCGTGACTTCTCCGATAGTTTTCCCGTCGCGCAGGACGATCACGCGGTCGGCAATCTGCTGCAACTCTTCCATTTTGTGGGAGATATACGACATGCTGACGCCTTGCTCTTTGAGTTGCCGAATAATTTTGAACAAGGCGGCGACTTCTTTATCCGTGAGGGCGGAGGTTGGCTCATCGAAGACCAGAATATTGGCTTTTTTGGAAAGGGCTTTGGCAATTTCAACCATTTGCTGCTTGCCGACCGTCAATTCCTTGACTTTATCCGTCGGCTTGAAATCGGTGATGTTCAGTTCATCCAGCAGCTTTTGCGCCTCCACATACAGTTTGCTCCAATTGATCACCCCGCCAAATCCGGTGAACTGGCGATCCAGAAAGATGTTTTCCGCCACCGTCAAATCAGGAATCAAGTTGAGTTCCTGATAAATAATTGCCACGCCGGAGGCTTCGGCATCTTTGGTATTGCGAAACTGCTTCAACTGGCCTTTGATGTAAATATCGCCCTGGTAGGTTGGATACGGCCACACGCCGCTCAGGACTTTCATCAACGTGGACTTTCCCGCGCCATTTTCTCCGACCAGCGCCAGCACTTCACCGGCGCGCGCCTCGAAATTTACGCTGTTCAATGCGCGCACGCCCGGAAAGTCTTTGACGATATTCCGCATTTCCAATACAACGTCTCCCATCGAATCCACCTTCCTTATGAAACAAGGCGTTGATAAGAACGCAGGCTTGCCGAATCCGGCAAGCCTGCGCGGTAATGCGCGGTCTTGCGTCAACCGCGTATGCAGGGCTTATTTCCCATAGACCTGCTCTTTCGTGTAGAAGCCTTCAGCAATAATCGTGGCATCCAGATTTTCTTTCGTGACCGGCACAACTTCAGTCACAATGGTCGGCACTTCCACTGCGCCGTTATTGATCATTTTGTCGGCTTTGATGAGATCCGTCGTGGCTTTATCAGGGTTCTGAGCCAGCGTGACGGCGACTTCGGCAGCTTTTTCAGCAAACGGTTTGATCTTCTTCCAGATTTCCACCGTCTGTTTGCCTTGCGCCACATACTGAATATTGACGAGATCGGCATCCGACCCGGCCACGAACACTTTCGTCGTGTCCGCCAAGCCCTGCGCTTCCAATGCCGCAATGACGCCGCGCGCCATGCCGCTATTATTGCAGATGAACGCATCAACCTTGTTTTCAAATTTGGTCAGCGCATTTTCGGCGGTTGCCATCGCTTTGTCCGGCGACCATCCTTCATGGGATTGCTCCACGACCAATTCCAATCCGGCGTTGGCTTTGATGATTTCCAAGGCGCCGCTGCTCATCGCGTCGGCGTTCGAATCGCCGGGCTGGCCTTTAATCAAGGCGACTTTGCCTTCAACTTTGCCTTTCGTTGCGTTGAGCCATGCCAACATGGCTTCGCCTTGCAGTTTGCCGACAGCCCAGCTATCCTGCATGACCATCACATCGAGCGGCCCGTTGACGATCATGGAGTCATAGCCGACAACTTTCACGCCTTCGGCGTTCGCGTTTTTCACCATGTTTCCGGCAGTGCCGGTGTTCACGGGCTGCAATACGATGACTTTGCACCCTTGCGCCAGCATGTTTTCAAACTTGGCTAATTGGGTCTGTTCGTCGTTATTCGCGGAATCAAACACCACTTCTGCGCCCATAGATTCGGCTTTGGCGGTGAAATCCGCTTTATCGCGCTGATACCGTTCTTCCTGCATGGTTTTCAGCAAGAAGCCGACTTTGACTTTGTCCTGCGCGACGGCATGGCCGGTCGCCAACGAGATTGCAAACACCCCACATACTGCCAACGCACTCAGTTTGAAAAGTTTCTGGAACATACGTCTTCTCCTTCATGAGAGTTGATCATCTGATACGCTGACGTTGAACGCGCTTGAGTTCAACGCATTGACACGCGACTGTTGAGATGCTGCGTTTGCCTCCTCCCCCTACCACCTCCTTTGCAGACGGCTTCCGCCGCCGCATGTTTCTCGCTGTTCACAATTCTCAATTATATTCATATTTCAGGCTTTTCCTTTCGCGGCTGCTTTGCATGGCAAGCTCAATCACCTTGATGACTGCCGCGCCGTCTTTCGCCGAGACATAGGGCATTCGCCGCTCCGTAATCGCCTGATACATATCCTGATAATATCGCCGGTAATCTCCTTCAACCGACGCGATGCGCTCCGACACCAACGAGTCGCCTTCTTCGCGCAGGAATCGCCCCCAGATGTCTTCCGGCTCAACGCCCCAGTTGGCGTCATCGTTCGGGAATTTTCCCTGCTTGAGCTTTTCTTCCTGCACGTCCAGCCCGCATTTGACGAAACTCCCGTTCGTCCCGTTGATGGTATATCTCAGCGCATGATCTCGCGCCATCATTCCGGCGCGCAGCACGGCGCGCGTTCCGGCATATTCAAGGGCGACTTCAAACGCATCCACTGTTTTGGCGGCCTCGCGTTCTTTCGCAAGAAATCCGGTCACGTACTCCGGCGCGCCGAATAACACCAACGCTTGATCAATCAGATGCGAGCCGAGATCATACAACATGCCCGTTCCCGGCGCGTCGTCTTCTCGCCACGCCTCAAGCTTGACGATTGGCCTGAACCGGTCAAAGCGGGCTTCATAATTGATGATGCGCCCAAATCGCCCGGCGGTATGCAACTGTTGAATTGTCAAGAAATCCGCGTCAAATCGCCGATTGTGGTACACCGACAGCGCGACGCCGCGTTCCTCAGCGCGTTTGGCAAGATCATACGCCTCGCGCGACGTAACGGTAAACGGCTTCTCAACCACCACATGCTTCCCCGCGTCAATCGCTTGGCGCGCAAGGTCATAATGCGCGGCGTTCGGCACGGCGATGACGAGAAGCTCAATCGCCGGATCTTTCAGGAGATCGGCGGCGTCCGTCACCACGTCCACGTCAGGATAGATGGCTTTTGACTGCGCGGCATGCCGCTCCACCACTTTCGTCAGCGCAAACCCTTCGACGCTCGTAAGAATCGGCGCATGGAACGCTCTGCCGGCGAGTCCAAAGCCTACCAAACCAACGTTGATCGTTCGCATAGTTATTCTTCCGAAATGCGCAGGAATGCTTTCAGCGCGCTGACGACAAAATCATGATCTTCTTTCTGCGGCAAGCCTGATACGGTGATTGTTCCTACGACGCCGACGCGTGAAATGATTAGCGGAAACGCCCCGCCGTGCGGCGCGTATTCCGTTTCAGGGATGAGGGATTTTTTTTCGATGGTAGTGCCTTTGGTTTTAAAATACAGCCCCATGTAGAAGGAACTGTGCGAAAATCTGTTGACGACGTTATTTTTTCGTTTAATCCATTCGTCGTTATCAAGAGCCGTTCCCGGCATGGCGTAATGAAAAAGCTGCTGCCCGTTCCTGCAAATATCAATTGTGATTTTCTTTTCTTCGGCTCGCGCCATTTCTACCATGTTGACGCCCAATTCCCATGCGGTGTCATTAGTGAATTTTTCGAATAGCAACGTGTCTTCTTCGTGCTGGATGCGCTCCATCAGTTCCAAATCTTCGTCCATTCGAACATCTCCTCATGATATTTTCAAAAAAAATTCAGGTTGAGAAAATGCGTTTTTCACGAGCAACAATTCATAATTGGCTAATAAAATAGTCTTAAAAAACGCCGATGTTTTGTCAATAAAAATTCGGCGTCATAAATCAGTAAGAAATATTTCACCTAAAATGCGTCACGCAGAAAAAAACCTGAACGGCATTAAAAAACCGTTCAGGTGTCCCCCAAAAAAATCTCAGTATCTTCAAAAAACTGGGCTTTCCGTGCCGTTGTGACGCAATCTATCGAAACGGCGACCGCGCCGAATTCTGGCGGCATTCACCGTTCAAAACGCCGCCACACACCGTACGAGGCTTATTCGCTCTTGCCGTACACTTGCTCCCGCGTAAAGAATTTTTCGCCAGCGGCCGCGCCGTTATCAGCAATCACCGTTTGATCAATCGTCTCTTTCGTCACAACTACGATCTGCGTAATGAGTGTCGGGACATCCATCGCGCCGTTATTGAGCATGGCGAATCGTCCTTGTTCATCGGCAGCGCGCTGCGCAATATCCGCCGGCGCGGCGGTCGGATTTTCGGCGAGAGCAACCGCGATTTCAGCGGCTTTATAGGCGAGCGGCTGAATCTTCTTAAAAATTTCAACCGTCTGTTTTCCTTGCGCGACATATTGCACGTTTTTCAAATCCGCGTCCGCGCCCGCGACAAAAATTTTCGCGCTGTCCGCAAGGTTTTTGCTTTCCAATGCGGCAATGACGCCGCTGGCAAGGCTGCTGTTATTGCAGACGAAGGCGTCAATCGGCGGATCTTGCGCGAGCAGTTCTTCCGCCGTTTTCTGAGACAACTCCGGCGACCAGCCGACATGTTCGCGCTGCGCCACTAACTTCAAGCCGGGGTTCTCCTGAATCGTTTTCAATACGCCTTCGCTCATCGCGGCGGCGTTCGCATTGCCGGGCTGCCCCATAATGAGCGCGACGTTTCCTTCAACCTTCCCTTTTGTCGCTTGCAGCCACTTCACCAATTCCGCCCCTTGCAGCGCGCCAACCGCCCAGCTATCCTGCATCACCATCACGTCTAACGGGCCATTTTGTAACATAGAATCATAGCCCACCACTTTCACGCCTTTCTCGTGCGCCTTTTGCACGAGCGCGCCCGCCGTCGCCGTGTTGACAGGCTGCATGACGATCACCTGACACCCCTCCGTCAACATTTTTTCGAATTGTTGCGCCTGCAACTGTTCATCATTCTCGCTGGAATCAAACACGACGTCCGCGCCTAACGCGCTAACTCGCGCCAAGAAAAGCGCCCGGTCGGTCTTATAGCGTTCTCGCTGCATAGATTTCAACAAAAAACCAATTTTATTCGGCTGCGCGGCGGCGATTTGCGACAAAAATACCCAACACGCCATCATCATGTTCAGTCTAAGAAATGTCCGAAACATCATGTTCTCCCTTTCGAAGTAACCCAACGCGCCAGCCACTCTGGAACGCCGAGCATTTTTTAAATTCGACCTCATCTTTTAACGCTCAAATTTCACGCTTCTTTTCTCAACGACGACATGCTTTCCCGCCCCAATCGCTGTTCGCGCAAGGTCATAATGCGCGGCGCTTGGCGCGGCAATGACGACAAGCTCAATCCCCTGTAGATGTATCCGTTACCGCCTCCATTTCGGGATAGATGGATTTTGAGCGCGCCGCGTGCCGCTCGACTACTCTTGTCAAACGAAATTCGCCAGAATCGGCGCATGAAACACTCGTCCAGCCAGCCCACATCCCACCTTGATTGTCCGCATAATTTATTTTTCGTTTTGTGAAGACCTTCCTTCAGATTGATTTTCATTGAACTCACTCGTCGAGATGACGCGCCGCGCTCAAATGAGAAATGCGCTGCCCGTTTCAATAAATATCAATCGTGCTACCGCTTTGATTTTAAATAACGTTTGCGTTTTGTCAACAAAAATAAAGGGGGAGTTGCTTGAAAAGCGAGGAAAGAAAAAATAATGGCGGCGCGAACAAGTTATTCGCGCCGCCTCACAAGAAAGGTGTGTCGAATCAGTGACATGCGGCGCTGTCATGCGAAACGACGTGACCGTTGCTGTGAATCGTGCCGCCCGAATTATTCAGGCAAGCCAGATAAGAATCTGCCGTCACGTTCCACACGCTCGACGAATCCAGCGTCAGCGAGGCGGAACCCGCCGTATTCGCCGCATTGATCGCCCCAGTCAGCGACGAGCCGTTCCGCAAGGTGAGCGCAATCGCGCTGATGTTGTTCACCTCGATGTCGCCGGTCAGCGTTTGCTTCTCGGCGGTAAAGGTCAAATTGCCGCCATTCGCGCCCTCTTTGCCCCATCTGCCGTCGCTGACTTTAATCAGCGTGCCAGAAACGGCTGTCGCGTTCACGCCGGTCAGTGTGACGACTGCGTTCGTATTCGTCACGTAAAACAGGGGGCCGACTGCCGCCGTCAACGCGCCGCCGCTCATCGTATACGTCGCCACGCCAACTTCCGCGTCGCCGGAAAAACTCTGATACATCATGACGCCGCACAATTTTTCGCCTTTCAGCGCGGAATTCGTCAGCTTCACGGTGTTTTTGCCCTCTATGACGACCGCTTCCGAGCCGCTGGCCGTTGAGGTCAGGTCTGTCGCCGTAATGATGCCGGTGGAATAAATGCCCGGCGACCCCTCACCGGAAGAAAGCACTGTGCCGCCCGTGACGGTAATCGTGCCACTGCCGCGATCCGTCGCAATTGGCGCGGAATGCGAGCCTGATGTCGTCATGTCCACGTTGATAAGCGTGATTGAGCCGCCTTGCGTCGCCATGACACCATGGCCGCCCTCGTTGCTCGCCGTAATCGTGACATCCGACAAGGTGATTGACGACCCGGCATCCGTCGAAATCGCGCCGTTCGCGCCCGTGCCGCTCGTCGTAACCGTCCCGCCTTCGATAATGAGCGCACTCCCTTTGGTCGCTAGCACGGCGGCATTGAGGCCGTAAAAACTGCTGTTTTCCTGCGACGAGGTGTTGCCGCTCGTGCGAATCGTTGGGTTTTTCAACGTCAGCTTGCCGCCGTTCGTCACGTACACGGCGGAAACATCGTCGCTGCTCGACGTGTAATTTTTATCCGTCTCGGTTTGCGGGCTTCCGCCGTCCACCGTATATGCGCCGCTCAGCACGTAAGGGGTTCTGCCGCCCGGAGGCGGACTGCCGGGGTCTTTCGGTTCTGCTGGTTGTCCATACGCTGTCGCGGCCATCGCAACGGTCAGCAGCAATGTCGCTGCGCTGTCAGCGAGAAAATGCGTCATGCTCATCATAGTCACCTGCGCGTTTGCAGGCGAGGCTGAAACGTCGCCATTCCAACGCCTCAGCCTCGTCTGCGTTCCAAATAATTGTCGTTTTGAAACCTCAACGGGAATTTTTTGAGAATCAGTTTGCCGTCAATTCCGGCAACTATCAAGCAAGACGGAAGGCGCTGCGGATTTGTTCCCGTAATGTTTTTGACGAACTCGCGTGACGCGAAAATTGGGGAAAGCGTGGTTCGACGCGCTCGCTGCGAGCGGTCACGCTGAACGAAATCGAAGCGTGAGAGATGACAACTCTTTGAGGTTCATTATATCAATTAGGAGGGCAGGTCATGCGGATTTATTTCCACGATTACGGCCTTTAATTCTTCATTCCCAAACGATTTGTGAGATGGAGGCCACTTTGACAATGACCTCCATCGCTCCATCGCGAGATTTAATTGATGGGCGCTGTTCAATGTACTTTACTTCTGATAGTACGCGGGCAGCATCATGTCGAGGAAAAAGGCTCCGCCCCAATTCGGATATGCCTGAAGCAGTTTTTCTTTAGCTGTCGCGACATCGGGCGACGCGTTGACGATTTCCCCAAGTTTCGCATAATAACCCAGAGTAGCGTCAAAATAGGCGGAGGCTTCCGACGGAATGCCATGACCGCAGATGATATAGCTATATTTGTTGCTATTCTGTAGCTGTTTCAATGCCTCGATGCGAGGCTCGATGGGCGGCACAGGCAGTTGCACGCCATTGTACGCTAAATGATGCATGATCACGACCTGCTGATCAGGAAATTCGGTAAACGTGACCGCTCCGGTAAGCTCCGCAAACGGCGTGGAATAGGCGAAACGCACGCCGTCAATCGTTTCCTCGCCAGCGGGAAGCTCATGATCGGGCACGATCACTTTTGTATAGGGAATCATCTCTTCCCCAAACTGCTTTTTGGCTTCAGCCAGCAAAGTTTCACCCTGTTCTTGTATCGTTTTAATCGTGGCTGCACTGGCATACACTGGAACGCCTGCGAACGCTTCCAGCCCGATCCAATGGTGGTCATGATCATGAGAAAGGTAAATCCTCTCGACTGGTTTGCTCAACGACGCGATTAATGCCTTCAATTCGTCGTTATAGGGTTTGGCCTCCTGGACATCTTGAAGAATTAAGGCGTGGGGCGTTTCAATAACCACGCTGGCCGACGCCCCTTCCTCAAGCGGAGTCGTATAGATGTGAAACGTGACGCCATGACTTTCTTTGACGTAGTACAATCCTGCTTGCGGGCTAAAACTGGCTGCTGCCGTCATCGTATTCATCCCGAAAATGAGTAACATTGATACAAAAGATGCACACCCTATGAATTTATTCATGGTCTGTTTTTGTTAGCGCGCGCCGCAAAAGCGGACAATCAGCAATACTGAAGTTTCTGCTTTCGCGACGCGCATATTCATTGAAATTGTGAGCGTTACTTTTAGTGAACGAGTTTAAAACCGATCTTCGTCCCCATCTTGAGCATGTAACCGAGTTGGATGTTAAGGTATCCCAACGTTTCAAGCCACCGCGCATTTTGGAGCGGCCCGGCATCTACGGCGTCGAACCCGATGTCGCGCCCCATCGCAAGCACCAGTTCCTTTGCGGGCTGATCGTCGCCTGCTGCAAACAGCGTGAGCTTCGCGCCGCTCACTTCTCCGGTTGCCATGAGTTCAGCAAAAACGGTGTTGAACGCCTTGACGACTTTCGCGGATGGCGCTTTCTTTTGAAGCTCTTCCGCGCCACTTGTCGTGAAGCCGATGGCAAGCTGAAAGTCGGGCGTCAGCGCGTTCGTCGCATCAATCAGCGTCTTGCCGTTGACCGCGTCGCCCAAATTGCGAAGCACGTCGTCAACCGCCGCGAAGGGCATTGCTAAAACAATATGCTCCCCCCAATTTGCGATCTCTCGGACGCGAGACGGCTCATTGCCAACACTTTTTACTTCATACCCGGCACGTTCAAGCCCACGATTCAACGCACTGCCGACATTTCCATCACCAATAATTGCAATCTTTGTTTTCATGATAGTTCTCCTTGTTTATCTAACGATTCATATTTTAAGGTTGTTCAGGAACTCTCCTGAATTTCTCGAATAACGTAAGGTGTATCGAGCATTCTTACAAGTGGCAAAACCGACAAAGATCATGCTGAAAACGACAATCATATTTTCCTTTGCCAAAAACATCCGCGATGAGCAACACAACGAACAGAAGACCTGAGAAATCACTTTTGGAATCAGAATGTACCGTTTTCCATTGACATTTCGTCTTTGTCGAATGACACATTATGATATGCTAAAAAATTTACAAGTGGCAAAACCGACAAAAATCGTGCGGAAAACGACAATACCATTTTTTTCCTTGTCAAAAGCCGCCGCGCCGGATTAAGGAACGAAACTGAGGAGGTTTGTTATGAATATCACGTTGTTAGCCATTGAACGCTGCATGCCGTCAAGCATCTTTGCCCCGATAGATGTGTTGACAATGGCCAATATGTATTGGCGCGACCTGACGGGCGAACAAGAAACGACGTATTTTCAGACGGAGATCGTCACAACCGACGGGCAGCCTGTAGCAGGTTTCAATCAGATGGCGATTCAACCGGATCGCCCGATGCAAGACGCTCGACAGCCTGATCTGATTCTGCTTCCTTCGCTGATTCCGCCCTACGAAGCCGTGCTTGACCGTCATGCCGATATTGTCGCCTGGCTGCGTGAACAACACGCGCAAGGCGTCACGCTGGCAAGCGTTTGTTCCGGGGCATGTTTTCTGGCCGAAACCGGGGTGTTAAATGGACGAACGGCGACAACCCATTGGTGGAGCGCACCATTATTCCGGCAGCGTTACCCGGAGGTCATCCTTAAACCGCAGCGGATGATTGTGGATGAAGGCGATGTGCTGACTGCTGGCGGGGCCTGCGCCTATATTGACCTCTCACTCTATCTGTTGGAACGATACACCACGCCGGAATTATCCACGCTTTGCTCGAAAGCCCTGATGATTGAGCCGGATCGCCTGCTGCAATCGCCGTACATGATTTTTCACGGACAAAAAAATCATCAGGACGCGAAAATTTTAGAGGCGCAAACCTGGATGGAAGCGCATTTTCACCAGCCGCTCGCGATTGAGGAGGTTGCCGCTGAAATCGGGATAGGAGCGCGAACCTTCCTGCGGCGTTTTAAGCAAGCCACTGGCGACACGCCGTTGATGTATCTGCAACGCCTCCGAATTGAAAAAGCGAAACATCTGTTAGAAACCACGCCTGCGGCGGTTGAGGATATTACTGATGAGGTGGGTTATGAAGATTCGAGTTCCTTCCGGCGGCTCTTTAAGCACATCACCGGCCTATCTCCGGGCGCGTATCGGAAGAAATTTTCGAAAGTCGCCTCTCCTCTTAAAAGAAGAGGCGTTGAAATAATGGCCTGAGAAATCAAATTGCTCACTTTTACTAACGCCCTCCACAAAATAGCATGAGAGCAGTCAGACACATCTAATATGTCTGACTGCGTATGATTCTGCTTACAAATCGGCAATCTCAGCCAAAATCTTTTGTGTGATTTCCTGCTGTTTTTGCGGATCGTCTTTCAATTCCGGCATCGCGCTATATGTCTCGTTCAATTTTTCTTCGAACGTCTGCGCCGGGCCGGGTTTCCAGAAATGCACCGCGTCGTCGCCGATGTATTTCGCCACAATCGTCGCGGCGGCTTGATATGTTTCGACCGTCATCCAAGGCGTCTTCAAATTGATCGCATTCGCGGCGTTGCCGACGGCTTTGAATTCGGCCTCGACTGTGATGTCACGCGACGAACTGCCGACGCGCGCGGTAAAACGACCGGCTTCCGCGTTCCAATCTTTGATGGCGGGATCGTAAGCCGACAGCGCCCGTTGATCCACTGTGAACGTCACGGTTTTGGTTTCGCCCGGATTCAAGGCGATCTTCTGAAAGCCTTTTAATTCCTGATACGGGCGATCCAAACGCGAGGCGTTGTCATGAATGTACAACTGCGCGACTTCCTTGCCCGCCACGCTGCCGCTATTCGTCACGTCCACCGAGACGGTCAAGGTTTCGTCCTTGTCTAAATCCATCTGCGGCGCGCTGAGCTTCAAATTGCTATACGCAAACGTGGTATATGACAAGCCATGCCCGAACGGATACATCGGTTCAATGCCTTTGGTGTCGTAGTAGCGATAGCCGACGTAAATCCCTTCGCCATACATGACCGCGCCATTATAGCCGGGGAAATTGCCATAGGACGGCGACTGCGCATAATATTTCGGGAACGTTTCCGGCAGTTTGCCAGACGGGTTGACTTTGCCCGACAGCACATCCGCCACCGCGCTGGCATCCTGTCCCGGCTGCCACGTCAACAGAATCGCGTCTGCCGCGTCATTCCACGCGGTCATTTCGACCGGCGCGCCAATATTCAGCAGCACGACCACCTTTTTCCCGGCGGCATGATACGCATCCGCGACCGTCCGAATCATAGCGGTTTCTTCAGGGTGCATCGCCATCGAATAGCGATCAAAACCTTCTGACGAACCGCGCCCAATCGAAATAATTGCCACATCCGATGCCTGCGCCAATTTCGCCGCATCGTCGCCGCTCAAGCCTTCTTCCGCCTCAACCAGCGAGAATCCGGCGGATTTCAGGCCGTCGAACAGCGAGACGATCTTTTGGGGATCAGCATTCACCTGCGCGCTGCCGCCGCCGCCGACAATGAATTGTTTGGCGTTTTTGCCAATCACGGCCATCGTTTTCACATTCTGCAACGGGAGCGTGCCGTCATTTTTCAACAAGACCATCCCGTCCGCCGCCGTTGCGCGGGCAAGCGCCGCATGAGCCGCCGCATCAAGCGCGTTGGCGGCTTTCTCGCCTTGAAAAACCGGCGTTTTCACGACAATCTTCAAAATGCGCCGCACATTTTCATTCAACGCCTCTTCGCTGAGTTGGCCTGCTTTCACGGCGTCCAACACGATTTGATCCGGAGACGGCGCATTGCCGAGCGCGCCGCCGGGCATAATCAAGTCATTGCCCGCCGGAAGCGCGACAACCGGGTCTTTCACCGCAAACCAGTCTGACATGACAAATCCGTCAAAACCCCATTCTTTCCGCAAAATGTCCGTCAACAGATACGGATTCTGAGCGCCATGCTCGCCGTTGATTTTCGGATACGAACTCATAACCGACCAGGGTTTGGCCTCTTTGACGGCCATTTCGAACGCGGGCAGATAAATTTCCCGCAGCGCCCGTTCCGAGATGATTTCATTGATGCTCTGCCGGTCAGTTTCCTGATTATTCGCCGCGTAATGCTTCAGCGTCGCCCCCACGCCTTGCGACTGGATCCCTTCAACAAACGCGGTCGTAATTTTTCCGGCTAAATATGGGTCTTCGGCGTAGTATTCGAAGTTGCGTCCGTTGAGCGGATCGCGGTGAATATTCAGCGCCGGGCCTAACAGCATGTCAATGCCGAACGCTTTGGCTTCCGCGCCCATCGCGGCCGCGACGGCTTTGATCTGCTCAACATCCCAGGTCGCCGACAACGCCGACGGAATCGGGAATGCCGTCGCATATTCCGTCTCGCCGCCAATCACACCGCCTAACCGGATGCCCGCCGGGCCATCGGTCACGACGACTTGCGGGATGCCGAGGCGCGGAATCGGATACGTGCCGCCCGCCGCGCCATTGATGCGCAATTCGGGATTCGCCATGCCAACCCCGGCAATCAATTTCGCTTTTTCTTCCTGCGTCATCGCCGCGATCACTTTGTCAATCGAGGCGTCATCGGTGAGTGTCACCGCTTGATCCTGCGCCCAAACCGGCGCATCCATCGCCATGCAGATCGCTATTCCTGCCCCCAAAAGGCCAAACATTTTGAGCATGTCACGCATATTTTCCGCCTTTCCTAAAAGGTTCACGCCGCAATCGGGCGTTTGCCGCGTGAACCGGTTTGATATTCCCTCATGTTCAACGCCCTTGATCTTACGCTTTCAGCCATGCTTTCGCCTCTTCCTCCGTAGCGAACATCCGAATCGTCACCTTGCCGCTCTTCGATTTCTCCGAATAATCTTTGACCGTAAACCGGCCTAACGCGGTTTCTGGCACGACAAACGCCTCCTTCGTCAAGCCCACCGCCTCAAATTTCGGCAAAATCTCGTTCGCCACCCATTCAATATCCGCCGGAAGGAGCGACCGCACTTTGCGAGCGTCCACAAACCATTCTAACTTCAAATGAACGGCTTTGTGCTGTTGGTAAAATTCCAGACTTTTTTCCTCCGATTCCCGGAACGCCTGACTCTGCACGGCGCGTTTCCCAATCCATTCCAAACAGGGAACGGACTCATCAAGCGAGATCAACACATCCGCACTTTCAAACAGTTTCATATTGTTCGTTAAACGGGCGTCTCACCGCGCATATCCTGACATCGCATCCATTTGTCAGGCCGTGCGTCACGCGCAACGCCCGAAAAAATTAGAGCGTTCTCGCCTGAAACGTCTCGCAAACATCAGGATCGCCAGAGGAGAATCCAGTCGAAAACCACCGCACGCGCTGCTCAGACGTGCCATGCGTGAACGAATCCGGCGTCACGTAGCCGCGCGACTGCTTTTGCAGCCGGTCATCACCGATGCTGCTCGCCGCGTTCAGCGCTTCTTCGGCGTCGCCTTTTTCAAGCATGTTGCGCATTTTCTGCGCGTGAAATCCCCAAATGCCCGCCAAACAATCCGCTTGAAGCTCCTGCCGCACGGATAATTGATTGGCTTGCTCCTGACTCGCCTGCTGCTGCGCTTGCCGCACCTGCGCGGAAATGCCGAGCAAATTCTGCACGTGATGCCCGACTTCATGGGCAATGACGTAGGCTTGCGCGAAATCGCCGGGGGCTTTGTAGCGCTCTTGCAAATCTTGATAAAAACTCAAATCAATATACACTTTTTGATCGGCCGGACAGTAAAACGGCCCCATCGCGGCCTGCGCAAAGCCGCACGCGGATTGCACCGCGCCAGAAAACAGCACCAATTTCGGCTCGCGATAGGTTTGCCCCATCTTTTGAAATAATGCATTCCACGTTTCTTCCGTATCCGCTAACACGACGGAGACGAAATCCGCCAATTGGTCATCCGGGCGTGGCTGCTGCGCCGACCGCGACGACGGTTTCTGCGCGGTGGATGGCTGCTGCGTCTGCGTGTTCATCTGCCCCAAGATGTTCAAAATTTGGCGCGGATCAACGCCTAAAAACATCGCAATCAGCGCGATGACAATGACGCCGACTCCGCCGCCGCCGACCATGCGCCCCGGTGTCATGCCGCGCCGGTCTTCAACGTTATCGCTTCTTCTCCCGTTTTGCCATCTCATCATCTGCCTCCTTGTCGTAATGTTAGTTATGGTGTTCTGCGGCGTAAAATTCGACGCCGCTCTGCTCAATCTGCTCTTTCAACTTGTGATGCGTCAGCGTCGGATAATTGATGAAATCAACGAAATACGGCAGCGAACTTTCTTCGAACTCGCTGAGAATCTTCGCCATCAGGCGTTCCGTCACGCCGTCGTTCATCACCGCTAAATCAATATCGCTGCCCGGCGCACAGCGGCCGCTCGCCCGGCTGCCGAAAAGATTCACGCGCCGGATTTCAGGGTGACGCGCCAAAATCTCCTGAATCGTCTTCACGTCGCGTTCCGTCAATCCGGCGTTCATGTCTCATCCTCCCTGCTTTTTTCTTCGGCGAAAAAATGATACAGCCGGGCAATGGCCGGATAAACGGTCTGCCGCAAGGCCGCTTCCGATTGCTCAAATTTCTCTCCGCTATAATCATGCGCCAGCGCGTTTCGCAATTCCAAGCCGTCAATCAAGGCTTGCGCATAATCAATATAGCCGCTTTGCTGCGCCAATCGCACGACATTTTTGGGCGACGGCTTGAAACTGAACGCCTGCGCTTCTAAAAAATCTTTTAAGGTTTTCCACGCCATTTCCAACGCCACTTCAAAGCGTTTGACCAGCCCATTGCGTTCAAGTTCCGTCAATTTTTCGCGCTCAATCGCCTCTTTCAATCGCAGAAACGCCTTTTCGAAACTCTCAAATCGCTGAATCCAGCGCGCGTTTTCTTTGTTCATGCGCTTATTCCTTACTGTACGGAATCCCGTCCGCGGCCGGGGGCGTGGCGCGACCGACTGCGCCCGCCAAGACGAACATCGTCAAAATATACGGAATCATGTGAATAAATTCCACCGGCACGAGGCCCGATTGCTGCACCCGCAGCGACAACGCTTCGCCGAAGCCAAACAGCAGCCCAGCGGCCGCCGTGCCGAACGGCGTCCATTTGCCGAAAATCATGGTTGCCATGCCAATAAAGCCTTTGCCGCCGCTAATCCCTTTGACAAAATAATGCGCGTGTTCCAGCGAGAGGAACGCGCCCGCGATTCCGGCCAACGCGCCACCGATCATCACGCCGCTGTAGCGCATGGCATACACGTTGATGCCAAGCGTGTCCGCCGCTTTCGGATGCTCGCCGACGGAGCGCAGGCGCAGCCCGAAAACGGTCTTGAACAGGATGAAATGCGACGCGATGACAATCACAAGCGTGACGAAGACCAACGGCGGGAAATGGCTGAACAACTTCTGAAATGCGGGTAAACTTGACAAAACCGGGACGCGCAGCGTGGATTCGACCATGATTTGCGTTTTATTGAACAGCAGCCATGAGCAAAACACCGTCACGCCGTCGGCGAAAATATTAATCGCGATGCCGCTCACGATTTGGTTGGATTTGAACGTGACGCAGACGAGCGCATGAATCAGCCCTAAGAGCATGCCGACGAGAATCGCGGCGAGCAAGCCGAGCCACGCGTTGTGCGCGATATTCGTCACCGCGACTGCCGTGAACGCGCTGGTCAGCATGATGCCTTCGATGCCGATATTCGTGACGCCTGACCGCTCGGAAAACGTTCCGCCCAATCCGGCGAGCGTGTATGGAACGGCGAGGCGAATCATTGAGGCCAAAGTTGCCAGAATCGCTGTGATCATGCCTGTCCTCCTTTCTTTTTCTGAATAGCGTCCATCAGTCGCTTGGTCAACTCTGAACTGACGACCACAAACATTAAGATGATCGCTTTCAAAATCATGATGATTTCACGCGGGACTTTGTTGCCGCTCAAGACACTGGCGGAAAAGCCGCCGTATTCGAGAATGCCGAACAAAATCGCGCCCAACACCACGCCGACCGGGCTATTTTTCCCAATCAGCGCGACGCCAATGCCGTTGAAGCCCAATCCGGCAAACACATCGTAGCGGAAGCAGTACGTGTCGCCCATGACTTGACTGACGCCCGTCAATCCAGCCAAACCGCCACTGATCGCCATCGCATAGACGGTATTCGCGGCCACGCTGATGCCCGCGCATTCCGCCGCCAGCGCGTTCAAGCCGACCGCGCGGATTTCATAGCCCAATTTCGTGCGGCTCAGCGCATACGCCACGATGGCGGTCACAATCAACGCGAGAAATAGCGCGGTATTGAGATGGTTATTTTTCGGGAAGGCAATGCCAAGCGGGTTCAGGTAGGCGAATAAGCGCGACAGCTTGGCGGATTCGGCGATTTTCATCGTTTGTGGAATCATGCTGTCCGCCGGTTTGAACTGCATGGTTAAATATTGCGTCAGCGACACCGCGATCCAGTTCATCATAATCGTATTGACGACTTCATGCACGCCGAGCTTCGCCTTCAAATAGCCCGGAATCGCGCCCCAAATCGCGCCCATCGCCGCGCCCGCCAGCACGCAGAGCGGAATCAGCAGCACGCTCGGCAGGCCGGTCAGCGTAAAGGCAAACCAGGTGATGGCGAAGCCGCCGACGACCATCTGCCCCTCGCCGCCGATGTTGAATAAGCCGCATTGGAAGGCAAACGCGACCGCCAAGCCCGTAAAAATCAATGGCGTGGCGCGATACAGCACGTTGCCCCAGCCGTCGAGGCTGCCAAGCGCGGTCTGAAAGACGATTTTGTACACCGAAAGGGGATTTTCCTTAATGAACACCCAAATAATCACGCCGCTGACCGCCAACGCCAGCGTAATCGCAATGATCGGCGTGAGGACGCTGATCACGGTTTGATAACTGAACATGCTCTTCGTCGTTTTTTGCGTCACGGTTATTTCCCTCCTCCCGTAATCATCAATCCTAAACGCTCTTCCGTCGCTTCTTCAGGGCGAAGAATGCCGACAATGTGGCCTTCGTAAATCACGGCAATGCGATCTGACAGCGAGAGAATTTCTTCCAAATCGGCGGAAATCAAGAGGATCGCTTTGCGCTCATCCCGCGCCCGCACAAGGCGTTGATGGATGAATTCAATCGAGCCGACATCCACGCCGCGCGTCGGCTGCGCCGCAATCAGGAATTTCGGCTGCTGTTCAAGCTCTCGCGCCACGATGATTTTCTGCTGATTCCCACCGGAGAGATTCCGCGCCAAATTCTCCTGATCCGTTGGCCGCACGTCGAATTCCTCAATCAGCCGGGCGGCTTGCTCGCGGATCGCCGAGAAATTGATCGCGTCGAAAAAGCCGCGCCGCGTCACGAACGGCGGGCGATAATGCACGCCCAAAACCATGTTCTGCGCGACGGTGTAATCCAGCACGAGGCCGCGCCGGTGGCGATCTTCGGGAATATGCGCCAAGCCCTGCTCGCGCACCCGGCGCGGCGGCAGATTCGTCACGTCCTGCTCTTCCAGCAGCACCTTCCCTTGCCCGGCTTTCCGCAGGCCGGTCAGAACGTCAATCAATTCAGATTGGCCGTTCCCTTCGACGCCCGCCAGCCCCAAAATTTCCCCTTCGCGCACCGCGAACGAGACGCCGTTGAGCGCGGGCAGGCGTTTGTTGTTCAGCGCGTGAAGATTTTCGACGCGCAGCACGTCTTTGCCCGGATTGGCGGGCGCGCGCTCCACGCGAAACAGCACTTCGCGCCCGACCATCATCGTCGCCAACTGGCTTTTCGAGGTCTGCGCCGTCGCCACGCCACCGACGAGCTTGCCGCGCCGCATGACGGTCACGTTGTCGGAAATCGCCATGACTTCTTGCAGCTTGTGCGTAATCAAAATCATCGT
>CAZCGG010000059.1:0-20851 GCA_964498135.1 uncultured Candidatus Moduliflexus sp.
GAAGAATCCAATTGTGGGGCGCGCGTTCGAGATGTCTCGGTGTGCCATAGCTACAAGCCTGTTGGTCGTCATACCAATTGCCGTAAAAAAAGATCATATTGAGCGAATATTCTCGCATCAGGAGTACGCCGTTGAGCGGCGTATTCGACGACTACGCCGCACTTCTGAACCTGATCAATTCAAACGTAATTGGTATAATAAACTTTATTTAGAGTTTGTCCCTAAATAATTTTCATGAACAGTAGAACAAGCATTTCTGCCTGTGTTGGCAGACAAGAATGTCTGCCCTACCGCCAATTTTATATTTAGGGATAAGCTCTTATAATTTAAGTTGGTAATAGTAGATAATTCCACGGGCGAAACCGAATCCGAATACGGTGGCAGTCAGCCGTGTGGTTCGATTTCTCAGCAATATGGGAGTGAATATTGTTCCGTGCGTTGTAAAAAGTCAAGTCAATTTTATTTACTCGCATGACGCCGTCGGTTTTTCCCATAGATTGGGCGTCATGGTGAGAGCGCGAAGCACATATCAAGCATTGAGAACCTCAATGTTTTGAAGAAACTTCGTTTCATTGTGTCTCATTAACAGGGGCAGTAAAAATCAATGCTTATATCAATAATACTTGCTTTTTTTCATCGCGCATGAATACATTCTCCCATGTAAATCAGGAGTGCGAAATCTCGATTTCGCTCTTCTTCGCTGTCACATCAAGATGTGACACTCCTGACAGATTAGTTCACATGAGGCGACTATCAATGCGCGTTGATCTTGACACGTCACGCGCGTCATCATTTCTGGATTGATAATGAAGACACGATTCTTGTGGAGTTTGGGGATGCTGGGGATTATCGCGGCGATTGCGCTGATTACGCGCAGTTACATGCGGGACGGCGCGTCGCTGGAGATGATTCCGATTGCGACGGCGCAGCGCGGCACGGTGACGCTGAAGATCATGGAAACCGGGACGCTGCAAGCGGTGCAATCCGTGACGCTCGCGTCGGAAATCACCGGCAACCGGGCGAAAATCGCCACCATCGCGCCCGAAGGCAGCTACGTGAACAAAGGCGATCTCGTCATCGAATTCGACAAGACCGCGTTTGAGGACGAATTGCGGAAAGCGCGCGCCGACATTGCGCAGGCTGAAGCCGCCATCGTCGAGGCGACAGAAAACATCAAGCTGCAACACGCCAAAAATCAGGCGGATTTGAAAGAGGCAGAAGCCAATATCGCGGCGGCGGAGGCGGAATTGAGCAATATTCTCGAAGGCGAAGGCGTGATTCGCCTGCGGGAATTTGCGATGGACGAAGAGCGGGCCAAGGCGGCGTTTGAGCAGGCGCAGCAAAACGTGGCCGATTTGAAGGAGATGCTGACGTCAGGGTTTATCACGCAAAACGAGTTGAATAAGGCGGAATTGGAACTCAAAGATTTGCACGCCAACTATGATTTTGCGCGGCAGAAACATCAGATTTTCGCGGAATACACGCGCCCCAGCCAGATTAAAAAAGCGAAGCGCGTCGCCCGCGAAAGCCGCGAAAAATTGCAGCAATTGCAGGAAGTCGCCGAATACGTCATCAGCCAGCAGCAGGCGCATTTGCAGAAAGAGCAGGCGAATTTAACCGGCTTGCAGGAAAAATATCAGACCGCGCTGAAAGAATTGCAGAAAACCTCGATTTACGCGCCGATTCCCGGCCTCGTCATTTACAACGACATTCCGTCTTCCGGCAAAAATCGCAAGATTCAGGTCGGCGACGCGGTTTGGGGCAATCAAGGCTTGATCAGCCTGCCCGACATTTCCCGCATGATGGTCGAAACGCAGGTGCGGGAAGTGGAAATTCATCGCGTGCAATTAGGCCAGTCGGTCGCGGTGCAGGTGGACGCGTACCCTGACGCGGCGTATTCCGGGACGGTGCAATTGATCGGCTCGCTCGCTAAAGCGGAACAGAATCAGCCCGGCGCGGCAAAATATTTCCAAATTCAGGTCGCGCTGACGGAATCGGATGCCCGGCTTCGCCCCGGCATGACGGCGCGCGTCGAGATTTTAACCGGCCAATTTGAGCAGGTCGTGTTCGTTCCGTTAGAAGGAATCTTTGAAAAATCTGGACAAAAAATTTGTTTTGTGGTGAAAGGGAATGAGTCCGAGCCGCGCCCCGTGCAAGTAGGGGCGTTCAATGATGATGTCATCGTCATCGAACAGGGGCTTGCTGAAGGGGAACGCATTTATCTGCAAGATCCGACCACGCTGCTGAAACGATAACACATGGAGAAACCCGCCGTTTCTTCAAGAAATGACGTGTTTCCCCCGCCTGTTTGCGAGGAACGCCGGGTATGCAAATGCACGATGTCTTAGCGTTGATTTTAGGCGGCGGACAGGGAACGCGCCTCTATCCGCTCACGAAAATGCGCTCGAAACCGGCCGTGCCGCTGGCCGGAAAATACCGGCTGATTGACATTCCGCTCAGCAATTGCCTGCACGCCGGCATCGAAAAAATCGCCATTCTCACGCAGTTCAATTCCGTCTCGCTACATCGCCACATTCAGCGCGCTTACGGGCGCGACATGTTCGCGTATGGCTGGGTAGATATTTTGGCCGCGCAGCAGACCATGACCGGCCATGCATGGTATCAAGGCACGGCGGACGCCATCCGCCAGCAGTTACGCGAAATTCTCGCGTCCAAAACTGAATTCGTGTTGATTCTGCCCGGCGATCACCTGTATCAAATGGATTATCACCATTTCGTGCAGTTTCATATTGACACCGAAGCGGACATCACGCTGGCCGTGCAGCCGACGGAACGCCGATTGGCGACCGGACTCGGCATCTTGAAATGCGACGCGCAGGGGCGGATCGTCACGTATAAAGAAAAACCGAAATCGGAGGAATTGAACGGCTTGGAAAGCCTGCCGGACGCCAAAAAGCCATTCATGGCCTCGATGGGCATTTACGTCATCCGCACATCGCTACTGACCGAATTGCTTTCGTCGCAGGGGAATGATTTAGCCAAAGACATCACGCCGCGCACGATTGCGAATTATCGCGTCATGGGGTACGTCTTTCACGGCTATTGGGCGGACATCGGCACGATTCGCCGCTATTACGAAGTCAATTTGGATTTGGTGTATCCGAACAGCCCGTTTGATTTCAATAATCCGCAGCATCCGATTTACACGCATGCCCGCTTTTTGCCGCCGTGCGAAGTGTATGGCGCGACGCTGAAAAACGTGATTCTGACGGACGGCTGCCGCCTGCATGACGCGGAAATCACCAATTCGGTGATGGGCTTGCGGAGCATCGTGCAGTCGAAGGTCACGATTCATTCCTCGATTATCATGGGATCGGATTTTTATGAAGACGAGCATGAATTGGCGGTCAACAAAGAGCGCGGGCTGCCGAATATCGGCGTCGGCGAAGGCACGGTGATTGAGTGCGCGCTGATTGATAAAAACGCCCGGATTGGTCGGGATGTCCATATTCGCCATATTCAAGGCCGCCCCGATTCGGAATGCGAGCATTGGGTGGCGCGGGATGGGCTGGTGATTATTCCGAAAAGCGCGGTCATCCCTGATGGCATGGTGATTTAAGGTGCTTATTGCAAGGAGACGACTATGCCAGCCAAAGATATTTATCACGAGGCGGTCAAACATGCCCTGTTAAAAGAGGGATGGACGATTACGCACGATCCGTTGCATTTAAAATGGGGAACGAAGGATTTGTATGTTGATCTCGGCGCAGAAAGAATTATAGCTGCTGAAAAATCTGGCTGCAAGATCGGCGTTGAAATCAAAAGTTTTACCGGACAATCCGAAATAAAAGACTTTGAACAGGCTATTGGGCAGTATATTCTTTATGAGGATGTTCTTAAAAAAATCCAACCGGAAAGAGTCCTCTATCTCGCTATTCCTGCTGAAGTGTATCGGGATGTGTTCGAAGAGCCAATCGGCCAGTTGTTCTTGGAAAATCATCACATGCAACTGATCGCCTTCGATCCTGAAAACGAGGTGATTGTCAAATGGCTGCCATAAATGAATATCGCCAGATTATTCAGCGTATTTTACGCGATCATGCGAGCATCCCATTTTCTTTCAGTCCCGTGCAAATGCAGACGGTATTCGATGAAAACGCCGATCATTATCTCATCATGCTGCTGGGGCGCGAAGAAGGAAAACGAGTGCATGGCTGTTTGGCGCATGTTGACATTATTAACGGTAAATTTTGGATTCAGCGCGATGGCACGGAAGACGGCATCGCCGCTGCCTTGCTTGAGGCGGGTGTGCCGCGCGATCATATCGTCTTAGGCTTCCGGTCGCCGGAGTTGCGGAAGCATACCGGCTTTGCCGTCGAATAGTTCTCACACTCGTTGCGCGGAGGAAGAGATGAATTTTATTTACTCATCAACGCAAATTTGGGCAGCCATTGTTGGGATTCTCGGCATGGGGGCGTTTGGGATGGTCGGAAAAACCGTGCCAAGCGGCATGATTGTCGGGTTATGGATCGGCGGCGCGCTCGGCGGCGCATTCGGCTTTTGCGTCGGCGCGGTGATTGAAATGCTGCCGAGCCTGACCGAAGTCCTCATCGCCTTGATCAAATGCGCGTGCCAGCTTCTTCTCATCCTCCTCTTGGCCACGCTGACGATCTGGGCGTTTTCGATTGAATTCGGCGGTTAAGGCGTCATGTATAAAAACTTCAGCGAATTGCAGGAACATGCGCGGCGCATCGCTTCGCGCAAACGGGTGGCGGTCGCGGCGGCGGAAGAAGAGCATGTGCTGGAAGCGGTCAATCAGGCGTATATAGCGCAAATCATCGAACCGGCACTGATCGGCGACGCCGAAAAAATTGCCCGCATGCTCGACAGTCTCGGCGCAGCCATTCCGCGCGGCGCCATCATTCCCGCCGACACCGCGCAGGAGGCCGCCCTGTTCGCCGTGAAGCTCGCGCGCTCCGGCGCGGCGGATATTTTGATGAAAGGCCGCCTGCATACCGCCGAATTGATGCGCGTCGTGGTTGACCGCGCCGACGGCCTGCGCGCCGGAAACATCATCTCGCACATCACCTTTCTGGAACTGCCGACCTACCATAAATTATTGGCGATTACCGACGGCGCCATCGTGCTGTCCCCGCATCTTGAGGAAAAACAGGCGATTTTGGAAAATGCGGTGCGGTTCATGCGGAATATGGGGTATCAGCAGCCGAATGCGGCGGTCATGGCGGCGGTTGAAACCGTGGATCCTCGCCTGCGCGACACCGTTGACGCGGCGCAGCTGAAGCGGCTGAATCAAGAAGGCATCATCACGGATTGCGTCGTGGAAGGGCCGATCTCCTACGACCTCGCCATGAGCCGCGAATCCGCCCAGATTAAAGGCTACCACAGCCCGGTGACGGGCGAAGTTGATGTGATGCTCGTCCCGGATATGACCGCCGGAAATTTGATGGCGAAAAGTCTGGTCTATTCGGGCGGCGCGAAAATGGCGGGCGTGATTGTCGGCGCCGCCGCGCCGATTGTCCTGACGTCGCGCGGCTCGTCCGCCGATGAAAAATTCTATTCCCTTGTTCTCGCCGCCTCCGCCGCGTCCCGCCAAACGACATGAATATTTCGACGATTTGACGCAGAAACCACAGATTTTCACAGAGAAAAAATAAAAAATCTGTGGTTCTCTACATTTGCTCGCCGTCACGCTTCCTTGAACAGCCATGTCGAAAGATAGCGTTCACCGGTATCCGGCAAAATGACAACGATGGTTTTCCCGGTGGATTCTTTCCGCTTGGCGACTTCTAACGCAGCACGGCAGGCCGCGCCGCTTGAAATTCCGGCCAAAATCCCTTCCTGACGCGCCAATTCCCGCGCCATCGCGCCCGCGTCCGCGTCTTTGACGTGAACCACTTCGTCAAGAATTTCGCGGTTCAACACCTGCGGCACGAAGCCCGGCGCGATCCCCTGAATTTTATGCGGCGAATGCGCCCCGCCGACCAGCACTTGCGACGTTTCCGGCTCGACGGCAATCGCCTTGAACCCGGGCTTGCGCGGCTTAATCACTTCCGCAATACCGGTAATCGTGCCGCCCGTGCCGACGCCCGCCACCACGATGTCAACCTGACCGTCCGTGTCGTTCCAGATTTCTTCGGCGGTCGTGCGCCGGTGAATGTCCGGGTTCGCTGGATTTTGAAACTGCTGGAGAATGATGGCGTCCGGCACGGTTCGCGCTAATTCTTCCGCTCGCGCGACCGCCCCTTTCATGCCCTCCACGCCGGGCGTCAGCACCACGACCGCGCCTAAAAACGCCAGCAATTGGCGGCGTTCGACGCTGAACGTTTCGGGCATCGTGATGATCAATTTATATCCTTTGGCGGCGGCAGCGAACGCTAACGCAATGCCGGTATTGCCGCTCGTCGGCTCAATCAGCACCGACTTTTCATTGATCAGGCCGCGCCGCTCGGCATCTTCAATCATGGCGACGCCGATGCGGTCTTTGACGCTCGACATCGGGTTAAACGATTCCACTTTAGCTAACACAGTCGCGTTCACGTCTGCGGTGACGCGGTTCAATCTGACGAGCGGCGTGCGCCCAACGGTTTTGGTGATGTCTTCAAAAATCCTGCTCATGAGAAATTTCCTCGTAATTTCGCGCGAAGGCGCAAAGACGCCAACAATGTTTCAAACAACGCTGCGGCTTGGCGGCTTGGCGCGAAAACTATCAATTCAGTATGACCAGAGAGAATGCAAATTCTTGACGGTTTCAGGGAGAATATCGAGCAAATAGCCAACCTCCTCGGCGGTCGTGAAGCGCCCGAACGTGATGCGGAGCGCGCCGATGGCCTGCAACGGATTGCGGCCAATCGCGGCCAGCACGTGCGATGTTTTGTTGTGATGCGATGAGCAGGCCGAGCCGGTCGAGACGATGATGCCTTTTTTATCCAGCGCCATCAGCAGATTCGGCGCTTGCCCTTCAAATCCGTCAAAGCCGACATTGATGTTCGTGGGCAGCCGTAGCCGCCGGTGGCCGTTCAGATACGTGGACGGAATGGCGGAGAAAATCCCGTCAATCGCCTGATCGCGCAGGGCGAGCAGACGCGGCATATCGGCGTTCATTTCCGACAGGCACAACTGCGCGGCCTTCGCAAATCCGATAATGCCCGGCACGTTTTCCGTCGCGGAACGCAGGCCGAATTCATGGCCGCCGCCGTGCTGCCAAGGAAGAATCTTCACGCCGCTGCGAATGTACAACGCGCCGACGCCTTTGGGCCCGTGAATTTTATGCCCGTTGATCGTCGCCAAATCCACCCGCAACTGCTGCGCGTCGAACGGAATTTTTCCGAACGATTGGCAGGCGTCCGTGTGAAAATAAATGCCGCGTTCCCGACACAATTTCCCGATCTCTTCGAGCGGCTCAACCACGCCGATTTCATTGTTGGCGTGCATGACCGACACCAAAATCGTCTCCGGCCGCAAGTTTTCCTGCAAGCGGTTGACATCCACGAGGCCGTCCGCGCCGACCGGCAGGTACGTCACGGAAAAGCCCTGCGTTTCAAGCCATTTGCAGGAATTCAGGACGCAATCATGCTCAATCGCGGAAACCACGAGATGGTTCCCGTTCTGCCGGTTCGCAAACGCCACGCCTTTCAGCGCAAAATTGTTCGATTCCGTGCCGCCGGACGTGAATATAATTTCCTCGCGGCCGGCGTTCAGCGTGGCCGCAAGGTCAGCCCGCGCCTGCTCAATGGCGTCGCGGGCTTCCTGACCTTTGATGTGCAGGCTGGACGGATTGCCGTATTTCTCGCCAAAATACGGCAGCATGGCCGCCAACACGCGCTCATCCATCTGCGTGCTGGCAGCGTTATCAAAATAGACAATATTCATTGCGTATATCTCCGATTCTCGTTTCTATAATTGATATTCGGCGGGGCAATGCTCTGCCGGAAGCAAGGCAGCCTGCCGGGCCGCGCCTTGCTTCTCTGCGCGGGCGCGCTGGCGCGAATCGCTCTGCTTCGGCAGCGTGAAGCGAAAGCGGCTGCCCGCGCCGACTTCGCTTTCCACCGCAATCGTTCCGCCGTTTTTCTCGACAAATTCCTTGCACAGCAGCAAGCCAAAGCCCGTTCCCGGCTCTTTATCCGTGCCGGGCTTCGAAGAAGCCGACTCAATTCGGAACAGTTTTTGAACCTCCTCGTGACTCATGCCGACGCCGGTATCGGCCACCGTGATTTCTTCCTGATGGCCGACCGACGCGGACGAAATCGTGATCGCGCCGCCGGACGGCGTGAATTTGACGGCGTTTGACACGAGATTCCGAATAATCGCCTTGATCATCTGCGGATCGCCATAGACCTGCGTATTTTCTTGAATCTGCATCCGCAACGCGATCCCTTTCTTCTGCGCGTTCCCTTCAAGCAGCATCACGGTTTCATCCGCGAGCAGAAACACATCGCTTTGCTCCGGCTGATACGGCATTTTCCCGCGCTGAATCCGCGACCACGCCAGCAAGTCTTCCAGCAGATCGCCTAACCGCCGCGCCGCCGCCAAGCTGTTGCGAATATACTGCTTCCGGCTGCGCTCATCGTACCGGTCATAGCCAATATCGAGCAATTCCAAAAACCCGGACAGAACGGACAACGGGCTGCGCAAATCATGTCCTAACACGGCAAAAAAGACGTTTTTCGCGGCGTTCGCCTCGCGCAGATGCGCCGCCGCTTGCGCGATTTTTCCGACGCGATAGCCGATAAACGCGGAGATCAGAATGATCGCGAATCCCCAGCACAGCATGTCCACCGTCAAGGCGCGAAGAGCCGCAGGCATGACGAATTGATTGACTGATTCCATGCGCCGCAGCGCATGAAAAAAGATCACGAGCGCGGGCGAAACGATGAGAACGCCCGATAGGACGCCTAACGCAGAATATGTGATCGTTGGGTTCGCTTTTTTCATTTCCAAATCTCCTTTATCGTTCGTTTATGGCGTGCAATCCGCCTTTGTTGCCTCCGTTAGGTTGGCGCATGTTCTTCAATAACTCCTCCCCCGACCACAACGTCGCCGTCATAAAAGACCGCCGATTGCCCCGGCGTGACGGCTTCTTGCGGCGTCTGAAACACGACGCGCACTGCGTCATCGGCGAGCGGCTCGATGCGGGCGTCTGCGGCGGCGTGCGTTGAACGCAGTTTGATGTTGACGCGCATGGGCGCGGCCAATGCTGGAATCGCCACCCAATTCAAGCGGCTGACCACGCACGCAGCGCGCAGCGCGTCGTCTTTTAATCCCACAATCACCCGGTTTGCGCGGCGATCAAGCTGAATTACGTACAGCGGCTCATGCGAAGCGATGCCCAGCCCCTTGCGCTGCCCGATAGTATAATGCCAAATGCCGCGATGCGTTCCCAGCGCCCGCCCGTTCAGGTCAACAATCTCGCCCGCCGAATCGGGAAGGCAGAGCAATTCCTGATAATCGCCGCTGTAAAAATCCTGACTTTCGGCAATATCCGCGATGCCAAGCCCGGCGCGGCGGGCGATGGCGCGCACGTCGTCTTTCAGATATTGCGCCAATGGAAACCGCGCCTGCGCCAATTGCTCCTGAGACAGACGATAGAGAAAATACGATTGATCTTTTTTCGCGTCTTTCGCCTTCCGCAGCGCATATCTGCCGGTGACGCCCTGAAATTCGACCCGCGCGTAATGCCCGGTCGCAAAGGCGTCGAACGACAGCCCGGCTTGCCGAATCATCATCGGCAGCAGCCCGAATTTGACGAGTTGATTGCAGCGAACGCACGGATTCGGCGTGCGCCCGGCCTGATATTCTTCCTGAAAATACGCCAGCACCATTTCCCGGTACTGTTGGGCGCAATCGAAGACATGAAACGGAATGCGGAGCGCGTCGCAAACGCGCTGCGCCGTCTCAATCTCCTGCGCCTCGCCTGCGCCGTAACACGCGTGTTTCCGCGGCGCGGCAGCCGCATCGGATGTTCGATCCCAAAGCGACATGCTGACGCCGAACACCTGATGACCGTCCTCTTTCAGCAACAATGCGGCCACCGACGAATCCACGCCGCCGCTCATACCTACTGCGATTTTCATGCTAATTTTCGTTCAACATGCCATCCGAAACGCGCAGAATCCGATGGGCATGTTTCGCGCATTCGAGGTTATGCGTCACCATCACAATCGTCATGCCGTGCGCGTTGAGATGTTCGAGAACCTCCATAATGTCGTGGGTCGTTTTCGTGTCAAGATTCCCGGTCGGCTCATCCGCTAACAAGATCGGCGGTTCATTCACAATCGCGCGAGCAATCGCCACGCGCTCCTGTTCGCCTCCAGAAATCTGGTTCGGCAGGCGTTTTTCCTTGCCGCGTAACCCCACTCGCGCCAATGCGTCGGCCACCATCGCCCGTTGCTGCGAGGCGTTGGTCGGCGTAATCGCTAACGGCAGCATGACATTTTCCGCAACCGTTAAATACGGGATCAGATGAAAACTTTGAAAGATGAATCCTAAAAATTCCCGACGAAAATCGGCGCGCCGTTCGGGCGGCAACCCGTACACGTCCAGATTATCCACGCGAAACGCGCCGGATGTTGGGGCATTCATCGCCCCCATGACAGACAGGAGCGTAGATTTGCCCGCGCCGGATTCGCCGATAATGCTCACGAATTCGCCCGACGCGATATGAAAATTTACGTCGCGGATGGCGATTACGGCGTTGTCATCGCGGCCATAGATTTTCGTGATTCGCTCCGCAAGAATATCGCTCATTCATCTCCTCCTACAAGGCTCTCAAGGCATCATTCGGGTCGAGCCTGGCGGCGAAAAGCGCCGGATACACGCTGGCGATCACGCCCATGCCGACAGCTAACAGCACCGCGCCCGCGCCTAATGTCAAATTCAACGGCATCGCCATGCCCTGATAATCAACCACAAACGCCCGCAGCGCGATTTTCGTCGCGCCCACGCCGAACAGATAGCCAAGAACCCCCGCCCCGCCCGATATGACGGCGGCTTCTAACAGGACAATCTCCATGATATGGCTCTTGCGAAATCCGATGGCGCGAAACACGCCGATTTCAGTGGTGCGCTCTTTGACGCTCCCCATCATCGTGACGAACACGACGAGACTGCCGACAAACACGAGCAGCGCGGCCACGCCGTAAGCAAACTGCTCGAACTGCGCTAAGGCGTGAACCCGTCCCTTAACAACCTGCTGAATTGCCATGACGTTCGCCGAAGGCAGCGCGTCGCTCAGTTGTTTGACCATCTCTTCAATGGGGCAGGCCATGCAGAGCGCGGCGATTTCCACCAGCGAGATGTGGCCGATTTTCCCAAGCGCGGCTTGCGCGGTTTCGAGTTGAGCAAACGCCAATTGATCGTCCTGCGAACCGGTAGGGGCGAGAATGCCGGATACGACCAGTTTTCGGCCATTGATCGATATGATGCTGTGCGCGGCGGATTGCGTGAGCCGCACTGCTTCCGCCCCTAACAACACTTCATTTTCGGACGGCAGCGCGCCGGAGACATTCCACCAGGGCTTGAGCGTTGTCACGGCCTGAAAATCAACGCCCGCCAGCAGCATTTGACGCCCCGCGACGGAAATGACGCCTAACGTGATCGGCCCGACTGCCGCGATGTTGGCGGCGTTTTTGATCGTCCGAATCCGCGCCAAATCATCGGCATGAATCTCTCGCGTATCGAAGGAGACACCGCCGAGCGAGAGTCCGCCGTAACTCAACGCAAGTTGCTCGCTTTTCGGGACAATCAGAATATTCGCTCCGTATTTATCAAGCTTCGTGTTGATCTCGTGCGTCATGCTTTCGATCAATGTAAAGACCGTCACAATCGTCGCAATTGCGATGAAGATGCCGAGCAGCACAAAGACCGCTTTCCCCTTGCGACGCCTGATATTTTGCAGCGCAATATCTTTGATGGTCATGTTCGCCCCCGTTTCGATTCAGGATTGTTTGGGAAGATCAAAATACGGCGCGCCCTTGATCAAATCTTGCTTCTGAATAACGACCAGCCCGTCTTTGAGCGTGTGATTGAGCGGCGAGGGATTGCACCCTCCTTGCGTCTCGTTCACCTTCATAGATGGAAACCGGCGACCGCAATTTCGGCAGACCATCGCATTCCCGTCTTGATAATAGCCTTTTCCGGCAGGCCAACAGACATCGCAGGCGTCGAACGCGGCGCGAATGACCGTATCTGAACTCTTCAAAATAAAATACCGGATCGTGATGTTGCCATGCTGATATGTAAAAAACTTAGCAAGCCCGTCTGAAAAGAGCGAGATAGGCTGCATGACGACGCCATCGGCCTGCGCGGTCTGTTCCGCCGCAGTCGGCGCAGGCGCAACCACCGCCGAGGCCGGCGCCTCGGTTTGCCTCTGCCGAACGACAAAAAATCCCGCAATTCCCAACATTGCCACTCCAGCCGCGACGGCGGAAATCCACCACCTTTTCGGTTGCTGCGTTCCTAATACCAACGCTTTCTTCGCGGCTCGTTTTTCAAAGGCATCCTGTTTCGACATCTGCTTTTCCTCCTCCCCTGTAAATCAAGAGCGCGAAATTTCAATTTCGCGTCCCTTCGCGGTCAAATCAAAATTTGACTCCTGTTTTCATCTTGTGCATGTGTCATTAACGACTTCTTTTATAAAATGCGTGGATCCAACATCCCGAAAATCATGGCAACATGCGCGACGACTAAGAAAATTGCCACAAATACGACATGCAATGCGAGTTTTTCCTCCTCGTTTTTCCCTTTGCCAATGATTCCCAATTCCAATAACGCGATGCCGCCTAACGGCACGATGCCGAGCAGATACGAACTGACCGCGATCAAATCGGATAAGCCGCGCCATTGGTTATTCAACGTGATCGGAAGAAAGGCCGTGAACAACAGATACGCAAACACGCCGAAAAAATAGATGCCGGCGGCGATTCCAGCGAGACGATTCCATTTTTTGATTGATTGCGACAGATTGCGCCGCAGCAGAATAAATAATTCCGTGATGGCGATGTATTCGGCTAAAATCACCGGAACCGCCATGAATATCAGCAGATTCCAAGGCTGATTTGTCGCCAGTAATTCCATGTAATGCGTCATGCTGTTCATATTGTCCATAATATGCTCCTTTGTCGCTTTATGTGTGTTCCCGCGTAAATTTGACGAGACATGGATTAAACCTCTTGCAAATGAAATTACGATCTTGCGATTATCCAAGCGCCGCCGCTAATTCGTCAAGCAAGTCTTCGACATTCTCGACGCCGACCGAGACGCGGATCAGATTGTCATGAATGCCGACGCGCTCGCGGACGGCCTTCGGAATTGAGGCGTGCGTCATGCTCGCCGGATGCTCAATCAGGCTTTCGACGCCGCCCAAACTTTCCGCCAGCGCAAATAGGTTCGTTTTTTCAAGAAACGCGCGCGCTTCCGCGTCTCCGCCCTTGAGAAAAAACGTCACCATGCCGCCGAACGCCCGCATCTGCTTCTTGGCGAGGGCATGGTCAGGATGGCTCGGCAGGCCGGGATACATGACGCGCTCAACTTTTGGATGCCGCTCAAGATACTGCGCCACCGCCAACGCATTTTCCGAATGAACGCGCATCCGCAGCGCCAGCGTTTTCAGCCCGCGCAGCACGAGAAACGAATCCATCGGCGGCAGCACCGCGCCGACGGCATTTTGAAGAAACGCGAGGCGGTCGGCAAGCTCTCCGGCTTCGCGGACGACGGCAATTCCGGCGACGACATCCGAATGCCCGTTCAGATATTTCGTCGCGGAATGCACGACAACATCGAAACCGAGCGCCAACGGCTGCTGAATATACGGCGTCGCAAATGTATTGTCGCAGACGGTTATCAGGCCGTATTCAGACGCCGCCCGCGCAATTCTTTCGAGGTCGGCGATTTTCAGTAGCGGATTCGTCGGCGTTTCAAGCCAGAGCATTTTCGTATTTTTCCGCGCCGCCGCGCCGATCTGCTGTTCAGGGTTTGTCAAGTCGAGATACGTCACATCCAGCCCGGACGAACGCTTTTTCACCTGCTCAAACAGGCGATACGTGCCGCCATACAGATCATCAATCGCAATGACATGCGCGTCTTTTTCAAGCAGTTCGAGAATCGTCGCGCTGGCCGCCAAGCCGGACGCGAAGGCATAGCCGCGCGCGCCGCCTTCAAGCTCGGCCACGCACCGCTCCAGCGCATGGCGCGTCGGATTCCCCGAACGGGAATATTCATAGCCTTTATGGACGCCGGGACTCGACTGCGCGAAGGTCGAAGTCGCGTAAATCGGCGTCATGATGGCGCCGGTCGTCGGATCCGGCTCTTGTCCGGCGTGAATGGCCTGCGTTGAAAATCCGTAAGTCGGTTTGTCTGGCATACCGTTTGACCGTTGCCTTCTCGTTCCTGCGCTCCGCGTGGAACAAGGTTACGCCTCCACCTTTTTCTTCAAATAGTTGATATAATCAATCTTCGTAATCAGCCCGTAAAATCGCTGATCGTCCTTGACAATCGGCGTCAGGCCGTCTTTCAGCATCGGCAGAATCGTCTCGATGGCCGCGTCCGGCCTGACCGTCTCAAGCGACGGCGACATGTAGCGGCTGACTGGCGCGTGAAACGTCTCTGCGCCGCCGTTTGCCAGCGCCATCAAAATGTCGTATTCGTCAATAATGCCCACGACGCGCTCCTGTTCAATGACCGGCAGCTGCGAAATATCGTAGATTTTCATCCGGTTGTAGGCGTTCGCCAAGTGTTCGTCCGGCGCGATGGAAATCACGGCGCGATCCGCGTAGCTCCGCGAAATCAGGTCAAGCGCCGTGCCGGTTTCCGCGCGTTGAATAAAGCCTTGATCCGCCATCCAATAGTCGTTGAACATTTTCGAGAGATATTTATTGCCGCTGTCGCACACGAAGGTCACGATTTTCTTGGGAATCGCCTGTTCCTGCGCGTATTTGACCGCCGCCGCAATCAGCGTCCCGGACGACGAGCCAGCCAGAATCCCTTCTTTGCGCAGCAGCGTCCGCGCCGTCTGAAAACTTTCGGCGTCGCTGATGGCATACGCTTTTTTGACCAGCGCGAAATCCGCCTGCGCCGGGACAAAATCCTCGCCGATGCCCTCAACCATCCATGCACCCGCGCTGCCATGCGCGCCGGTTTCAACGTGATCTTTCAAAATCGAACCTTCCGGGTCTGCCAGCACGAATTCAACCTTTGGCTGCGCTCTCTGGAAAAATCTGGTCAATCCGGCGAGCGTGCCGCCTGATCCGACGCCAACCGCAATCGCGTCAACGTCATGCGCCATCTGCCGCCAAATTTCCGGCCCGGTCGTGGTTTCGTGCGCCAACGGGTTCGCCGGATTGTTGAATTGGTCAATATAATACGAACGCGGAATCTCTTGCGAAAGCCGCCGGGCGTAATCCTGATAATAGTCGGGATGCCCTTTTTCCACGTCGGAGCGCGTCATCACGATTTCCGCGCCCATCGCTTTCAAATGCGCCACTTTTTCCCGGCTCATTTTATCTGGAATCACGAGCAGCAGCCGGTAGCCTTTTTTGGCGGCCACCAACGCTAGCCCCAGCCCGGTATTCCCCGCCGTCGCCTCAATCAGCGTGTCGCCCTGCGAAATTTTTCCGGCGCGTTCCGCCGCTTCAATCATCGAAAGGCCGACGCGATCTTTAATCGAGCCGCCCGGATTATGATTTTCAAGTTTCAAAAACAGTCTGCTGACGCCTGTATCGAAACAGGTGATCTCGACTAACGGCGTATTGCCGATAATGCCAAGCACGTCGCGCATACGTTTTCCTCCCATGCGGCTGTCATCGAGGGCGAAGCCGAAACATTCCCCCTTTTCGACTCCGCCCAATGACCACATTCATTATGCCGTTTTCGTTAACGCCTGCTCAATGTCGGCGAGAATGTCGTCAACATGCTCAATGCCGATGGAAAGGCGAATGAAATCGGGCGTGACGCCGGTGGCGATCTGTTCTTCCGGCGAAAGCTGCTGGTGCGTCGTGGACGCCGGATGAATCGCCAGCGTCTTTGCGTCGCCGATATTCGCCAAATGCGAAATCAATTGCAGCGAATTGATGAATTTTTTGCCCGCCTCAAGGCCGCCTTTCACGCCAAAGCCGATAATCGCGCCCGCGCCTTTCGGCAGATATTTTTTCGCGCGCGCGTAATCCGGGCTGCTCGGCAAGCCGGGGTAATTCACCCACGCCGCCTTCGGATGCGTTTGCAGATATTGCGCGACGGCCAGCGCGTTTTCGACGTGGCGGGGCATCCGCAAATGCAGCGTTTCCAGCCCTTGCAGCAGCAAGAACGCATTGAACGGCGACAAGGCGGGACCCAAATCGCGCAACACGGTCACGCGGGCTTTGGTGATATACGCAATGTTGCCAAGCGGTTTCAGGGCTTCGACGAAATTGATGCCGTGATAGCTCGGATCCGGATCGGCGATGAGCGGGAATTTGCCGTTCGTCCAGTCGAATTTGCCGGAATCCACAATCAGCCCGCCAAGCGACGTGCCATGCCCGCCAATAAACTTCGTCGCCGAATAGACGACAATATCCACGCCGAAATCAATCGGACGCAGCAGATACGGCGAGGCCGTATTATCAAGCACGAACGGCACGCCGTGTTCATGGGCAATCGCGGCAATCGTTTCCAGATCGGCCACGTCAAGCTTCGGGTTGCCGATAGATTCGGCATAAACCGCTTTCGTCTTCGGCGTCATCGTCTTGCGCAACGCGTCCGGGTCGTTGGATTTGACAAATTTAACCGTAATTCCCAACTTCTTCAACGTGTAATGGAACAGCGTGTACGTGCCGCCGTAGAGATTGTCGGCGGAGACGATTTCATCGCCCGCCTGCGCGATATTCAGCAGCGCGAGCGAGATCGCGGATTGGCCGCTGGCAACCGCTAACGCGCCGACGCCGCCATCCAGCGCCGCGATGCGTTTTTCCAGCACGTCCGTCGTGGGGTTCATCAGGCGCGTGTAAATGTTGCCGAATTCGGTCAATCCGAACAGCCGGGCGGCGTGGTCGGTGTCATGGAACTGATACGACGTGGTTTGATAAATCGGCACTGCCCGCGAGCCGGTCGTCGGGTCTGGCTCTTGTCCGGCGTGCAACGCCAATGTTTCGACGCGAAGCTGACTGTCAATCTTACTCATGGTGTTTCTCCTTGATTCACTCCGCCCCTCCCCAACAGGGCGGGGGGTGAGGTTTCTTGTTTAAATCACGTAATTTAACACGTCATGTTTTTGCTGCTTTTCAACCATGCTTGCCAACGTAATGACTTCCATCGCTTGAATCAGTTTGGCGGAAATTTCGCTCCACACGCCGTTGACGACGCAGGCGTCTTTCCGCGCGCAGATGGACGGATCGCCTACGCAATCCACCAAGCTGAGCGGGCCTTCGACCGCGCTGACAATCTCCCGCACCGTCATCTGATCCGGCGATTTAGAAAGCTCGTAGCCGCCATGCGCCCCGCGCGTGGACGTGACCAATCCGGCTTGTTTTAAGGGCGGAATCAATTGCCAGAGATATTTTTCGGAAATTCCTTGCCGTTCCGCAATGTCTTTCAAGAAAATCGGCCCCTTGCCGTAATGCATCGCCAAGTCGAACATCAAGCGCACGCCGTACCGGCCTTTGGTAGATAATTTCATAACGAACGCCTCATTCGCAACATGCAATTTCTATGTATTCTATTGATTTAGTAGAAATTGATTTGTACGATCTTTTTGTCAAGAAAAAATATTCTTTTTTGATCTTTTTTGAGATATTCGCGCCAAGACGCGAAGGCGCAGCGCCTATTTTCAGCCACTTTTGGCGGCATTGCGCCTTGGCGCGAGATGTATGTCATTCCGCCATTCCCAAGAAGCGAGCAGGCCGCAACGCAGAAGAAAGTCTTGACAATTCTCCGCGAATTCGCAAGGATAGAATTCAGGATTTGTGCACAACAACGCACGTTCTGGAATTGAAGATGTTATTCCTCTGGCGCGGCGCGGCGGGAAACGCCCACGCTGCCGCGCCGATTCCCCATCAATTTATGGAAATGATCGAACAACATTCGCCGTCATTACAGCGATTTGAATATCAGGCCGCCATTCAAGATTTCCGGCGAGCGCGGCGGCGCGCCGAGTTAGAGCATGTCGTCGCCTTTTTGAAAGGGCAATCCGACGAACTGCTGTCGTATGAAGATGTCCGTAAACAACTGAAAGTTACCGGCGCGTCACTCGGCAAGCTGCGCGACATCCCGCTTGACGCCATCGTCGGCAGCGTCGGCCGCTATAAAGATTTCACGCGGAGCTTTCTGCCGCGCAACGACAGCGACGAGGCGCGCTGGGCGAAAATCAAGGCCATGTACGCCAGCGAAGAAGGGCTGCCGCCCATCGAAGTCTATCAAATCGGCGAGGTCTATTTCGTGCTGGACGGCAATCATCGCGTCTCCGTCGCCAAAGCGTTGGGCGCGACGACCATCGAAGCGATTGTCACTAAAATCAAGACGAAAGTGCCGATTACCGCAGGGATCCAGCCGGACGAACTCACGCTGCGCGCCGAATACGCCGAATTTTTGAGCCGCACGCATCTCGATGAATTTCGCCCCGACGCCGACTTAATGATGAGCGCGCCGGGCAAATATCGGCTGATTGAGGAGCAAATCGAGGAACACCGCTATTTCATGGGCGTCCGCGAGCGGCGGGAAATTCCCTATAATCAGGCCATCGTGGACTGGCATGACACGGTGTACGCGCCGATTACCGCCCTGATTCGCCAGCATGATCTGCTGAAAGATTTCCCCAACCGGACGATCACGGACATTTATCTGCAAATTTCCGAATATCGCGCGGCGATTCGAGAAGGCGACGTGGCGTATTTCGAAGAAAATCTCGCCGAAATTCAGGCGCAACTGCCGTTGATGCCGGACATGGATTTGGAGAAGGTCATCCTTGACGCTGAATACGTGGAGTTCTTAGAACAAACGCAAATCGAGCGCGTCCGGCCCAATGCCGACATTCGCGTCACCGCGCCCGGCCAATACGCCGAACTCCGCAAGCATATTGACGTGCATCGCTATTTCATGGGCAAAGAGCGGGCGCAGGAAATTCCGTTTGACGAGGCGGTTGGGCATTGGCACGACACGGTGTATCTGCCGATTGTCTCGATTATTCGACAGTTCGCCATGCTACGCGATTTCCCAAACCGCACGGAAGCGGACTTGTATCTTTGGATTTCAGCGCGTCGGCAGGAATTGGAAAAGCGGCTTGGCTGGAAAATTCTGCCGGAAAAGGCGGCCGCCGATTTGTTGCAGACCGATAGCGCCAATCCTGAGCGGATCATTTCGCGGGTCAGCGACAAGGTGATTGACCTGATTACGCCGGATCAGCTTGAATCCGGCCCGCCGCCGGGCGAATGGCGCAAAGAAGACTTGGGGCAGCGCAATGACCGCCTGTTCGGCAGCATGTTGGTGCCGCTCAGCGGCCTGCCGCATAGCTGGGTCGCGCTGGATCAGGCGATTGAAATCGCTCGCGTCGGCGGCCAGCGCATTTACGGCCTGCACGTCATTGCCGAAGATACAGGGGATTTGCGCATTAATGCGCAGCGCGTCAAAGCGGAATTCGAAAAACGCTGCCAAGAGGCCGGAATTGAAGGCGCGCTGAAAATCAGCGCTGGCGAGACCGCGCGAACCATCTGCGATCTGTCGCGGTGGGCGGATTTGGTGGTGCTGAATCTCGCGCATCCGCCCGGCAGCAGCCCGATTTCCAAGATGCAATCCGGCTTTCGCACGATTTTGTGGCGCTGCTCGCGCCCGGTGTTGGCTGTCCCGGGCGAGGCGCGGCCGCTGCGTCGGATTTTGTTAGCGTATGACGGCAGCGAAAAAGCGGATGAAGCGCTGTTTGTCGCCGCGTATATCGGCGGCTTTTGGGGGATTCCGGTCGTGACGCTGACCGCCGAAGAACCCGGCCGCACCAGCACGATGGTCATGACGTTAGCGCAGCAATATTTGAAGCAGCGCGGCGTTGAGGGTGTCTTTGTTACGGAGAGCGGCAGCGTCAGCGACGCCATTCTGTCCGTGTCCGACATGTACCGGTGCGACCTGATTATCATGGGGAGCTATGGCCGCAGCCCGGTCATGGAAATCATGCTCGGCAGCACGGTTGACCCGATTTTACAGCGCAGCCGCATTCCGGTCTTGATTTGCCGGTAGTTAAAGGGAATAAAATTTTCGGTCGTGGCAGCCTGTCAATCATGACGCCCATCATCATTGACAGGCTGCCACGACAGAATTCTGTTGCTGTCTTTTATGGAGATACCCCGATGAAATCGAAGCGGAAGGTAAACGAAAACCGGAAGATTCCGCCGCGCCGACGCAGGGATAGCCGTCAGACACCTTGAAGGTGTCTGACGGCTTGCGCCCATCGTTATGGCGGTATTTATTCTCACATGAAGCCAAAATTATATCTGGAAACCAGCATTATCAGCTATTTGACGGCGCGTCCAAGTCGTGATTTATTTGTGGCTGCCAATCAGCAAATCACGCATGACTGGTGGCATGCGCGCCGCGCCCACTTTGATCTCTATATTTCGCAATTAGTCTTGCGGGAGGCCAAAGCCGGAGATGCAGACGCAGCGGCAAAACACTTGACATGGCTGCAAAACATCGCTATTTTAGAATTACAGCCAGAAGTGATGGAATGAGCGCGTCATTTTATGCAAACACGCATCTTGCCGCGCAAAGCCGGTGACGACGCGCTGCATATCGCAACGGCAACGGTGTACGGGTTGGATTATCTTTTGACATGGAATTGTAAACATATTGCCAACGCCGAAACCCAAAAGGCGCTGGCGTTTCTTCGTTCAATGCATTGTATTTGCTCACGATGCGCGTCACT
>CAZCGG010000060.1:0-20806 GCA_964498135.1 uncultured Candidatus Moduliflexus sp.
GACGATCTCCCGCTTGCGAATTCCGTCCTGCTGACGCCGGTGGACGCGCTCGGCACGGTGGATATTGACGTTGGCCTGATCTATCCGAAAATGCAAGTCATTGGCGCGGATGTGGCCGGACAGATCAAAACGGTCGGCGTCTGGGCGGAAGGCGCGCTGTTTCTGCCCGACAAAGTGGCGTTGACGACTGCGCTGAATACGCCGGAAGGGGCTGTCGCGCAAGGCGAAACGACGGCGTTGGATGATGAGGCGTATTTCAAATATGTTCTTGGGCTGGATTACACCTTCAAAAATGAGTGGTATGTCAACGCGCAGTTCATTCACGGATTTTTCCATGAACGCGGGGCGGACGCGCTCACGGATTATCTCGTGTTTCGCTGCGAAAAAGATTTCATGAACGCCGAATTGACGGTTGCGCCGCTTGGGGTCGCGTTCGCGGTGCCGGAATGGGGGGATATTGACTCAAATTACGGGATGGTTGGAATTCCTGAAATCACCTATCGGCCGGTTGATAATGTCGAGTTGATTCTCGGCGCGTACATCATCGCCGGCGAGGGCGCGAACATGTTCAGCCAGATTGATGATCAGGATCAAGCCTATTTCAAGGCGAAAGTCAGTTTTTAAGCGCACGCGGGGAGGAACAATGAATAATGTATTTTTGATTGGACTCGTGAGCTTTTTTGCGGATTTAAGCACCGAAATGGTGTATCCGATGATCCCCCTGTATTTGACGACGGTGTTCGGCGCGACGCCCGCGCTGGTCGGCGTGATTGAAGGCATCGCGGAAAGCCTCGCCAGCCTCCTGAAAGTCTTTAGCGGGTATATCACGGACAAATATCAAAAGAAAAAACCCATCGCCTTTTTCGGCTATGCCACCGGGCTCGTGTATAAGTTAGCGCTGTTGATGGCCGGTTCATGGGTTGGCATTCTCGCCGCGCGGGTGATTGACCGTTTTGGCAAAGGCGTGCGGACTGCGCCCCGCGACGTGCTGGTCAGCGAGAGCAGCGACGCGGCGAAACTTGGGCATTCGTTCGGCCTCCACAAGGCGCTCGACATGGCCGGTTCGGCCGCCGGAATCCTCGCGGCGTTCTTCATCATGCGCGCATGGAAAGGGGAATTTGCGTACAAACGGCTGTTCTTGCTTTCGTGCCTTCCCGCGATTGCGTCGCTGTTCATGTTCATGTTTATCAAAGAAACTGGGACGCCGCGCAAGTCTAACACGCCGCTTCATGTCTTTCGAGGGCTGAAAAATCTTGATGCGCGCCTCAAACTCTATCTCGCGGTCGTGTTCCTGTTTACGCTCGGAAATTCCTCGAATACTTTTTTGCTTCTCCGGGCGGGGAACGCAGGCTTTGATTCGGCGTCGGTCGTGCTGCTCTATTTTATTTACAACATGGTCTCGTCCCTGCTCGCCATCCCGCTTGGCAAACGCTCTGACCGCGTGGGGCGGAAGCGCGTTTTGGTCGCTGGGTATCTGACCTTCGCCATCGTGTATGCGGGCTTTGCTTGGGCGGCGAACAAAGCCGTCATCGTGGCGGCATTTGCATTATACGGCGTCTTCACCGCAATGACGGCCGGCGTCGAGCGCGCCTTTATTTCGGAAATCGCGCCAAAGGAATTGAAAGGGACGATGCTCGGCCTGCATTCAACCATCGTGGGCATTGCTCTCTTTCCCGCGAGCGTCATCGCCGGGCTGCTCTGGAATACATTCGGCCCGGTCGTGCCGTTCGCATTCGGGGCAAGCCTTTCGTTTGCCTCGGCGCTGATCCTCGCCTTCGGGCTGTCAAACAAGGCGGAATCTGTCGGCGTGTAAGTCATGCAGGCGCGTCGTGTTCGTATTGTAGGGGCGTTCAATTGAACGCCCCTACAATACCTCGGTGAATCAATGTTCTCGGTGGGACAGGCAGAAATGCCTGTTCCACCAAAGTGTCTGACAGCGTTGTTTGGCGTTAGCTGGCGCATTCTTTCAGAAAATTTGCGCTGGTCGTGACAGTGGCAAACGTGCCATGCAACGCCGCCATAAAAGCGTTTTGCGCGTCTGCGGCCTGCGTCGTTTTGCCATGAATCGTCAAATCTTTGGTGGCGCAGCAGTCTTCGAGAACAGAAATGTCATACCCCAAATCAAAGGCCGCCCTGACGGTTGTGTCTATGCACATGTGAGTCATCATGCCAGTGATGATCAATTTCTTGATGTCTTTTTCTTTCAAATAGGCCTCCAACTCCGTATTTCTAAAGCTATTCGGATAGTTTTTTATCACCACTTTTTCATGTTCATGCGGTGCGACGCTTGCATGGATTTTAACGCCTTCCGTATCTTTCATAAAGAAAGTGGCCGTCGGTTTAGTTGCAATATGCTGAATATGGATGATTTCAAGCTGTTTTTCGCGGAAATACGTCAGCACGTTTTTGATCTTGCCGCTTGCCTCAAGGCTTTGAAATAATTCCATTTTCCCGCCGGGGAAATAATCATTCTGAACATCAATAATTACCAGCGCAAATTTTTCCATCTCGAATCCTTTGCTATTTCGTACCGTCAACCTCCGGGCGGCCATTCTGCCAAGCGAGGTGGGCGGCACAATCAATTTATTGGTAAAGGTTACGAACAGAGCCGTCAGACACCTTCAAGGTGTCTGACGGCTTTCCTTGATCACAACATTTTGCGTCATTACAACTCATCATGATGTGCAGCGCGAAGAACCTAACTCCGTCCGTTTCAAGTTAATATCTCAATCACGTCCCGATGCTGCGGATAGGCTTGCAGCAGGGCGCTTCGCTCCGCAAGCTCAAAATCTTCGTACTCAAATCCAGGCGCGGTGATGCACGTCACCAATGTGAACGCATTTTTTTTGTTGACTTTTGCGCCAAACCACACATCATGCGGAATGACAATGTGCGGACGCTCGCCTGCGTCGAGATTCAGGCCAAGCGGCAGCCGTTCCAGCGCGCCGTCGCGGTGAATGACGAACAGCGTCAGCGATTCTCCCGCATGATAGCACCACGCCTCTTCGCATTTGACGCGATGAAAACGCGAGACCTGTGCTTGCGCATCATCGAGCAAAAAATAAATCGCCTTGGCGCCAAGCCGGTCAGATGGATAGCGCGGCGGCAGCCCGGCCTGTCCGATGACATCCGGCGAGCAATACGTTTCCGTAAAATAGCCGCCTTCGGGGTGAGCCGTTAAAGCGAGGCGGTCGAGCCAATACGCGGCGGTGTGATGCATACGTTCCTCCCTGTTGAGCGGCAGGGCAGACATTTCGGCCAGTAAAATCGAGCAAACATGTCCGCCCCGCCAACAAATTGGCGGCGGTTTAATATGAACTGAGACATTGCTGGAGTGCGAAAGCTTGATTTCGCAGTCAAATCAAGATTTGACACTCCTTGACAGATCAGTTCACATGAGACCACTATCAACAAATTTAATAGGCGTCGTTTGCGCGTTGCGCAAACGCGTTTTCATGCTACGTATGAAAACGGCGATGTTTGCGCAAGAGAAAAAGAGGTTCAGTGAAATAATCGAGTCCGGCGCAACGCCTGACGGGGGTTGAAGATGAAATTGACATTTATCGGAACGGGATCGGCGTTTACGCTCAATAATTACCAATCCAACATGATTCTCACGGCGGACGACGGCGAAGTGCTGCTGATTGATTGCGGCGCGGATGTCCGGTTTGCGCTGCGCGACCTTGGTCTGACGTATAAAGACATTCAGCATGTCTATATTTCGCATCTCCATTCTGACCACGTCGGCGGCCTCGAATGGCTGGGATTCACCCGAAAGTTCGATCCGTCCTGCCCAAAGCCGCACATGTACATCAGCCGCTTTATCAAAACCGAATTATGGAGCAGCGTGCTGGCGGGCGGCATGCTCTCGCTGCAAGGCGAAGTCGCGGATCTCGATACCTATTTCGAGGTGCATAGCATTGGCAAAAATCAGGGCTTTCGCTGGAAGGGCGTGGATTTTCAACTCGTGCAGGCCGTGCATATCATGAGCGGCTTTCATATCGTCCCCAGTTTCGGCCTGTTATTCACGATTAACGGCGTCAACACGTTTCTCACGACCGACACGCAATTTTCCCCAGCCCAGATTACCGATTTTTACAAACGCGCCGACCTGATTTTTCATGATTGCGAAACCTCGCCGTTTCGAAGCAACGTTCACGCGCATTATGAGCAGCTTTGCACCTTGCCGCGCGACATCAAGCAAAAAATGTGGCTGTATCATTATCAAGATGGAAAACTCCCGGATGCCGCCGCCGACGGCTTTCCCGGCTTCGTGCAAAAGGGGCAGGTGTTTGATTTCGACCAGCCGGGCGCGATGCTGTCCGCGCGCCCAACGTAACGCCCCGCAAAACGATTCAGGTGAGTGAATATGATTATCGTCAATTTTTTTACAACGCTGCGCGCGTTCGTGAAAACGAGGCAAGTGCGCGTCTCTGCCGATGAAATGAGCGTCTTGGAATTAGTGCGCCATTGCGAAGCGCAAACCGCGAAGCCGTTTTTTCACAAATTATTTACGGACGATGGCGCGCTGCTTCCCGGCGCAACGATTCTGATAAATGGGCAGAATATCCAACATCTGCAAGGCATCCAAACGATTGTCAGAAATGGCGCGGATGTCGCGCTGTTCCCGCCAAGCGGCGGATGAGAAAAAGGAGCATGTTATGCCAGCAAGAACATTTTATCTTTCGTTCGTTCACGTTCCGAATGCGCAAGATGTTCGTTGTGATTTTCATTCCGGCATCATCAATGATACGATCATCTTGACAAATATCACGAATAACGTGTTGACGAATGCGAATGTTGTCGTCACGTATGCCGGGAGACAGCAGCAGAAATCGCTGCCGCGTTGGCGATCAAATCAGTCGGTTGAGTTCAAATTTACGCTGGCGGCAACGGATCGGCATTTTACCGTAGATATTGATGCGAATGAAGGCGCTATCGGATTTCAATATTGAGATGGCGAGCTCGCCGCCAAAGAAACGACGTTTTTTAAGAGGCTGCTTTAAAAGATCATGAACACCCTGGTAGCCCCGCCCCTACGTGGCGGGAATGTGCGCCAATATCCCGCCACGTAGGGACGGGGCTACCAGGGTGTTCGTCTTCTGAGGAACACGCGCAGCTTTAAAACAGTTTCTAAAATATTTTCGACGCGAGAAACCGTCAAAAAATACTTGACAGTTCCCGTTTTGACGTGATGAATCTTCTTGCTATCTCCTCCAATATTCAAACAATATGGGAACCCCTTTTCCCATCCATTGGGCGCATGAATATGATGATGAAAAACATGCTGATTTCGCTGTTGGGCTTGGCGCTTGCGTTCGGCGGAAGCGCCGACGCCCGCACGGTTTTGCAGAATAAAGGCTCGGACACGCTGGTCAATGTCGCGCAGGCGTGGGCGGAAGAATACCAAAAGGTCAAGCCCGATGTCGCGGTCGCGGTGTCCGGCGGCGGCTCCGGCACAGGCATCGCCGCGCTCATCAACGGCACGGTGGATATTGCCAACTCCAGCCGCGCGATGGAATCCGTTGAATTTGATGAAGCGAAAGCGAACGGCGTGACGCCGGTGGAGCATATCGTCGGCTATGACGCGCTGGCGGTCTATCTGCATCAAAATAACCCCGCCACGTCGCTCACGATTCAGCAATTGCAGGACATTTACGGGCGCGGCGGCGCGGCGAAAACATGGACGGACATCGGCATCGAAGTGCCGGGCTGCCAAAAGCAGAAACTCGTGTTAGTCGGGCGGCAGAATAATTCCGGCACGTACATGTATTTTCGGGAAGCCGTGCTGGGAAAAAAACAAAAATACACGCTCGGCACGCTCGACATGCACGGCTCGAAAGATGTGGTTGATCTGGTCGAAAAAACGCCGTGCGCAATTGGATATAGCGGGATCGCCTACGCCAGCAAGCATGTCAAGGTGGCCTGCATTTCGAAAAGCGGCGAGGACGCATGCGTCATGCCGACGCTCCAGAACACCTTAGACGGCTCGTACCCGATTGCCCGCCCGTTATTCATGTACACGAACGGCGAAGCGACCGGCGAGATTAAAGCCTATTTAGATTGGATTCTCAGCGACGAGGGGCAATGCATTATTGCCAACATTGGCTACGCGCCGGTGCGTCATGTGATCTGCCCGAAAAAGGAGTAAGCAACTATGGCGATTTATGAAGAGCGGCTGTATCGTGATTTAACCCAGATCCGCGAAGGCGTTCTGGCAGTCGGCGAAAAAGTGCTGATGGCGTATAAAAATAGCGTCCACGCGCTGTTAACCCGCAATCACACGTTAGCCAAGCATATCATTTTAGGCGACGAACTCATCAACATCGCCTTGCACAAAATTGACGAACGCTGCCATAAGTTCATCGCCATTCATTTGCCGAGCGGCGGGCATCTTCGCACGATTTCTTCGATTATTCGCCTGAATATCGAGCTTGAGCGCATCGGCGATTACGCCGTCACCATTTCCCGCGAATCCATTCAGTTCGATACCCCCATTCCGAAAGAGCTTGCCGACGAAATCGAGCGCGTTGCCGATATTTCCAACCGCGCATTACAGATGGCGATGGACGCCTTCCGGCAAAATAACGCCGACATGGCTTTGACGACGAAGCGCATGGCGAAATCCGTCGAAACCGTCTTCGAGAGGATTCTCGACCGCTTGGTGGCGACCTGCAAAACGCAGCCCGACGCGGTGGAAGACATGTTCCGGCTGATGCACGTCTTTACGAAATTGATTCGCGTGGCGGATCAGGCGAGCAACATCTGCGCGGAAATTTTGTTTGCCGTCGCTGGGACGCAACGCCCGCCGCGCGCGTACAGCATTTGGTTCATTGACGAGCGCAACACGCTGAGTAAAATGGCGGAAGTCATCGGGCGGAAATTGTATCCGAAAAGCGCGGAATATGCGAGTTTTTCGAGCGTTCCCGTCGGAAATCATGAGCAGGGCTTGGTGGATTTTTTGGCGCAGAAAGGCGCGAATATTCAGCAAGATCGTCCGAAAATGTTCGATCTCTCCGGGCAGGAGTTGCAAAATCTGAGCGAAAATCACATCATGATCAGCTTGTGCGGCTCGATTAACGAGTATGTTCCGATTTTCAAGACGTTAGGCCGCGTTCCGTACCAAATCGTCACGCTGGAATGGGACATTCCGCCGTTGCAGCAGGAACAGGAATATGAAGAGCGCTACCGGGAAATCGCTTCGAAAGTCAGCGAACTCATCCACATTTTTAAAGGCGAGGAGGCGGCGTAATGGCATGGGTTGACCGGCGAACGCGCGATTGGTATATTGACAAAATCGTGCAGATTCTCGTCTTTCTCGGCGGAAGTTCAGCGATCATTTTCATGATCGGCATCTTCATTTTCATCGCCAAAGAAGGAATCGGGTTCGTGCTGCGCGATTTGAAACTCAAGGAATTTTTCTTTTCGCCGTACTGGGATCCGACCGTCGAGCCGTATGAATACGGCATGCTCGCGCTGATTCTCGGCACGGTCAGCGTCACCGGCCTCGCCATGATCGTCTCGATTCCGTTTTCGCTCGGTGCGGCGGTGTATATCGGCGAATTTGCGAAGGGAAAACGGCGCGAATACCTGAAAATCGCCGTCGAGATGCTCGCCGCGATTCCGTCCGTCGTCTGGGGCTTTATCGGCTTGACGCTACTGAATCCATTGATTATCAAGCTGTTTAACGTGCCGGTTGGCCTGAACATTCTGAACGCGGGCGTGATTCTCGGCCTGATGGCCGCGCCGATCATGACGTCGATTGCGGAAGACGCGCTGAAAGCCGTGCCGGATTCGTACCGCGAAGCGGCGGAAGCGATGGGCGCGACGCGCTGGCAGATTATTTACAAAGTCGTGCTGCCCGCCGGAAAAAACGGGCTGCTCGGTGCGGTGCTGCTCGGCGTTGGGCGCGGCTTCGGCGAAACCATCGCGGTGCTGATGGCGACCGGCCACGCGATTAACCTTCCGACGAGCGTGTTTGATTCGGTGCGGACGCTGACCGCCACGATTGCCGCCGAATTGGGGGAAACTGTCGTCGGCTCCGCCCATTATCAAGCCTTGTTCACGATTGGCATTCTGCTGTTTTTTGTCGCGTTCGCCATCAATCTCGCGGCCGATTTGATTGTGCGCGGCGTGCGCAAGGGGTAACTCCGATGTTCACAGCGACGGATTTGAATCGAAAAAACGCGCAAATCGAGCGGACGTTCGGCGTCATTTTCCTGCTGATGACGCTCATGCTGATTTTGCCGGTCATTGTCATTTTAGCCGCGCTGTTTTACAAAGGCGGCTCCATGCTTTCGATTGATTTTTTCTTCACCAATCCGACGCATGGCATGACGGCGGGCGGCATCTTTCCGGCGCTGCTCGGCACGATCTGGCTCGTGTTCGTCTCCTTGCTCGCGTCCGTGCCGCTCGGCGTCGCCGCCGCGATTTATCTGAGCGAATACGCGCCGGATAATTGGTTTACCCGCCTCATCAACCTCTGCATTATCAATTTGGCAGGCGTCCCTTCGATTGTTCACGCCCTGTTCGGCGTCGGCGCGTTCGTCATGTTCTTTCGTCTCGGCACGTGCATTCTCGCCGCCGGGCTGACGTTGGCGGTCATGACGCTGCCGGTGATTATCGTGGCGACCTACGAGTCGCTGCGCGCGGTGCCGCAAGCCTTTCGGGAAGCGTGCTGGGCGATGGGCGCGACGCGCTGGCAGACGATCCGCGCCGTCGTGCTGCCCAATTCGATTAGCGGCATTCTGACGGGCGTGATTCTCGCCGTCTCCCGCACGACGGGCGAAACCGCGCCGATTATGTTCACCGGCGCCGCGTTTTTCCTGCCGATTCTGCCGCAAAGCGTGTTTGATCAAACGATGGCGCTCGCGCTGCATCTGTTCGTGTTAGCGACGCAAGTGCCGGGCGTCCCTGAGCCGCTTCCGTATGGGGTGGCGTTAGTGCTGATTCTCGTCGTGATGCTGATGAACAGCTTGTCAATTATCATCCGAATGAAGCTGCGAGGAAAGAAAAAATGGTAACGCCTTCAGCCGCCGCCATGCCGCAAATCAAGGTTGAGGTGAAGAATTTGTCCGTGCATTACGGCGCGTATTGCGCGCTGCAAGATGTTAGCCTCTCCGTGCGTGAGCATGAAATTTTCGGGATTATCGGCCCATCGAATTCCGGCAAGACCGCCTTTTTGAAGGCGTTGAACCGCATGAGCGATTTCACGCCGCAGATGCGCGTGGAAGGGGACATTTTTTTCAACGGGCAAAATGTTCGGAATGTGCGCAACGTGTACGCGTTCCGCCGCCGGATCGGGGTCGTGTTTCCGCTGCCGGTCGGCCTGCCGCTGACCATCTATGAAAATGTCGCGCTTGCGCCGCGTTTGGCAGGCGTGAAGAAGAAATCGGAATTGGATGACATTGTGGAACGCTGCTTGACGCGGGCGGCGCTGTGGGATGAAGTGAAAGATCGCCTGCACTCGTTGGGCAGCCTGCTTTCCGGCGGCCAACAGCAGCGTTTGACGATTGCCCGCGCCTTGTCGCAAGAGCCGGAATTGCTCATGCTGGATGAGTTTTCGATTGCCGTGGACCCTGTGACGACGATGCGGATTGAAGATGTCTTGAAAGGCTTGCGGCGCGAAATGACGATTATCGTGGTCACGAATTTGGTGCAGCAAGCGTACCGGCTCGCGGACCGCACGGCGTTTTTCCTGAACGGGCAATGCGTGGAAATCGGCGGGACGGAGCAATTATTCAACGGCGATGTGCAGAATCAACGGACGCTCGATTATATCGAAGGCCGGTTTGGTTGATAACATGCCCGAAAAGGGGCCAACACAATTGCTATGGCGACAAATTCAACAGCAGAATACGCGATTCACAGCGACAAGCTGAACCTCTGGTACGGCACGTTTCAGGCGCTGCGCGATGTCAGCTTGAACATCAAGCGCGGCATGATTACGTCCATGATTGGGCCGTCCGGCTGCGGCAAAAGCACGTTTCTGCGCTGCTGCAACCGGATTAACGAACGCTTGGGCTACGTCCGCACGACCGGCACAATGCAGGTGTTGGGCGCGAATATTTACGATCCGTCGGTGGAATTAGTGCAGCTTCGCAAGCAGGTCGGCATGGTGTTTCAACGTCCGAATCCGCTCCCGATTTCGATCCGCGACAACGTGCTGTTCGGCTACGATCTGCACGTCAAAGAACGCAACGCCTCGAAAGCCGAGCGCGAGCAGATTGTCGAAGATGCGCTGCGGCAAGTGGCGCTGTGGGACAATGTGAAAGATCGCTTGCGCGAGAAAGCGACGCGGCTGTCGCTGGAAGAGCAGCAGAAATTGTGCATCGCCCGCCTGCTGCCGGTCAAGCCCGCGATTCTGCTGATGGATGAGCCGTGTTCCGCGCTTGACCCGAAAGGGACGGAAGCGGTGGAAGAGCTGATCTGGAAACTGCGCGGCGATTACACGATTTTGTTAGTGACGCATAACATGGCGCAAGCCCGCCGCGCCAGCGAAGAATGCGTGTTTCTGCTGTTAGGCCGCGTCATCGAGCATCTGCCGACGGAAGTGCTGTTCGTGTCGCCGAATCAGAAGGAAACGGCGGATTATATCGAAGGCCGGTTCGGATGAGATGAAACTATGCGCAACGAATCATCGCAGATCACAAGCGCGTCCCTGCGCGTCTTTCGAGAAAAAGAGTTCTGGATCGCCCTCGGTCTCGCCGTGTTCTATTGCCGTCGCGCCCTTTTTTTCGAGGAATCGTTTTTTTTCCGCGATGTGTATTTGTATTTTCTCCCGCAGGCGCGGCTGTTCGCCGAATTTTTTTCCCTGAAAGACCTGCCGCTTTGGGACAAATATTTGCATGGCGGACAGCCGTATATCGCCAGCTTGGGAAATGCGGCGTGGTATCCGTTTCGCCTGCTGTATCTCGTCCTGCCCCTTCTGACGGCATTCAATCTCATCATCGCCCTGCATTTAGCCGCGTGCGCCGCCGCCGCATACGTCTTGGCGCGCCTGCTTGGGCTTTCCCCGGTCTCAAGCTTGATTGCGGGCGCGGCTTACGCTTTTTGCGGCTTCACGTTATCGCAGATGAACCTCCTCCATGCTTTTTTAGCCGCGCCTTACCTGCCGGCGCTGATGATCTGCTGGCATCTTTTCCTGCTGCGCCGGCAGAAACGATGGTTCGCGCTTGCCGTGATGGCGGGCGTGATGCGGCTGTTGTTAGGGGCGTCGGATGCGTATCTCATCGGCATGGCGATTCTCTTGGGATGGATGTTTTGCTATCCCTATCCTGCGCGTTCCGCCCACGCTAAAATCGCGCATTGGCTGCTGCTGAATTTTTTCGTGTTTGGCATGTCTGCGGCGCAATTAGCGCCGACGGTCGAAATGCTTTCGCAGTCCGCGCGAGGGCAGGGACACAGCTTTTATACGCTCAGCTATTGGTCGCTGTCGCCGCGTCGCTTCCCCGAAAGCATGTTCCCGCATTTTTCAGGATATACGGACACGCTGTCGGCCGCCGATTATTGGGGAAGGCGCATCGAAGAGGACGCGCCGTTCACCTTGATTCTCAGCATCTATTGGGGCGCCGCGCTGCTCTTTTTGACGGCGTATGCCGGAACATCCCGCGCACAGATCGATCTCTTTCCGAAAAAAACGCGGCGGTTTCTCTTGGGAGTGTTGGCGGCTTCGATGTTTTTGGCGTTCGGAAAATTTCTGCCATTTTTCGCGCTGTTTTACGACTACGCGCCGTTCATGCGTATTTTTCGCTTTCCCATCAAATTTCTCGTCGCGGGCGTCTTGCCGGTGGCGCTGCTGGCCGGATGCGGCGCGGACATCTTGATGGCAGGCTTGCGGCGGCCGTCCCGCGCGCTGCTCGCGTTTCTTTGGGGAATCTGCGCATTCCTGCTGGCCTTGACGGTATTGTTTGCCAAATCGAAAGATTTTTCGGCGGCGTTGCAGCAATTTTTCTTCAAATTCCCCGGCGACGACGTGTCTTACGACGGCCTCATCATCTCGTTTTCTCACGCGTTAGGAATCTGGCTGCTGCTGACGCTGCTCTGTCATGCGCGCTCGCATGCCGCCGGGCGGTGGCAGCATGTCGCCCTAGCGGGCATCATTGCGGCGGATCTGCTGATTGCCGGAAAATCGCTGAATCCGACCGCGCCGCGGGAATTTTTCACCGCAACCCCGCCGGTTGCGCGGCTGATTCGGGAGCATCTGCGTGATGGGAAACTCTATCGCACCACGATTCCGCGAAATCCGATTCTCCGCGTCCCTTCAAATTCGATTGCATGGGGCTATGCGTGGAATCTTGAAATCTTGGCGGATTATATCGCGGCTTATTATCAGATTCCCGTCATTTTTCATGATGATTTTGATAAAATGGCGAATTTCCGCGTCATAAACTTGCAGCAAACGATTGACCGTCTGGCATGGCCGCAGAAAATCTCGTTGCTCTCGGCGGCGGGCGTGACCGTAATTCTCACGGATGCCGACTTTGCCGCCGCAGGCGTTCAAACGATTGCCGACGCGCCGAATCGAAGCAATTTGACGTTTCATCTTTATCGAAATGACCGGGCGTTAGCGCCGGTGAATCTCGTGACATCATGGGAAAACGCTGCGTCGGAGCAAGACGCGATGCAGGCGATGCTGAAGCCGGACTATGATCCGCGAACGCATGTCGTCATTCAAACGCCGCGCCGCGCATCGTTCTGGGAAAAATTCGGGGGCGGGGCGAGCGTGAGCGCGCCGCCGTCTTTCGTGAAGCAAGGCGGTTCGTGCGGAGAATCCTTCATCGAAACGCGCTTGAAAACATCGTCGTCGTTGCGCGTGACCGTGAAGAGCGATTGCGCGGCGTATCTCGTGCTGCCGCAGCCGTTTTATCCAGAATGGAAAGCGCGCGTTGATGGGGCGGCTGCGCCGATTATGCAGGCAAATGCGGCGTTTTCGGCGGTCTTCCTGCCGGCGGGCAGCCATGAGGTCGAAATGTTTTATGCGGCGGCCGCCGAAAAAGTCGGGATCGCGGTGTCGCTCGTCAGTTCAGCGTTGCTCGTCTTCGTCCTGAGACGTTTGACGTCTTGAAGACGTCAAACGTCTCGATACTTGTTTCACAAGGCGGCCTCGCACGGGCGCGACGCTTGCTGCAAGGCATCATGCGACTGTTCCTGCGCGCGGTACTGCTTTGGCGAAAAACCGAAACGTTTTTTGAACTGGGCGGAAAAATAGAGCGGGCTTTCAAATCCGGCGCGATCCGAAATTTCTTTAATCGAAAGCGACGTGGTTTTGAGCAGTTGCGCCGTCCAGTTGAAACGCTGCTCCAAAAAATACGTGACCGGCGAACACGTCATGTATTCGGAAAAGAGGCGGCAGAAATAGGGCGCGCTCGCGCCGACATGCTCGCAAATATCTTGGCGCGACAGGTTGCGATGCAGATTGTCGTGAATAAAGGTCAGCGCCATTTCAATGAGGGGCGGAATCGCAGGCTGATTCGCGCGGCTCAATTCCAACAGCAATTGATAGGCCAAGCAGCTTAATTGAACGGCGATCTGCGCATTCTGATCTTCGAACGAGCGGGAAAGCAGCGTGGTCGCCTGTTTGAGCAATTGCTCAAATCGGCGCGGGGCGGGCGGGCAAATATGCTCTTTGCCCCATAAGCCAAGCGATCTGAGATAATAATCCAAGCTCGTGCCGCCGAGTTGGGCGAAACGTTTGACGACAAAACCCGCCGGGCCGGTCGAATACGCATGATCGCTCCCTTTGCGCAGCATATACAATTCTTTCGCGCCAATCAACGATTCACTCCCATTTTGAACCAGCCGCACATTTCCGGCGCAGACGTATTCAATGAAATATTCCGTGCTGGCCGCGCGTGAAAACGAGACGCCCGCGCCCCACCGAGCATATCCGGCATTCTGAATCATGAGCGGAAGATTTTCCCCCTGTTTCGGCAACGGGCGATACACCCAGATATGCTCCCATTTGCTGACATCGTTCAGAAAAAAATGATCGTATTTCATTGAATTTCGCCTCGCTGCTGTTCCGATAGTTCCCCAATTTAAGAACTTATCCATAAATAACAGAAGCAACATGATGGAACAGGCATTCTTGCCTGTTTTGCGGCAGACAGGAATGTCTGCCCCACCGACAATTTCTTATTTATGGATAAGCTCTAAATTAAGAAAAGTCGGTAGGACAGATATTTCTGTCACGTTTCGCTAAAACCGCTCAAACTCCTCATCGCGCATGTCACGCGGCGCGCCCTGTTTTGGAAGCGTCGGCGGCTTCTCGCTTAGAAGGGATTCAACTGGCTGCGCCACGCCATTTGCAAAGATTGAGGCTTCCATCTGCATGGCCTTGCGAATCAGCGTGAGTAGCTGCGCGTCATCTGTCATCGGCGTGGCGCGAATCATCTGAATGGCATGTAGCAGCGCCTGCTCTTCCGGCAGTGTTTGGGCTTCTGGTCGGCGTTCTTTTACCGTGAAAAAGGCGATGGCATTTTGCAAATGCGCCGCCTGCATCGCCAACGCTTCCGCCGAAGACGCCATCTGCTCCGCCGTCGCCGCATTTTCTTGAATCACCTGATCCAATTGCTGAATCGCCCGGTTGACCTGCTCCGCGCCGACCGATTGTTCATGACTGGCCGCCGAAATTTCTTGAACGACGCGGGCGGTTTTTTCGCTGTTTGGGACAAGGCGTTGCAGCACGTCTCCGGCCTGTTCGGAAATCGTCACGCAGGAGGCGACCAACTGCTCAATCTCTTCGGCGGCCTCGCGGCTGCGTTTCGCCAGCGCCCTGACCTCCGTGGCGACGACGGCAAAGCCTTTGCCGTAATCCTCCGCTTTGGCGGCTTCGATGGTGGCGTTCATCGAGAGGATATTCGTTTGCCCCGAGATCTCTTGAATAACCGAAATGCGGTTGGCAATCGTTCGCATGGCCTTGATGGTGTTGGCGACCGCCTCTTCGCCGCGCCGGGCGTCTTTCGCGGATTCAAGGGCGATGGCTTCCATGATTTTCGCATTCTCCGCGTTTTGGCGGATATTGGCGGCCATCTGCTCCATCGAGGACGACGCTTCCTGCGCGGCGGCGGCCTGCTGCGACGTGCCTTGCGACATCTGTTCCGCGACCGAACTCATGTTTTGGCTGCCCGTCGTGACCGTCTCCACCGCCGCTTTCACGTCCCAGATCGTGTCATTGAGTCGGGTCAACATGGAATTGAGCGCGGGCATCAAGTTGTCCTGCTGTGACCGCTCGGCGACTTCGGCGGTTAGGTCGCCCTGCGCCATCTTCTCTGCAAGGGACGTAATCGTTTGCATGGCCGCAATCAGGAGATTGAGCGACGCTTTGATGCTGGCGAAATCGCCCCGATATTCTTCGAGAATAACATCGGGAATATCCCCTTTAGCGACGCGGTTCATGGACTCGGTTGCCACATGCAGCGGGGACACCACCGCGTCTAAGGTGTCATTGACTCCTTGCACAATCGCGGCAAATTCCCCGTGATGCGACGCGACATCCGCGCGAACGCCGAGATTTCCCTCTTTTGCCGCGCTGGTCAACGCGCCCAAATCATTTACGATGGCCTTGATTCTCGTGATCATGTGCTGCATGGCGGAAAGGAGTTGTCCAGCCTCGTCGCGCCGGTTGACGACGATTTCCATCGCCAAATCGCCTTTGGCGATGCGCTGCGCATAGGCCACGACCGCTTGAATCGGCTCGACCGTTGCGCGCAGAATCACCCGCGCAATGACAACCAGAGAAATCAGGCAAAACACGCCCGTTCCGATAAACATGAAGATCATTCTGAGAACCTGAACGCCAACCCGCGCATATGTTTGCTGGCTGGCTTGCGCCTCATAGTCCCGCAGCGTGACGACTTCCTGCTCAATCGCGCCTTGGCGGATTTGCAAATTTTTGAGCTGCATGGCAAACAACGCCTGACTGCGGGAATTGCGCAACGCTAAGATCGCGGCGGTTTGATAGGATTTGAGTTGCTCGAAGACGCGCTCAAACGCGGCGCGTTCCTGTTCCGTCAGCGTCTCATGCTGAAGCGTGTCATTCACTTGCACCACGTTGCGTTCGAAAATTGATCGAATGCCTTGCGCTTGGGTGTCGAACTCTTCCGACGACATCTCTCTCTGGAGGTTTTGATTTAATTCATGCAGAGTCGCGGCAATCTTCAATAAATCCGCGTAGAGGCTCATGACAGTCGAGTAGCGGGCAAGGCGCTGAGAAACGATTTCATTAATCGCCTGTTTCTGCGTGGTTAATCCGGCAACCGCCACGGCAATTAATCCGAGTAAAAAACATGCGCAGACTCCAACCATGAGCAGCAATTTTGTTCGGAGAGTGTAATTTTTCATAAGTAGAACTCCACGAGTCGCGCATAAACACCTGACAGGTCTTCGAAAACCTGTCAGGTGTTAACAGGCGATATGATTCGGCGGAACAGACATTCTGTCTGTTCCGACAGGCAGGAATGCCTGTCCCTCTCGAATAGATAATTGGTCTTACTTATCCAGCCAGATTGAATTCCATACCAAATAGTTCTTCCCTTGATGGGTGAAATTTTTGGTGTATGTTAAATGTCGGCACGGCGCATTATTCGCCCAGTTCGGGTCTGCCCAGACGATTTCATGCAGCAATTCGGACGTCTGATACGTTTTCACGGCCTCATTGAAGGCGGTGATATAAATAAACCCAGCTAAATCAGGGAATTTTTGCAGGTCAATCCATTCACTGCCGATATAATCCCGCAATGTTGACCCGACAACTTTCACCGCGTCAATGTCTGCTCCGCTGGTCACTTTGGTAATTTCGAGGATTTGCAGCGATTGAATGCCGGGAAAGTCGCGCACATATCGGCCAAATTGCCCGTCGCCGCCTTTCGCCAATTCATCAATCGCCTGCTGCAAACCGGATGTATTGATAAGATCAAGCATCGCGGCGGCGGCATCTACAATCGCCTGCGTTTCTTTTTCAATCGTTTCGATTGGGCGAGGCGCGCCTGTGACAACCTTCTGAACAGCCGCCGCATCGGGGTTTTTTACATACGGAAGATTTGTGACTGACGGTTGCCCAAATGCCGAAAGCGCCAATAGAGACATCATGCACCCGGCTGCTGCGAACATCAATGCGTGTTTCATACGTCGTTCCTCCCTGCAAAATATGTGTGATGGCGTCTCGCGGAATCGTGCGGCGGGCGCGCAAGCGAGACGTTGCGCGTCAGCTAAATTCAAAAATCTTGTTGCACTCTTTCCCCAATTTTATTTATACCCAACGTTCGTCCTTCGACAGGCGCAGAACGAACGGACATATTTTTATTGTGCTGTTCACCAATGTCTATCATGCTGTTTTTGCCCTGAAAGACGGCGAGATGCGGTCTAATGTTTCACTATCTGGCATTGATCATATTTCAGAGAACTTCGCCGCGTGGCTGTTCTGGCTTTCCCTGATTGACAACCATTTCGCAGTGATGCGCATGCGTGGTGATCATATATCGCATATTTTTATAATCTATTTAATATTCCTATTTTTAAGAGACGTTGTATTATATGACCTAAGTGATGCATCACCGTTGCGCGGGTGATTGTTGAGCGCGGCGTGTCACGATCATAGATGTGTCCGTTTCGCGCATTTGTCAAGAGAATATCTTTTAGATGAGAGGCAATTATGGCAGCAACCAACTCAAAGGTTAGCCACAGATTTCGCAGATTTGCGCAGATTTTTTGAATGTTGAAAAACGAAGTCGCTTCCCATCTGTGTCAATCTGTGACATCTGTGGTGAAATTACACGAAGAGGTCATCATCATGGCAAAATTGCGTTTATCGGCGCGGGCAGTTTAGGCTTTACGCGCGGCCTTGTGCGGGATATGTTGACGTTTCCGCTGTTGCAAGATGCGACAATCAGTTTGATGGATATTCACTCGGAGCGGCTTGATTTTATTCATAAATCCGTGCAGCGCATCATCGAAATGGGCAAGTATCCGGCGAACGTCGAGGCGACGATGGATCGCGCCGAAGCCCTGAAAGGCGCGGATGTCGTGCTTTGCACGATTTTGGCGGGCGATGTGGATGTGTGGCGGCACGACATTGAAATTCCGAAAAAATACGACGTGGACACGAACGTCGGCGACACGCGCGGGCCGTCGGGCATTTTCCGCGCTTTGCGCACGATTCCGGTTATGCTCGACATCGTGAAAGATATGGAACGCTACTGCCCCGGCGCGACGCTGCTGAATTACACAAATCCGATGGCGATGCTTTGCCGCGCCATGCAGCGCAAATCGTTCATTCGGCTGACCGGTCTCTGTCATAGCGTGCAAGGCACGGCGGAGATGCTGGCGAAATGGATCGGCGCGCCGAATCAGGAGATTACGTATACCTGCGCGGGCATCAATCATCAGGCGTGGTATCTGACATACGAATGGAACGGGCAAGACGCGTATCCGCGCATCCGCGAAGCCATGAAGAAGCCGGAGATTTATCAAGAAGAAATCGTCCGCAACGAGATGTTCCTGCACCTCGATTATTACGTCACGGAATCGAGCGGGCATAATTCGGAATATAACTGGTGGTTTCGCAAGCGGCCGGATTTGATTGAGAAATATTGCCTGCCCGGAACGGGCTGGAATCCGGGTGAATACGCCTATATTTTGAAAGAATACGAAAAAACCAAACACACGTGGAAGGATGAGGCGAAAAAATGGTTTGCCGCCGAAACGCCGATCAGCCTTGAGCGCGGGCATGAATACGCCGCGTACATTATCAATGCGCTGCAAGGCGGCGAGATGTTCGGCTTTAACGGCAATGTGCCGAATACCGGGTTAATTACGAATCTGCCGGAGGGCGCGTGCGTCGAAGTGCCGGTGTTTGTGGATAAAGGCGGATTGCATCCGACGCATGTTGGCGCGCTGCCGCCGCAATGCGTCGCCTTGAACCACGTCAGCGTCATGGTCGAGGAAATGGCGGTGGAAGCCGCGCTGACCGGCGATCCGCATCTTCTGTTTCAAGCTATCGCGTATGATCCGCTGACCGCCGCCGTGCTGTCGCTGGCCGAAATTAAGCAGATGGTCAACGACATGTTGCGCCAAAACCGCGACTATCTCCCGCAATTCAAGCATTTCGAGGCATAATATCTTCGTCAGGAGCAGTTGTCAGGCGCGCTCAACGCGTCTGGCAACTCTGCCCGCCGCAAAAAACTATGGGAATGATCTTTGACGCACAGCAGCAGGTGTTTCATTTGCAAGGCAAAGAGATCAGCTATATCTTTACCGTGCTGAAAAATAAGCAGTTAGGCCATCTCTATTTTGGGAAGCAGCTTCGCCATTCCGCGCATTTTCCCGCGCATATTCAACATCTGCCACGCCCGAACATGGCCTGCGTTTTCGAGGGGGATTTGTCCTTTTCAATGGATGATCTGCCGCAAGAATTTCCGGCCTACGGCTCAACCGATTTCCGGCATCCGGCCTATCAAATCCAAAACGCGGACGGCAACACCATTACGACGCTCGAATATCAGAGCCACGCCATGAGGCCGGGCAAGCCGAAATTGGCCGGATTGCCCGCCACGTATGTCGAGCAGGACGGCGAAGCGACGACCCTCGAAGTCACGCTCGTTGACCGCTATCTGGACTTATACGCCATTTTGAGCTATACGGTGTATGAGGAACGAAACGTCATCACGCGCAGCGTCCGGTTTGAAAATCGCGGAAAGCAATCGCTGCGCCTGCTGCGGGCGCTGAGCATGAGCGTGGATTTTCCCGACGCCGATTTCGAGATGACGCAGCTTTCGGGCGCGTGGGCGCGGGAACGCCACGTGTTTGTCCGTCCGCTCGCGCCGGGCATGCAATCCATTGACAGCACGCGCGGCGCAAGCAGCCCGCATCACAATCCGTTCGTCGCGCTGAAACGCCCGAACGCGGACGAATTTCAGGGCGAAGTCTATGGCTTCAATTTGGTGTATAGCGGGAATTTTCTCGCTGAAATCGAGGTGAGCTATTACAACCAGACGCGCCTCAGCATGGGCATCAATCCGTTTGATTTCGCGTGGCTGCTTGAGCCGGGCGCGTCGTTCCAGACGCCGGAAGTCGTGATGGCGTACTCGGATCGCGGCTTGAACGGCCTGTCGCAGACGTATCACGCGCTTTACCGCGACCGCCTTGCGCGAGGCTATTGGCGCGACCGCGACCGCCCGATTCTCGTGAATAATTGGGAAGCGACCTATTTCAATTTCAACGAGGACAAACTGCTTGCGCTCGCCCGCGCGGCAAAGGAATTGGAGATTGAACTGCTCGTGCTGGATGACGGCTGGTTCGGGCATCGTGACGATGACACGTCGTCGCTTGGCGATTGGGTGGTTGATCGCCGCAAGCTGCCGCGCGGCTTGGGCTGTCTCGGCGAGGAGATTGAAAAACTCGGCCTGACATTCGGGCTGTGGTTCGAGCCGGAGATGATTTCCAAAGACAGCGAGTTGTATCGCCAGCACCCGGATTGGCTGATTCACGCGCCGAACCGGACGCTCTCGCACGGGCGGAATCAGTTCGTGCTGGATTATTCCCGGCAGGATGTCCGCGACGCCGTGTTTGCCATGTTAGAGGCGATTTTGGCGAACGCGCCGATTTCCTATGTCAAATGGGACATGAACCGCTACATGACCGAAATCGGCTCGGCCGCGCTGCCGCCGGAACGCCAGAAAGAGACGGCGCACCGCTACATGCTCGGCCTGTATGACCTGTTGGAGCGCATCACGCAGCGCTTTCCGCGCGTGTTGTTCGAATCGTGCGCGAGCGGCGGGGCGCGGTTCGATCCCGGCATGCTTTATTA
>CAZCGG010000061.1:0-2933 GCA_964498135.1 uncultured Candidatus Moduliflexus sp.
CGAGAAGAACCTCACCCCCGGCCCCTCTCCTTACTAAGGCGAGGGGATAAAAATTCATTCCCCCACTTGCCGCGCGGAATGAGCGGCGTTTTCCATTCCCCCCTCGCCTTAGTAAGGAGAGGGGCCGGGGGTGAGGTCAAAAGGTTACGCCTACACGAACCGGAGAATCCGGTCAAGAAATATCTCGTAGAAAGGAAGGTTGCATGGCCGATTTACATATTTATCATCTACACATGGACCCGGTCAATCTGATTGCGGTCGTCAATTCGCGCTACATCCCGCGCGAGAAAGAAATTCTGCGCATTCAGCATTTCAATAACGTCGTCATGTACGCCGAAGTGCTGACCATCGAGCATGAAATCCGGCTGACCATGCACAAATCCGGCGAGCATACGAACCGCGTGAACATGACCGTGCGGGAAGTGGATTTCGTGCCGGGGCGGATTTAGCGCGTTCGTCGCCGCGCCAACGTTGTAACGCAAAGGAGATCGGCGTCAGACTTTAAACACTTTCACCATATTTTCAAGGGCTTCGGCTTGTTTGACGAGATTATTCGCGGTCTGGCTCGAAATGGTCATCACGTCATTCAGCACGTTTTCGGCCACGACTTCAATCGTTTGCATCGCGCCGACAATTTGGCCGGAATTCAGGCGCAAATCCTCAGTTTGATGGGAAATATTCTCCAATTTTTCCGTCACGTGCTGCATGTTTTTCTCGATTTCGATGATATTGTGATTCTGCTCAATGCTCGCCTGATTCACCTGTAACGAGAGGGCTTGGCTGTTTTCAACAGACTCCACGACTAATGCCGTATCTTCCTGCTGCTGCAAAATCGAGTCGTTAATCTGCGACACCATGCTGGTGACGCTGCTCATAGACGTGCTGATAATCCGGCTGCTGGCGGCAATGTCCTGAATCACCTGCGCCGTGCCTGCGGCGCGTTCCGACGAATTCGTGGCGCGCTCCAAAATGGTATCCAACGCCTCTTTCACCGCGTAGGAAAGTTCCATGCCCTGTTCGGCCTTCATCAAGCCGTCTTTCATGTGTTTGACTCCGGCTTCGGTCTTTTTGCGCAAGGTATGAATGAGCGCGCTGATACGCTGCGTGGAATTTCGCGTGCGCATGGCGAGTTCTTTGATTTCATCGGCGACGACCGCAAACCCGCGCCCGTGCGCCCCGGCTTGCGCGGAAATAATCGAGGCGTTGAGCGCGAGCAGCGACGTTTGCTCCGTCACTTCATCCACAATATCGAGAATCGAACTCACCTGCTCGCCCCATGAATTCACCTCCTGAATGATTTGCGCCGTGTTGGACACCGCCGTTTTCAGGTCAACCATCCCTTGAATGGACACGTTCACCGATTCTTGGCCGCGCCGCGCCGCCTCCCGCGTATCATTCGCAAGCTGCTGCGATTGCGCCGCGTTATTCGAAACATCTTTCAAGGATTGATCAATGCGCTGCATTGCGGTTGACGTTTGCCGCGCCACGCCTTCCAAATCGCCGACATGCTCGGAAATATCTTTTGCGGACGCATTCATCTGTTCGGCCGAGGCGAGCATGGTCTGCAAATTCTGCGCCAAATGCCCGATGCTCGTTGTCACCTCTTGCCGACTCGTGCGCGTCTGGTGAATCGCAAACAAAATCTGCTGGGTGGCGGCGGACAGGTCAGACGTGTTTTCGCCGATGGTCGCAATAAATGAATTAATGCGCGTCACGGAATCGGTTGTGTTATCTACGGAAATGGACTGCTGCTCAATGCTTCTGGTCAGGGCTTCGATCTCCGCTAAAATCGCGTCGGAAGTCGCCCCGACGGAAATCGCGGAGGTCTGCACCTGTTTGGATAACGCGCGAAGCTGCAAAATCATCTGGTTCAATTTCTGCGCCAACATGCCCAATTCGTCCTGCGTCATGATGATGGCCGTTTCGCGCAAATCGCCTTCCGACGCGACATGAATCACCCTGACAATATGCTGAATCGCGTGGATCGTCCTCCGGCTGAACAGAAACGCCAGCACAATCGCCGCGCCAAACGACACGGAAGAGACCATCAGCACGACCGCAATCATTTCGCGTACCTGCTCTTGCTCGAATTCCTGCGACAGGCTGACCGTAATCGCCCCCACGACGCCCTGCGCGCTACGGAGCGCGCATTGTCCCTGAAAATAGGCGTCTTCGTTGAATTCAACGGACGCGACAGACAACGCTGATTGCTGAATCGCATCGCAATCTCCCGCGCGGGCGGCGATTTGCGGATCAAGCCGCGTCTGCGCGGTCAGCGTTCCTAACGAGAAGCGATCTCCGACGAAAAAATTGACATCCGTTTTGCTCAATGACGCGAAATGCTCGGCGTTTTCTTGCGTGTACGCCGTTTCGCAGATAAGAACGCCGACTTTCTGTTTATTGTGAAAGACCGGCGCGCTTACCAAAAAGAACAAGCGCTGCGTGTCATGCGCCAGGCTGACGGTGGTTTCATCAGGCACCGCGCCGTCATAACGGGCGGGAAAGTCCTGCGGCAGTAGCGCGTCTGGGATCGGCTTGCCGGTGTACATGATGGCGGCGACTTCGGAGGGATTTTCAAGGGAAAGATAGGTGTCTTGGCTGGTAGCCGAAATGACGTATCCGCCGATTTTTTCCTCGTTTTGGCGGCGCTGATACGCGAGGAGCAGCCGCCCGTCCAGCCCAAACAGCAAGACGCGATCTATGGAACTGATGTAGCCGAAATTTTTGATGGTGGGCGCTAACGTGACCAGATACGAGACGATGAACTGCCGGGAATCGAGTTTAGCCTGCTGCTGATTATATACGGACGCCGTCCACGCGACGACCGATTCGCGTTTCAACAGTTCATCCACCTGCTTTTTATAGGTGTTTTGGCGCTCATGTACGTCCTCCATAATCATGTCAAAGGCGACTTGGATGCGGTTTTGCGATTC
>CAZCGG010000061.1:3033-20605 GCA_964498135.1 uncultured Candidatus Moduliflexus sp.
AAGGTTTCAAACGTCTCGAGTCAATGAATCATGCCGTAATTCAGAATGGTGATGTCTTGAGTGATAATTGAGGAGATCTTAACGGCTGTCAATAAGAACCTGCCAGAAATTACATATTTTTCGGCGCTATTCGATCCGCTCTATTTTGAAAATCACCGGCCTGAACCAATCGGTGCAACCCGCGATGAGCGTCCCGCGCGGCTTGATGAACGGCAAGTCGCCGCCCGCCGCCAGCGTCATGATATGCGGCCGCAAGTCGGCCCAGGCCCACTCGCAAAACCCTTCGGGCATCCTGAACAGGTTGGTGATGAGGAAGGTTTGCCCGTCGCTAAACAGATTGCACGCGCCCATCTTGCTCGGATCGGTCAAATATTCGTCAATTAAATCGCGGTTGACCGTTCTTTTCAGAACCGTAATTTTGCATGTTGCCATGCGCGTTATATCGCATGAAACCGACGCGCTTGTCAATCAAAAAATGGGAATCAGCATATTTCGCTCCATTTTTCAAATATCTCTTTACAAAATCACGCTCGATGGCGTATTAGGATGCGATTTAAGGCTGTTTTGCGAGAGCAGCCGCGTTCGAATCTCTGTGACATCCTGCAATTTGCGGTGAATCAAGGAGGCAATGCGATGAAAAATTTCATTCGTTTTTTGATCGGCCTGATTTTCTGGGCATGGAATCTGCTGTTTCTTTTGCTCATGTATGCTGGGATTCTCCCTTTTATCGGAGTGGGCTTAGTCATTGCCACCTTTGAGGGCATCATCCCGCTCGAATTTACCTTGACGCTGTTAGCGTTCTTCGCCGTGCCGACCGCCTGCGCCATCCTCGGCGGCGCGAAAGTGACGCGCTCGTCGCCGCTCCGCCTCCTCAGCCTATTTTACGGCATCGAAGCCCCGCTCTTTCTGCTGCTTCTGCTTCGCCTCTTCATCATCCGCGAGCGCACCGCCGCCTCGACATTTTTGCTTGCCACGTTTCTTGCCTGCATTGCCGCCTTTGCTATCGAACTATTTTACGGCTACGCGGAACGCCGCGCCGCCGCCTACGCGCAGCTTGTCGGTCACACGCTCATGCTCTTCGCGGCGGTGTATGTCGCCGCGCTGCTGATGTTTTACGCCGCGCCGCTCGCCGTCGCGCTTTTTCGGGAATTTTTCAAGTTTGATTGGCTTTTCGGCCTGTTCGAATTTTTCAAAGAGGCAATTTTTCATCCGATGCTCCTGATTTGGGGGCTAATCTGGCTTTTGTTCTTCCTGTTCAGCCTGACGATTTTTATCGGCATGCCCGCCGCGTTCATGTCGCTGTATTCCTATTCCGGCCTGCGCGTTTGGCAGCGATTCGCCGCGCAGCACGGCCTCGCGCAGGCGGTGATGATTTCGGCCGCCGTGACGCTGCTGTGGTTTGCCGGATTCGATGCCGTAAATCGTCAGCCGCAGCGCGAAGCGTTCAGCTTATTGGAACAAACGACGCAAACTGATGCCATGCGGCAGCGCGCGCTTGCGCATGCCAATCTGATCCGCAAAGGGCTGCTGAACGCCTATTTATCGTCATACCGCTACCTCAGCCCGGAAAAAGAGAATAATCAGATCGAAATCATGTATAAAAATACGTTGGGATTGAGCGACGCGGCGGCAAAACAGGTTCAGGCCGCGCAAAATTGGCTGCTCTCGCCGTTTTTGTACGATGGCGCGGCTGACGATGATCAAAAAGCCGCCAAGCTCTACGCCGAATTCTTCGACACGCCGATTCAGCGCGGCGAACAACGCGCCGTGCAACGGGCGATTTCGTCCACCTATGACCGCGACGAGGTGAAAGCCGGGCTGATGAACATCAATGAGGAGAAAGTTTGGCTGTCATACCAACAAGTAACGATTGACCCGCACGGCGACTGGGCGAACGTGGAACTGTATGAAGTCTATGAAAATCAGACGCCGGAGGAGCAGGAGGTCTTTTATTCCTTCTCGCTGCCGGAAAGCGCGGTCATGACGGGGCTATGGCTCGGCAGCAGCGCCGACCGCGCGACGCGCTTTGCGTTTCAGGTTTCGCCGCGCGGCGCAGCGCAGCAAGTCTATAATGAGCAGGTGAGAGTCCGCCGCGATCCGGCCTTATTGGAACAAGTTGGGACGCGCCATTATCGTTTGCGGGCGTTTCCTGTTCCCGCCAGTCCGCTTGCGTCCGAGAGACTGCGGCGCGGGCGCGTTGCGGAGATCGGCGAACCCGCCAAGCTGCATCTGTGGCTGACCTATAAAGTCTTGCGCCATGCCGATGAATGGCCGCTGCCGGATGTAGGCGAAAAACGGAACGTCTATTGGACGAAAAAGACGCGCTGCAATTACAACGGCTATGAAGTCCGCCATTCCGGCAACGACTGGATGCCCGCGCATCTCAAGGCCAATTTGCCCGGCGCGCCCGCGCCGCATGACATCGCGCTGCCCGGCGGCTATCGCGTCACCGCCGCGCCTGTGAAACCGGAAGAGTACGCGCTGCCGAGCGGCAAGCGGTTCGCCCTGCTGATTGACACCTCTTACAGCATGACCCAACAAGCGGAACAGGTGAAAAAGACGCTGAATTGGCTGAATACGGAGATCGCGCCGCGCAACGCCGTTGACTTGTACCTGATTGACGCGCAGCCGGAATTGAGCCGCCACGTTGAATTTCTCGGCAAAACCGCGTTCAATATTGACGGAATTGTCTTTTACGGCACGGTGCAATTCAAGGAAATTTTGTCGCGGTTTGCCGCGCTGCGCGGCGAGACGGCCTATGATGCCATTCTACTCCTCACGGACGAAGGGAGCTACGAGCTTGCCGACAACGAAAAGACGCTGCCCGCCATGCCCGCGCCGCTCTGGATGGTGCATGTCGGCGGCCTGCCGAAAGCGTATGACGACGCGACGCTTCATGCGATTGAATCAAGCGGCGGCGGCGTGGGAACGGACGCGCGCGAAGTCTTGCAGCGCATGGCAACAACGGCGGCGGCGGGCGATTCGGTGATCTCATTGGCAGATGGCTACCTCTGGCGCATGGAATCGCCCGCCGCGCCGGAAATGCCGCTTGCGCTGACGCCGCGCGCCGATTGGCAGAACGATTTCGAGCCGTTGGCGGCGCGGCAGTTGCTTGTTGGCATCAGCAAGCGGCGCGACCTTTCCGCGCTGGCCAATCTTGACGCCGTTCATGCGCTGGCGCGGCATTTTCAAATTGTGTCGCCGTATTCCTCGATGATTGTCTTGGTGAACGAGCAGCAGAAAAACGCCCTAAAGGAGGCCGAAGCGCGGGCGGATCGTTTTGAGCGGGAAGTCGAGCATGGGCAAGAAACGCTGGGAAAACCGTTCAATCCGATGCATGTGCCGGACGCAAGCGCCGTGCCTGAGCCGGGAACATGGCTGCTGCTTTCCACCGGCATCTTGGCGATGATTTGGCTGCGACGACGGCGCAAGAGCTTCTCAACCAACTGAACGCCAACAGGGAATTCTTCTTCCACGCTCTGCGTTCAAGACGACATTGGAAAATGAGCGCAGAAATTACAAACAATTTTTTCATGGAGACCCGAATTATGAATCATGAACTTGACCTGAAAAATCTGACCGGATTGACCGAAGAAGAGGCGGCGCAACGCTTGCGGCAAGAAGGCTATAACGAACTTCCCTCGTCAAAAAAACGGAGTGTGTTGGCGATTGCCCTCGACGTGGTACGCGAGCCGATGTTTCTGCTGCTTGTCGCCTGCGGATTGCTGTACCTGTTTTTAGGCGACGTGCAAGAAGCCCTGATGCTGCTCGGCTTCGTGTTCGTGGTGATGGGCATCACGCTGTATCAGGAACGCAAAACCGAGCGGGCGCTGGAGGCGCTGCGCGATTTGTCGAGTCCGCGCGCGCTCGTTATCCGCGACGGGCAGGAAAAGCGCATTGCCGGGCGCGAAGTCGTGCGCGGCGATCTGCTCGTCGTCAAAGAGGGCGACCGCGTTCCGGCGGATGCCGTGCTGCTTTCGTGCCTCAACTTGTCGGTGGATGAATCGCTGCTGACCGGCGAGTCCGTGCCGGTGCGGAAATCGGCGGCAAAAGGCGCGGTCGAAATGGCGCGTCCCGGCGGCGACGATCTCCCGACGATTTATTCAAGCACATTAGTCGTGCAGGGGCAAGGCATCGCCGAAGTGCGGGCAACCGGCGCGCGGACGGAAATCGGGAAAATCGGCAAAGCCTTGCAGAGCGTCGAATCCGAAGAAACGCTGCTGCAAAAAGAAACCGGCGTCATGGTGCGGAAACTCGCGCTGGTCGGCCTCTCGCTCTGCGTTGCGGTCGTCGTGCTGTACGGCCTCACTCGGGGCGATTGGCTGCACGGCTTTCTCGCCGGAATCACGCTGGCGATGGCGACGCTGCCGGAAGAGTTTCCGGTCGTGCTGACGATTTTTTTAGCGATGGGCGCATGGCGCATTTCGCAGAAGCAGGTCTTGACGCGCCGCGTTCCGGCGGTCGAGACGCTCGGCGCGGCGACGGTGCTGTGCGTGGACAAAACCGGCACGTTGACGCTGAACCGCATGACGGTCAGCCGCCTGTTTACCGCCGGGCAATATTATGATCTCGCGCGGCCAAATCAGACGGCGTTGCCCGAAACCTTCCATGAATTGACCGAATTCAGCATTCTCGCCAGCCAGATTGACCCGTTCGATCCGATGGAAAAAGCGATTAAAGAGTTGGGCGACCGCTATTTGGCGGAAACCGAACATTTGCACCATGATTGGGCGCTCGTGCATGAATATCCGCTTTCGAAGGAATTGCTCTCGCTTTCCCGCGTTTGGCGGTCGCCGGATGGCGCGGATTACATCATCGCCGCCAAAGGCGCGCCGGAAGCCATCGCGGATCTGTGCCATTTTGAGCAGGCGCAGCTTGACGCGCTTTCCGTTCATATTGCGACGCTGGCAAACGACGGGCTGCGCGTGTTGGGCGTCGCCAAAGCGCGATTCGCCGAATCGTCGCTGCCGGGGCAGCAGCATGATTTCGTCTTTGAATTTTTGGGCTTGATCGCGCTGGCGGATCCGGTGCGGCCGACCGTGCCGACGGCGATTCAAGAATGCTACACGGCGGGCATCCGCGTCGTGATGATTACCGGCGATTATCCAGGCACGGCGCAGAACATTGCCCGGCAAATCGGCCTGACGCCGAGCGACAACTTCATCACCGGGCCGGAATTGGACGGCATGAGCGAAGACGAATTGCGCCGCCGCATTCGGGACGTGAACATTTTTGCGCGGGTCGTGCCGGAGCAGAAATTGCGCTTAGTCAACGCGCTGAAAGCCAACGGCGAAGTCGTGGCGATGACCGGCGACGGCGTGAACGACGCGCCCGCGCTGAAATCGGCGCATATCGGCATTGCGATGGGCGGGCGCGGCACGGATGTCGCCCGCGAATCGGCCGCGTTGGTGCTGCTCGACGACGATTTTTCTTCGATTGTGCAAGCCGTGAAACTCGGCCGCCGCATCTTCGATAACATCAAAAAAGCGATTGCGTACATTTTCGCCATTCACGTGCCGATTGCCGGTCTGTCGCTGATTCCGGTGCTGTTCAGATGGCCGCTCGTGCTGATGCCGGTGCATGTCGTCTTTTTGGAATTGATTATTGACCCGGCCTGCTCGGTCGTGTTTGAAGCCGAAATGGAAGAAACCGACGTGATGCGCCGCCCGCCGCGCAATCCGCAAGAGCCGCTTTTCAACCGGCGCACGGTGACGGTCAGCATCATGCAGGGCGTGAGCGTGCTGCTTATCGTGCTGGCGGTGTTCGGCATCGCCCTGCTGCGCGGGCATGGCGAGCAAGAAGCCCGCGCTCTGACGTTCACGACGCTGATTATCGCCAACTTGTGCTTGATTCTGACGAACCGCTCATGGACGCGCACGATTTTGACGACGCTGCGGTCGCCGAATACGGCGTTGTGGTTAGTGCTTGGCGGCACGACGCTCTTTTTAGGCTTGGTGCTGTATCTGCCGTTTTTGCGCGGCATGTTTCAATTCAACACGCTGCATGTCATTGATATTGTCACCTGCGTGGCGGCGGGCATTTTCAGCATCCTCTGGTTTGAGTTGCTGAAATGGTTCAACAGCCGGAATCACGCGGAGACGCCTGAACGAGCGTGATGTTTTGCGATCAACATATCCGTCAGACGCTTGCGAGCGCCTGACGGATTCGCTGAGCATATCTTCCCAATCATGACCAAACAACGCATAGCGGCGCAGGCCGGGTTCTTGGCCGCGCTTGGACTCGGAATCGCCGGAATCTGGGCGCTGCTGCCGCGCTCTTCCGGCGTGTTGACTTATCTATTGCTGACGATCTTGCTTTCGTGCGCCCTGCTCGCGCTACGGACGCTGCACTTGCTGATTGCCGCGCTGATGTTTCGGCGTCAGTCCGGCCTGACCGTCTATTGGAATTTGCTGCTTGCGGTCATTTCAACCATGTTGGTTGTGATGGCGTTCGAAGGCTTTTTACAATTTCTGGCAGGCCCCTTGGAAGAAGGGAATAAGCGGTTGCTGACAATGCCGAAAGAGTGGGAAGAACGCCCCGTCTTCGTCGAAGGCTCGGTTGGCGCGAAATATTGGCATGGCAAACTGCATGTGTATAATGAATACGGGATGCGCCGGACGACGCCGTTCACTCCGAAAACGCCTGAAATCGGGCGCATCATGGTGTTAGGCGACTCGCTGACCTACGGCAAAGGCGTTGACGCGAACGACACGTATCCATCGCTGATGGAGCGCATGCTCTCGCAGGAGTTCCGCGTCGAAGTCTTGAATTTGGGCATCAGCGGGTATCAAAGCCAAGATATTCTGCGGCTGCTGCTGGCGGCCGCGCCGGAACTCAAGCCGGATATTATCGTGTACGGCGTTTGCCTGAACGATTTTCTGGAGACGGGCGAAGGGCAGGAAAGCCGCGAAAATCGGCGCGGTTGGCAAATTCCTCTGCCGTTGCCCGCCAAGCAATTTCTCATCAAGCAGACCTTGTTCGGCCAATTTCTCGAAAAAGCGTATGACGATCTGTTGATGCGGCTTGGCCTGCGCGCCGATTTTTTAAGCAATATCCTGCGCGGTTTGCATCATTATCAACTCCGCTTTACGCGGGACGTGACGATTATGGATTTTTTCGCTGAAAACGCGGGCTTTCCGCCGATTGTGGCGATGGCGCTGGATCAGTTCCCTGAAGTGAACGGACGCGGGCAGCAGGTGGCACGCATTGCGGAAACATGCTTGCAATTGGCCGGAATGGATGTGATTTCAACGGAGGAATATTATAAAACGCATAATGGGAAAACGTTCATGGTCAGCCAATGGGAAGGGCATCCCAACGAAGAGGCGCACCGCCTTTTCGCCGAAGCGTTCGTCCGCCGCCTGCGCCAGCATCCGGCCTTGCAGCCGTATAAAAAATGAGGTCGCGCCATGCCGCTTCCAACGTTTTCCGTGATTCTGCCGAAGCGCGCCGATGATTCGTCGGAACAGGCGATTCAAGCGATTCTGCGCAGCGACTATCCGCGCGAGCGGCTCGAAATTCTCGAAGCGATTGGCAACGCGCCGTCGCGCCAGCGCAATCAGGCCGCCGCCGCCGCGCAGGGCGACGTGCTGTATTTTCTCGACAATGATTCGATAGTCACGCCGACGCTTTTCACGCAGGTCGCCCGCCATTATGCGGACGATGCACCGGACAGCGTGGTCGGTGTCGGCGGCCCGAATCTGACGCCGGAAACGGACGCATTTTTGCAGCAGCTTGCCGGATACGCGCTCGCGTCGCCGTTCGCCCATTTTAAAATGGCCGCCCGCTATATTCCGCTCGGCAGCGTCCGCGACGCGGGCGAACAGGAACTGATTCTCTGCAATCTGAGCGTCCGGCGCGGCGTGTTTTTGCAAGAAGGCGGCTTCAACGAAACGCTCTATCCAAACGAAGAAAACGAATTGATTAACCGGCTGCGCAAAAAGGGGTTTCGGTGGCGGTACGATCCACGCGCGGTGATTTATCGCAGCCGCCGGGCGCGGTTCGCTGAATTTCTGCGGCAATTATTCAGCTATGGGCGCGGGCGCACGGAGCAAATGCGCGTCGAAGGCGCGTCGCTGAAATCGCTGCTCTGCCTGCTGCCGGTCGGCCTGTTGGCGTATATCGCGCTGCTGCCGATTGTTGGAACATGGCTCGGCGGGCTGACGTTCATTCCCATGATGATTTACGGCGCGGGCGCGGGGCTGTCTGCGCTGATTCAGGCCGGAATCCAGCATCAAAAATGGCGGCTCGTTCCGTTGCTGCCGATCTGGTATCTGCTGATGCATGCGGCCTACGGGGTGGGCGTGTTGCGCGGCTGGCTCGCGCCGCGCAACATCGAGTGCTGCGCGGCTTCCGGCGCGATTCAGGTGATTACGCGCAAATCGCTTGAAGAAGGGTAGAAACTCAGTGTAGTAATGGCAATTTTGAATTGATGGTAGAACAGGCATTCCTGCCTGTTCATGGGACAGACAAGAATGTCTGTCCCACCGAGATCACTTACATCAGCCCGAACGCCCGTAAAAATGCGGGCTGCGTCCGGCTGGAGGTCTGGTTCACGGCTTCGATCAATTCGGAGGTCATCGGATCAACAACAGTTCGCAACGGGCGCTGGCCTTGCGGCAATTCGATGAGAGTTTTCACGGCGTCCGCGACTTGTTGCGGCTGCGGCGCATCGGGGCCGGAGAAGAAGCGGCCTAACGTTTCGCCCAATTTTTGGCCGAGCAACGCCGCTTCGCCATATTCCCGCGTCACCTGCTCATCAAGCGGAAAAACAATTTTCGTCCCAAGTTCGGTCGGAAACGGGCCGGGTTCGACGATGACGGAATCAATCCCAAGCGGCGCGAGTTCATAAGCATAGGCTTCCGCCAAGCCTTCAACCGCAAATTTCGATGCGCTGTACAGGCCGGAAAACGGCATTGGCAAGCGGCCAAACGTGCTGGAAATCTGAAGCAGCAGCCCCGAACCTTGCCGTCGCATCGCAGGCAGCGCGGCCTTATTGACGCGCAGCGCGCCGAAAACGTTCACATCGAACAGATGCTGCGCCTGCGCAATGGTAAATGCTTCTGTTAGGCCGACGAATGAAATTCCGGCGTTATTGACGACGATATCAAGGCGTCCGGCGGCGTCGAGTATTTCCGCCACCGCCTTCTCCACCGCCGCTTCGTCCGTCACGTCAAGGTCAAGCACGCGCAAATCAAGCCGCTCGCGTTCCGCCCAACTGCGCAGGTCATGCGCGGCCGGCGCGTTTTTCCCCGCCACGTCTCGCATTGACGCAAATACCGTGTATTGCTCGCGGGCGGTCATTTCGGCAATCGCCCTGCCAAATCCGCTATTGCTGCCGGTAACAAGAATAACTTGTGCCATAGCTCTCGATTTTCGCTCGTTCGCGCTCCTCCTGAGCTAAGCGGCAGAAGGGCGGAAAGAGCAGGAAAATATTTTCTCGAAGTTTCTGGGGATGCGTGAACCGGAATATTTCCCACGAATAGCGATTCTGCGAAAAAGTCAATAAATAATTTTGAGAAAGTGACTCCTTTCTGAAAAATGCGCGTCTTGTTTCTGCGCTTTTTTGTTGACACGTTTTGCGCCATGCGTTGAAATATATTTGCCGCGAAGAATTTACGTGGCATGGCTTTTGCTTTATAAACAAGAGTTGCAGGATGTTTCATGACACGCCGCATAACGGCTTTTCGCGGAAGGAAAAGGACGCTGTGCGACATTATACAGGAGAAAATAAATATGAAAACATTATCGCTGTTCTCATGCGCGTTGGTATGCGGGGGGCTTTCTTTGGCGAGCTTGGCGTTTGCGGATACGCTTGAAATGAAGGACGGGCGGCTGCTGGAAGGAAAGTACATGGGCGGAACGCAAACCTCGATCCGCTTTCAGGCCGAAGGAAAAGTGCAGGTTGTTCCGGTGAAAGACATTTTAGCGTTGACCTTCTCTGAAACCGTTTCTTCGACCGCACCGGCGAAAACGCCGGCTACCGTTCAGCGCCCAGGTCAGGTGACGATTGCGCAGGGCGCGAAAATTCCGGTGAGACTGTCCGATACTGTCAGCGTGCAATATAACCGGAAAGATGATTGGTTTGCGGGAACGCTGGAGCAGGATTTGCTTGTCAACGGCACGTTGGTCGCGCCGAAAGGAACGCCGGTGAATGGGCAGGTCGTGTCGGCTTCGCAGCAAGGGAAATACGGACCGTCGCTGGTGATCACGCTGCGAGAATTGGAAGTAGGCAGTCAAACGATCAAAATCGCCACGAATAACTACATCGTACAGACGCAAGCCGTCCAGAATGTCCGCGATCTCAATGATCTCGGCCTCGCCACGCTGAAAATCGTGACCCGCGACCGCAGCACGCCGTTGAACATTCCGTCGCGCACGGTGCTGGAATTTGAAACCTCGCAACCGATTGAAGTGCGCCTTGCGAAATAACGCGGTTCTCAAAAACTCAGTTTCCCAAAGAAACTGAGTTTTTTTCTGCCCAAAGAACGTTGTCAGACACCGTTACGGCTGCATGCCGGAAATTCCATTTCTCTTTCTGAAATGTTGTTTCAATTGCCGCGCTCTTCTCGCGGGCGCATGGCGCACTGAAGCGATGGCATGAGATATGCTACAAATACAGGGTAGATGATTTTTACTGCGATTATTCATGTTTATCAATCACGGAGGAAAAGATATGAAAATGTTTCAACGACAATACGCAATCGGGCTGTTATTGCTGGCCTCGCTCGCAGGGTGCGCTCCCGCGCCGTCGAAGGTGACACGCGTTGACCCGAATTTGACGGTGGATTTAAGCGGAAAATGGAATGACAGCGATTCGCGCATGGTTTCCGACGAAATGATTGCGACGTGCCTGAACGGCAAATGGGCGGGCGAATTCATGGAATATGCCGGGCGGCTGCCGGTCATCATGGTCGGCACGGTGTACAACAAAACCGACGAGCATATCAGCGCGGACGTGTTCACGAATGATTTAGAACGCGCGTTTATCGAATCGAAGCGGGCGCGGGTCGTGCAGGGCGGCGCGGCGTTAGATGAGATTCGCGCCATCCGGCAAGGGCAGAAGTCGCTTTCTTCGCCGGAAGTCCGCCAATATCTGCGCGAAGAACTCGGCGTGGATTTCGTGATTCAGGGCGTGATCAACAAAATCGTGGATAAGGACGCGAACCGGGCGGTCTATTTTTATCAGGTTGACCTTGAATTGACGGATTTGAACACGATTGAAAAAGTCTGGATCGGCCAGAAAAAGCTTAAAAAGTACGTTGAAAAGGGATTTTATTCATTCTAATGCTCCGGCAGGAGCGCAGACGACTCTCGCCGCGCTCCTGCCGGTCACGTCAGAGATGCTCATGCGCAGACGCATTCACGCTTCGAAAATCTTGCTGCTTGGCCTGATGTTAGGGCTTTCGGGCTGTTTCGCGGACAATCAATTGGTTGTTATGCACGACATTCAGCAGGCGGTGCAGACCGAAAATTATGAGCGGGCTGAGCAGCTTGCGCAAGAAAAGGCCGCGCTGAAACAGGCTCGCAACGACGCGCTGCGCGCGTTGGAGCTCGGCATGATTACGCACCTGAGCGGCAAATATGCCGACAGCAACGCTTGGTTTGAGCTTGCGGTGAACCGCATGGACGAATTGGACGTGATCAGCGTCTCCGGCACGGCGGAAGCGTGGATTCTGAGCGAAAAATTTCAGCCGTATCGCGGCGAAGATTTCGAGCGCGTTCTCGCGCATTATTACATGGCCTTGAATTACCTGCTATCCGGCGAGCTTCAGGATGCGTTAGTCGAATGCCGCCGCGTCAACGAGCTTTTGCAGCAGTTCGATAGCCGTTATGAGCAGAAGAGCGTTTATAAGGCCGACGCCTTCGTTCTCTATCTTTCCGGCCTGATTTACGAGGCGATGGGGGAAACGAACGACGCTTTTATTGATTATCGCCATGCGTTCGAGACGTACCAAACGGATTACGCGACGCACTACGGAACGCCCGCGCCGGTGGAACTGCAAGAAAATTTGCTGCGCACAGCGGCGGCGTTAGGCTTTCACGATGAGGTTGAAAAATACCGCGCGCTCCTTCCTGACGGGCAGTGGCCGGATCAGCAAGTCTATCAGGAATCGGCGCGGCTCGTCGTGATTTGGGAAAACGGCCTGATTCCGTATAAAGCCGCCCGCACGTTTCGCTGGGATGCCGGCCTTGAAGACGTGGTTGAAGACATTGGGGATAATCGAGATGACGATGATGACTGCTATGTCAAATTTTCGTTCGCCGAATTTGTGCCGCGCATGAAGATGCTTTCGCAGGCGAGCGTCACGGCGGGCGGCGTCACGCGCTCATTGGAATTGGCGGAAGACCTTGCCCGGATCGCCGCGAAAAACCTTGAAGATCGGCGGCTGCGCACGATGATGCAGGCGATGTCGCGCAACTTGCTGAAATGCATCGCGCAGCAGGAATTGGGGGAAAAGCACTGGTTTTGGCAACTGCTGTTTGCCGGATTGACGGAATTGACCGAGGGCGCGGACGTGCGGCACTGGTTCTTGCTTCCCGCCGAGATTCACATCACGCAACTGCTGCTTCCGCCGGGCGATACGGATGTCGTGCTGTCCTATGCGGACGCGAACGGGAAAACGCTGCGTCAAGCTACGCTCGAAAACGTCCACTTAGAGGCCGGTCGCACGAAATTCGTCGTTCAGCGCACGTTTTAAAAACCCTAACCGATGCAGGGCGAAAAAAATCGTCGAGATGGAATTGCCGACGCAGATGCTGCCGTCGAGAATCAGCGACGGCAATTGCGCGAACGGCGCGAGTTCCACGTGAATCTGTTCGTTTGGGTCTAACGATTGCGCTTGCCGTTGAACGGCGTTCGCCGCAAAAAAGAGAAAATCGGTGTTGGTGTCTTTCGTCGGATTGTCATGCACCTGCCCCAATAACTCGAATCGCTCGGCGGCATAGCCAGTTTCTTCGAGTAATTCACGGGCGGCGGCCGCTCGCGGCGTTTCGCCCTCATCAATGAATCCGCCGGGAAGTTCCAGTAGCACCTTCTGTGCGCCATGTTTATACTGCCGCACCAACGGCACGTTTCCGTCCGGCGTCAGCGCGAGAATCAGCGCGACATCTGGCCGCACAGACACGAAATAGTCATCTATCGCCCGCCCGCCCGGCAATTCCACCCAATCGCGGCGCAGTTTGTACCAGCGATGATCAATCGCCATCTCTGATTTCTGAATTTTCCAAGTAAGCATGGGGTTATTCGTGTTCGTCAAGCCCTGATGTCAACGTCTCAATTAATTCTTGTTCCGTCCAGGGCTTATGCAGGCAGCAATGCAGATTGGCAAGCTGCTCGGTGCGCTCGATGGCATTCTGGTCGGCTTGACCGGTCAACATCACTTTGACGATGTCGGGATAACGCTGATGCACTTGAATCAGCAGTTCATCCCCCTTCATGTTCGGCATGAGCCAATCGGAGACGATAATCAGGATTCTGACGCCGTCCTCATGCAGTTCTTCAATGACTTCCCACGCCTCGTCGCCGCTCTGCGCAAATTCATATTGAAAGCGGTCGCCGAAATGCTTTTTCATTTGCGCTTTCAAGCTATGCAAAATAATTTTTTCATCGTCCACGCATAAAATGGCTTTCTTTCCCATAGGATTTTCCCCATGACGATCCGTCGAATTGGAACGATTATTCTCCTTGAATACCATACGCGCGCAAAATTTCTTTGAGCTTGCCAGATGAGATGGCTTCTTTGATCGCCTGAGATAGAATATTGGCGTAATGTTGCGCCTGCGGATTCTTCGGGCTAAACGCGGTAAAATCGTCAAACGCACCCGTTGAATATCCAGCGACCGCCACCTGATCTTGGAGTCCTAACTTCATCAACACGTATTGGGCGGAATATTCCCCTTCGAGATAGACGGCGAAGCGATCTTTCAAGAGCATTTGAATGCCCTTTTCCGTCGTATTTTGCCCATGCAGCAAGATCACTTTTGCGCTGTCGTTTTGGTGTTCCTTCAGATAACTCATTAAATCGGCATCAACATACGAATAGCCTTCCACGATGGCGACCGTCACCGCTTGCAATGAATCAACGCCGGTATATTTCCAGGAACTCCCGGCCTTCACCAAAAACGCGACTCGTTGGCGGAGAGTCGGAATTTCAGGATATATCAATTCTGGCATCAGGTCTTTATTGGCGATGACCATGCCATCATATTCGCCACTCTGGACAACCTGCATGGCGCGCAAGTATGGCAGCATTTCCAACTGAAGCGTGACGCCGGAAGGCTGCAAGGCCATGCGCAAAATATCGGTCAACACGCCTTTGCGGCCATTTTCTAAGGCAGGATCGCAGGTAAACGGACAATAATTGATGGTGGCAAATCGCAGCGTTTCGGCTTGGGCGAACAGGGTGAACCACGAACACAGCAGGCATGAGAGAACTATTCTTCGCGTCATCATAAGCACGTTCATCATGGCGCCTCCTAAACATGAAATGGCATTGGCAGAACACATAACATAAGTTAATCATTCTTTACCAAGAAAAGAAATCTGTCAATCTTTTTGAAAAAAATCTGCAAACAGTCTATTGCGCGGTAAAAATCAGGGACGAATTCTTGACAATCATGCGAGCCTGTCAAATATGATTGCTTGTCGGAATTGAAACAAAAAACGAGTTTGCGTGTAATATTTGCGATAGGAAAATATGCCGGAATTGCCTGAAGTTCAAACCGTTGTCAACGATCTGCTTGCGTCTGGCATCGTCGGCCGCACAATAACCGGCGCGCGCGTTTTTTGGCCGCGCAGCGTTGCCATGCCGTCGGCGGAAGCCTTCTGCCAAGCCCTTCCCGGCCACGCCATTGAACGCGTTTGGCGCAGAGCCAAATATCTCATCATGGATTTGAGCGGCGGCGAGCATCTGCTCGCGCATTTGCGCATGTCTGGCCGCATTCATCTTGTCGCGCCGGACGAGCCGCGCACGAAGCACGAGCATATCGTCATTGATCTTGACGATGGCCGCCAGCTTCGGTTGCATGACACACGCAAATTCGGGCGCATGTATCTTGCGCAAGCGCTTGACGCGGTTCTCGGACACTTAGGCCCAGAGCCGCTTTCCGGCGATTTCACCGCCGCCATTCTGTTGGCGCGGCTGCATGAGCATGATCGCCAATTGAAGCCGATGCTGCTGGATCAAGCGTTTTTGGCCGGATTGGGCAACATTTACACGGATGAAGCCCTGTGGGAAGCCCGAATTCATCCTTGCCGCCGCTCGTCTTCCATTTCCGAAGAAGAAGCGCGGCGTCTGCATCGGGCGATTCGGAGCGTCTTGCAGCGCGGCATCGAAAACGCCGGAACGAGCTTAGGAAACGGCAAAGCCAACTTTTATTCCGTGAAAAAACGGCAGGGGCGAAACGTGCAGGCGTTGAACGTGTTTCGGCGCACCGATCTTCCTTGCCCGCGCTGCGCAACTCGCATCGAACGCATCATCGTCGGACAGCGCAGCACCCATCTTTGCCCAGCCTGTCAGCCATTTCCGCCTCTTTACGAACGCGCGAAATAACTGGCATTATCCTTGCATTTTCTTGTCGCGGCGGCGCATATCAGCGCATCTTGTCAGTAACCTCGCCGGAATTTCCGAGTGTTCGGCGGGGCGGCGTTGCGTTTTCGGAAAAAACTGAACAATTTGGACGATGGAGGTTGTTTTATGGAGCAATATCAATCACTGATCAACACGATTTCCCTGACGATGGGGGCGGCGTGGGCAAGCGGCATCAACTTGTACGCCACGATTTTCATGTTAGGCATTCTCGGCGCAAACAACGTCATCGCGCTGCCGCCCAGCCTCGAACTGCTGACGAATCCGCTTGTCATCGGCGCGGCGGGCATCATGTATTTCGTGGAATTTTTCGCGGATAAAATCCCGGCGGTGGATTCAACGTGGGACGCCGTGCATACGTTCATCCGCATCCCATTAGGCGCGTTATTGGCCGCAGGCGCGGTCGGCGAGGTGAATCCGGCGGTCACGACGGCGGCCTTTTTGTTAGGCGGCACGATGGCGGCCGGAACGCACGCGGCCAAAGCCGGAACGCGCGTCTTAATCAACACGTCGCCGGAGCCGTTTACGAATATCGCCGCGTCCGTGACGGAAGATGTCGCCGTCGTGGGCGGATTATGGACGGCGTTGAACTATCCGTTGGTGTTCATTGCGTTCATCGTCGCGTTTGCGCTGTTTCTGATTTGGGCGCTGCCGAAACTTTGGCGCGGCATTAAAAAGGTGTTCGGCGCGATTGTCCGCCTGTTTCGCGGCGCGCCTGCGCCTGCGGAGATGTAACGATGGAATGTCGCGTCGGATGCGGGGCGTGCTGCGTGGCGATTTCGATTTCTTCCGCGATTCCCGGAATGCCGGGCGGGAAGCCTGCCGGAGCGCGTTGCGTTCAGTTGCGCGACGATGGCCGATGCGCTCTGTTCGGCAATCCGCGCCGCCCGGCGGTGTGCAGGCAATTTCAGGCAGAGGAAGACGTATGCGGCTCGTCGTGTGAAGAGGCGATGCGCCTCATTGCGGAGCTTGAGCGGTTGACGCGATAGGCGTGCCGCGAAAGATCTCAAGCGCGTGGCGAAGAATATCAGGGGTGGATTCCGGCGTTGGCGGCGTGTTCGATACAATGGTCGGCTGCGGCGCAAACGTCTTGAACGCCGCAAATTTTTCGCCAAGCGCGTTGACAGTTTGGAGAACGCTGTCGAACGCCTCGAACGAGCGCATCTGCGGGGCTTGCAATAGGGCCATTTCCAACGTAAAACGCGGATACGCGCTCTGTTTGATCAACGATTCGGCGCGAATCAAATATTTGAAAATCGCCTGAAGTTCCTGAAATGACGCGGCGGCGATTTCCTGTTGCAGCACGTCCAGCGCCAGCAGCGAATTTTCCAATAATTGCTGGGCGTTGGGCGAGACTTTCATGATCATCAGATTGCGAAAATGTTCGACTAAATCTTTATAAAACTGCTCCAAATCATGCCCGTCTCGGAGCAGCGTTTCCACGACTGCCAGAATGCGTTCGGGCTGGTTCGCTAAAATCGCCTCCGTGACCGTCTGAATGCTTTCGCCGCCGACAATGCTCAATAATTCGGCGACTTGCTCCTGCCGCACGTCCTTGCCGCAATACGAAATGACCTGCTCCAAAATGCTCTGCGCGTCTCTCATGCTCCCTTCCGAGCGTTTTGCGACATAGAGCAAACTTTGATCGTCAATCGCAATCCCTTCCGCGCTGGTGATGCCGCGCAACGCCTCCGCCATCTGCGCGTAGCCCACGCCGCGAAAATTGAAGCGCTGGCAGCGCGACGTGATGGTAATCGGGACTTTATGCGTGTCGGTCGTCGCTAAAATGAAAATGGCGTGTTTCGGCGGTTCTTCGAGGGTTTTCAGCAACGCGTTGAACGCCTCTTTGGTGAGCATGTGCACTTCGTCAATGATGTACACTTTGTAGCGCAGTTTGGCAGGCGCGAATTTGATATTTTCGCGCAGCTCGCGGATATGCTCGATTTTGCGGTTCGATGCGCCGTCAATTTCCATCACGTCGG
>CAZCGG010000062.1:0-20586 GCA_964498135.1 uncultured Candidatus Moduliflexus sp.
GCATGATGTCGGGTGTGGTGGCCGCCCGCCCTTTGCGCCCGGTGAAGCAGGGTGTGAAGCGGACGCATAAAGCCGCGCCGCCTCACCACGCGGTTGCACCAGACTTCGCACACCGCCGCTCGCAGGTGAACCGCGTGGTTATGCCTCGCCTTACTTATGAGAACACTTCTGACAAGTTTTGAAGCCGAGGAACTCCTGGCCGAGATTGTGGATTGGTGGGACTCCATGATCAAGAAGATTCCCGCAGGCCAGACGGTTGATAAACCTCGTTTTGTCAAGATGGCGGAAACCTTTTTACGGCGTTTGCCGAGCACCGGCCCGTGTAAACGTCAACAAGCCTGATGGAATTATTTGAACTGATGACACAACCAGCGACCGGCTTGCCGCCAGATTTCCCGGACAAATCGTTGATCGACGCGGTTCACCTGCGAGCGGCCTTTTGCGCTGTCTGGTGCAACCGCGTCGTTCTCCGCGACGCGGCTGTTTGCGTTCGCGGAGAACGAGGGCTTGGTCACAGATAACAAGGAGCATCTTGGGCATAACCCGGATGAATCCAGGCGCATTTGGGTTGATGGCGGATTTTTGCACGGCTACTTGCATCTCTTCAAAATGCAATATGATGAGCTTTTGCGGATTGTGCATTTTCTGGAAAAAGATTATGACAAACAAAAAAGTAGCCGGTCTGGGCTGTTGAAGGAGATTAAACGGCTGAACGAGACGATGGATCGGTTTGTGCAACAAAATGACCAACTGGCGTTTGAATTTAAAACCTTGAAAAGAACCGTTGAAGACAATCTTAAACGTCAGGAAAAGATATTAGCAAACATTGAGAGGCAGGCATAACGAGCGTTTTGCAGCGGACTCGCAAAGCCTCGCCGCTGAAAACGGGCGTTAGAAATTATTACCAATATGGATGACAGCAGTATTGCTCAAAAAATTACTCAGGTGATAGAAACTGAAATCACGCAACTTTCAGGACACTTATATGAATGGGCAAGAGAGCATGTGATTGCTCCCAAAAAAATTGTACTTGCCAATGACGCTGATGGAAAAGAATATGCTGAATACTGGCTCGTTACAGATCATACTGGACACAATGATTCAAGTTATCGGGTGATCTACGATGATGAATTTCATCTTTTTGGACTGGCGTGTAGATTACAAACCGGAGTGGTGTGGTGTCTTGGATTATATGGGTCATTTGCCGAGACGATCAACAACATGTAACATGTTATAATGAATGCTCCAGATCATGCCGATACCAGTAGCTCAAAGAACAGAGATCCATATAGGAGATACATTTGAAAACTGTGCTTTTAAGCCATGTATTTGTGTAGAAATTGATGGTGATAATGTCGGTTATCGTTCTCTCATTCATGGAGAATCTCAAAATATTGGGTATTGTAGTATCAGACATTGTGCTCTTCGATTGCTTTCAAAAGAGGAAGCTCAGCAGTGGATTCTATCAGGCCCCAATGATACGACATTATCCACCGAAGAGAAGTGGTGGTAATCATGTCATCACGATAAGTATGAGAGAATTTCTAACGATCTGCTTGCACCGGAGCGCAAAGGGCGGGCATGAAAATTGGTGGCTTGACTTCGGGCTTGGTCGCCGCCCGCCCTTTGCGCCCGGTGAAGCAGGGCGTTCTCCGCGCGCAAACAGCCTCGCGCGGAGAACGACGCGGTTGCACCAGACATCGCAAAAGGCCGCTCGCAGGTGAACCGCGTGGTTAGTAGCCGGGAAAGAGGATTCCGTCAGTATATACAGAGATGGTGTCTTGTTTTCTGGAACAGCAATAGATATGGAGCATATTGTCTCGTAGTCGCATCGTTGTCATGGTGAATAATCGGGATGAAGAAGAATGTTAACAGGAGGAGAGGATGATGAAAACAATCGCTGTGAGTTGTGTCTTGATCTCGGTATGCTTTTCAATGGTGGTTCATGCGCAAGAATGTCAGGTATTGCGGGTGGGCGGAACAGATGGCTGGCTGCCGGTGGCCTATCTCAATCAGGCGACCAAGGAACCGGAAGGGATCGCCCATGATTTCGCTAAAATTGTTGGGAACAAGCTGAATATTCCAGTCAAAATAGATGCCACGCTTCCCTGGAAAAGGATGTTGCAATATACCGAAGATGGCAATCTTGATATGATTGCCGCCATTTATTGGACGAAAGAACGCGCAGACCTGTATCAGTATACAGCCTCCTATTTTGTGAATGAGGCATGGGTATTTGTCGTGAAAGGCAAGGAATTTCCCTTTGAGAAATTTGAGGATCTGATTGGGCGTGTTGGCGGAATTCCCTTAGGCGGAAGTTTCGGCGAAGCCTTTGATACGTTTGCCAAAGACCATCAGCTAAAGCTGGAAGAGGTTGGGACGAAAGAGCAGATGGCGAAAAAAATTTTAGCCGGAAGGAATGATTATTTTATTCAAGATTATCTGGATGGCATCATGTATCTCAAACAGGCTGGGTTACAAGACCAAATTGTCGCCCTTCCACACCCCGTCGCAATCACGGAGGTATATTTTGCCCTCTCGCGCAAATCGCCATGTATCAGTCTTGTTCCCCACATCAACGGAATCATTGACAACGCGAAACGCGACGGAACGCTTCAAGCGATTATTGACAAGTATAGCAAGTAACCAGTTTCAAAGGATGAGAAGGCGTGGGGATAGCTGCTAATGAGTCGGTTGCAGCCGACATCGTACACTGCCGCTTGCGGCTGAACCGCATCGTGAAAGGATGGAATACATGAGAAAAATAGCGACGCTCTTCGCCATACTCTTTTTGATCATATTCAAAACATCGGCATCTGATGGTCAAACACAAACATTAGATGCTATTCACCGTGAGAACGCATTGAATCTTCCGGCAGTTATCCGAGAATTCATTCAAAAGAATTTCCCTGATGATAAAATCGTTGGGCAATGTATGGGAAGCTTTGCCCATGAGGGGGAATTTGAATATGCTATCGCGTTCTTTGCCCCTAAAGAGAAGAATGTGTTCTACAGAGCTATCTTACGACATGATGACGTTATTGAATCTTCTTTAGAGATTGCTCAGAAGAATCCAAGCGTAGAAACGGCATTGACAGAAGAAGTTCAATGTCTTTCTGCGATGGAAGTGAAACGAAGAAATACGCTTTTCTCTGCGATGGAAGGGATTGAAGGGCATATCGCTTCTAAAACGGCATTTGATACAATTTGTTTCTTTATTGAACAAACAGAGGCGGCTTGTTATGAGTATGATCCACTGAAAAAACAATTTCTAAAGGTGGGCGGGTGGATACATTAGCGAGTATAATGATTCAGAAGGTCATGGCGTAGTTGTCAGATTGTGTCAATACACATAACGATGAACCAACAACAATCATGGAGGAAAAATATGAGTTCAAATGTGCTGTTCTCGTCAGTGACGTACAACAAATACGATGCGTCTGAAACGCTGCCAGCCAAATTTGGCAGGATGCTAGACCGGATGAATCTGGCCGCAACCGTGAAAGATAAATGGACGGTTATCAAGATGCACTTGGGGCGCAATATCGGGTATAGCACGATTCCGCCGCTCTTCGTCAAGATGTTGGTGGATAAACTGAAACAATCCGGCGCGAACGTCTTTATCGCGGATCAAGATATTCAGGGCGCGGCAAATCGCGGCTATACCGAGAGTTATTTCGGCGTGCCGGTGGTGTACGCTTGCGGTGTGACCGGAAAATATTATTATGAGAAAAAGGCCGACTTTAAAACGTTTCAGAATATTGATGTGGCCGGGAATATTCATGACGCCGACGTGATGATCGTGCTGTCGCATGTGAAAGGGCATGGGGCGTGCGGCTACGGCGGGGCGTGCAAAAATATTGCGATGGGCTGCGTGACTGACCGCACGCGGCAGCAAATTCATGGGCTGGAAGGCGGCATCGAGTGGAATGAAGAACTCTGCGTGTTCTGCGAACAGTGCATCCAAAACTGTAACCATCACGCCAACAAGTTTGAAAACAACAAATATCAGGTCTTTTTCCATCATTGCACGTATTGCCAGCACTGCGTCAAAGTCTGCCCCACCGGCGCATTGACCATGACGGCGGATCGCTTTGACGATTTTCAAGTGGGAATGGCGCTCTGCACGGAAGAAGTGTTGAAAACGTTCGCGCCGGGGAATGTGTTCTATATCAACTTTTTGCTGAATATCACGGCGTTGTGCGACTGCTGGGGCTTTACCACGCCCGCGTTAGTTCCCGACATCGGCGTCATGGCGGCGACGGATATTGTGGCGATTGAGCGCGCCTCGCTGGATGCCATTCAAGTCGAGAACCTGATTTCAAGCGGAGCGCCGCAAGGCATGATGCTGAAAGCGGACGGCCATCTGTTTGAGCGACTGCATGGCAAAAATCCGTTTATCCAGCTTAACGAGCTTGAAAAGCGCGGCTTAGGCTCGCAAAGTTATCAGCTTGACCAAGTGAATTGATGTTTCGAGTCTGTTATTGATACGGCCGTCGTTACTCCAAAATTTCAGGGCTTCTGCCTGGGCGAAGTCAATGAATGGCCTCAACGATGCTGTGGAAGCCCTGAATTGAATGAGTGGCCTGCGAGCGGGGAAAATTCTCGAGGGAAACGAAGCAAGCATAAAAAGGGATCTGCTATGGAAAAACGAACAATCTATCTGACCGAATTTGATTATGACCGTTTAACCGCCTTAATTGATCAAGCAAACCCGCATGGCTTGAATAAAAGTCATTTAAAAGCCTTAAAGGAAGAGTTGGAACGCGGAGAAATCGTGCCGCCGACGGACATTCCGCATGATGTTGTCACGATGAATTCTCAGGTGCGTTTGAAGGATTTAGATTCAGGAGAGGAGGTTGTGTATTCGCTTGTGTTTCCTTATGCGGCCAATATTCAGCAAAATAAGATTTCAATCTTAGCGCCGGTTGGCATCGCGTTGATTGGCTATCGCATCGGCGATGTTGTTGAATGGAATGTTCCGGCAGGCGTCAGGTGCTTGAAAATTGAAGAGATATTATATCAACCGGAGGCCGCAGGCGATTATCATTTATAGCGAACTGATTTTATTGAAAAATGATTGGGCGAAGCGTTTGCTTGTATGGATAAAATGTTCTCTCAATTAGCCGCAAACATCCCGGCCGGGCTGATTGGCGGGGCGATGTTCGTCTTCTCGCTGTATGTCCTGCAATTAGGCTTTCCGCTCTCGTTCATCGTCGCGCTGGCGGGCTACGTGATTAGCGGAACATGGCTTTTTCCGGCGGCCGCAGCCGCGCCGACAGCCAAGCCGCCGGTCAGCGCGCCGTCAATTCCGGCATTTGAGGCGGCGGCGCGTGAGCTTGCCGATCTTGCCGTGCTGGCGGAGCGGATTGAGGACTATGACGCCCACGACCACGCTCGCGCGGTTTGCGCCGCCGCCGAAGAGATGTTGACCGCGCTGACGGCGTTTCCCGGCGACGCCCGCACCGCGCAGCAATTTTCGGCGTATTATCTTGAACCGGCGGGCAAGATGATCAGAAAATATCTCGAAATCGCCGCGCAGAGCGGCGCAGCCGGTCAGCGCGAGCAGGCGGAATTTCTGCTGCGCCGCCTCCGGCTCGCCTTCGAGAAGCAGCGCGATCACGTCCGCAATGAGGGGCATCTCTACCTTGACCTCGACATCGCCGCGTTAGAACAGACCATCGAACCGGACAGCATCGGCTGATCCGCCTTCCTTTGCGCGAAACGCCGGAAAAAACAAAAAACGCTTGACAAATTTCAGATGTCACCCCATTTTACATGCAGTCGGATTAGCACTCCGTCGCGCAGAGTGCTAATTGAGCGAGAAGTGAAAACGAAGTCTTATTTTTTCAGCATTCCTGCCGAACACGCGCCGCGCATCGCGTGATGCGGGCGTAAATGAGGAAACAACCGTGGAATCCTATGAACCCTTAGAAGAACGGCAGCGTCAGGTATTAGTCGCCGTGATTTGCAATTATATCGCCACGGCCGAGCCGGTCGGCTCGCGGACGATTGCGCGGAAATACGGTTTTGGCCTCAGCCCCGCCACGATTCGCAACATCATGGCGGATCTGGAAGAATTCGGCTTTTTGGCGCAGCCGCACACATCCGCCGGGCGCATCCCGACTGACAAGGGGTTCCGGTTTTACGTGGATCATTTGACGCAGATGCAGCGTTCGTTGGAAGAAGTGGATTCGACGCGTATCGAAGCAATGCTGCACGCGGAAACCGAAGTCGTCAACCTGATGAAAAAAACGACGGATCTGCTGTCAAAACTCTCGCAGCAGGCCGGTCTCGTGTTGACGCCGAATTTAAAAAATACCATTTGCCGCCACATTGATTTTATCAAGCTGAACAATTCACAAGCGCTCGTCATTTTCATTTCGGAATCCGGCTTAGTGCATAAGCGCGTGATTCAATTAGATGATGAGATTTCGCAAGATACGCTTGACAAAATGTCAAAGCTGATTACGACGGAGTTGATGGGGCTGAGTTTGGCGCAGATTCGGGCGAAACTGCTCGACATGATGCGCCACGAAAAGACGCAGTTCGACCAACTGTTTGCCAACGCGATCAAACTGAGCCAGCTCTTTTTTTCAGACGAAACGGATGACAGCGAATTGTATGTCGGCGGCACGGCCAATATGATTAATCAGCCCGAATTCGCCGATGTCGAAAAGATGCGCGGGCTGTTCCGAGCGTTTGAGGAAAAACGGCTGCTGATCCGCATTCTGGATAAATGCCTTGACGACGGGGACGGCGAGAGCGCGAAAGTGATTATCGGCGAAGAAAGCACGATTGAAGATATTCGCGATCTCAGCCTCGTGCTGTCGTCGTACAAATACGGCGACCACGCCGTAGGCATTATCGGGATTATCGGCCCCAAGCGCATGAATTACACGCAGGTCATTCCGATTGTGGAATATACGGCCAGCACGCTGTCGCGCCTGCTGACCGAACGCATGGAGTTATAGAATTTCAATGAACGCCGAACCATTCCGTTTCTCAAAAAACGGAATGGCTTTGCGCTATCTTGTTACATGAAACGTCATAAGAAAGGGAGGAAAAACGTGAAGATTCCAGTAAAAATTGTGAACGCTGACAATTCAACAGAGACCGTGAACGCGCCTGAGCAGGAGATGCAGGAACAAGAAGGCTTGGAACAGCCGCTTATCGAGCCGGCGCTCCCTGAAGCGGAATCGGAGGAAGACGAGCAAGCGGCCGTAAGCGCGCCCGCCGCGCCGACGGAAGAACAACCGGCTGCGCCCGTCGAAGAGCCGGAAGATGAGGTGACGCGCCTGACAAAAGCCTTGGCGGCGAAAACGCAGGAGGCGAAAGATCATTTCGACGCGAGATTGCGCTTGCAGGCGGAATTCGACAATTTTAAAAAGCGCAAAGAAAAAGAGTTGCAGGATTTTCGAAAATATGCGAATGAAGACCTGCTGCAAGAAATGCTGCGCGTGGCGGATGATTTCGAGCGGGCGATTGCGGCGGCGGAGCAAACGCATAAATTGGAAGATTTTTTGAAAGGCATTGAGATGATTTTTGAAAAATTCTTCGGCGTCCTGAAACGAAAGGGCATCAAAGAAATCGAAGCGCAAGGGCAGCCGTTTAATCCCGAAATGCATGAAGCGTTGATGGCGGTGGAGCGGGATGACGTGGAAGAAGGCGTAGTGGTTTCAGTTTTTCAGAAAGGGTACACATTGCACGACCGAGTGATCGTGGCTCCGAAAGTTGGGGTCTCGAAGAAGAAATCCTCGTGAGCGGGTACGGAAACTTGTCTAACACACCCAATTATTACAAAATTTTAGGCATTCAGGAAGCATCCGACGACGCGGAAATCAAGCGGGCGTATCGCCAGCTTGCGCTGAAATATCATCCTGATCGGAATCCCGACGATAAATTTGCGGAAGAAAAATTCAAGCAAGTCACGGAAGCCTATCGAATTCTGAGCGACGACAAAAAACGCGCCGAATATGATGTAGGCCGCGCGTCTTCCCATGCGGATTCCGCGTCGCGCACCTCGCCGCATCGCGCGAAACATACGAATTTCGATGATGTGTTCGATGTGTTCGATAATGCGTCCACCGGGAAAGCGTCCGCGCACAAAAAATATCGCCAGCAGGCTCGCGGCGCGGATATTGCGCACGAACTCAGCATTTCCTTTGAAGAAGCCGCGCTCGGCGCGACGCGCATGATTGAAGTCACCCGCTTAGAGCAGTGCGCGCGCTGCCGCGGCACGGGCATCGAGCCGCGCGCCTATCCGATGCTCTGCCCGATCTGCCTCGGCAAAGGCCGGATCCGGCAATCGCACGGCTTTCTCGGCTTCACGCAGGTCTGCCAAGAATGCAACGGCAGCGGCCGGGTCTATCAAAAAGATTGCGCGGAATGTCGCGGCGAAAGCCGCCTGCCGCAGACGCGGAAAATTTCCGTCCGCATTCCGCCGAACGTGCATGACGGCGCAAGCCTGAAAGTCGCCGGAGAAGGGGAACACGGCGTCTATGGCGGCGCGACCGGGGATTTGCTGATTCACGTGCAGGTGCAGCCGCATGAATTTTTCGGGCGCAAAGATAATGACATCTGGTGCGAAGTCCCGTTGACCATCACGCAGGCGGTCTTGGGGGATGTGATTGAAGTTCCCACGTTAGAAGGGAAAGTGCGGATTCGCGTGCCGTCCGGGACCCAGCCCGACCGCGTGTTCCGGTTGTCGCAGAAAGGCGTGCCATCCTCAAACAACGGGGATCGCGGCGATCTGTTCGTGAAAGTCAAGATTCAGATTCCGAGCGAGGTGACGCGGCGGCAGCGGCAATTGCTCGAAGAATTTGCCCGTTTGAGCGAGCAGCCGTCTTCGCGCGGGACGCTGCGGCTGATTGAAGCGCCGAAAAGCCTGTTTGCCGGGTGGTGGAAAAAACTCTTTCCGGTGAAAACGTCGGATGTCTCAGAACACAATGAATGAAACGGCGGCGCTGCCAAGAATCATGTACGACAAGGCGATTGAGGCATATATTCGCGCCTTGCTCGATATTGTGACGACGCTGGAACATCATCATGAGGCGCGCACCGCGTTTGCGCCGCAATTTCTTTTCCGGGCGATCAGCGACGGCTTTCTGCAAACCGTCACGGAGCAGGATAAAGCGCGCGTCCTCGCCATGCCCGCCAGCGAAGAGTGCCTGCTGTGGCAAGGCGTGATTTCCGAGATGAAGCGCAACTGGAACGCGATTGCGTGGGTGTTTCCATTTTCGAAACCGGCGGAAATGGAAGAATCGTATGAAGTGATTACGCGGGCGGATTTGTCCGCAAAATCGTGGGGCGGCTTGCGGCAGTTTTGGCTGTCGTGCCGCCAGCGCGTGCAGGAAGCGCCGATTCAGATTCCGACGAACATCGTCAAAATCCGGCTGGGCGGCGAGGAATTTCTGCGGGCGATGGCGCTGCTGTATCAATATCCGCCGAATTTGCGCTACATGGTCAAAGCCCTGTTAGACCGGACGGCCCCGTCCAGCTATCTCCGGCAGCACTTGACGGTCAATGTCGTGGTTGGCGAGAAATTAGAGCCGTATGCGCAACTTCCGAAATAATTAAACCTACGTCTTCGATGGATTTAATACGAGGAGGGGATATGTCTGTAATCAAAAATTTATTCAATCAATTTGACAGAATGACAGAACAAACAATAGCGCCAAAAGCAAATGAGACAATTCAACCTCAAAGGGCAGAAAGCTTGACTTTAACCATTTCTCAAATAGAAACGTTTGCAGGATTACGTAGGGAAACCGCTTGGAACCATTACGGAGAAGATGGCTGGCTAAATGGAGAAATAGATATTAGACAACATTCTACAGGCATAGAAACTACAAGCATAGAAAAGATAATAGAATCGTCAATAATTAGACCGTCACGCTGTCAAGAGTATAAGGAGTGGATAAAAAATAATTTTAATAAAGAACATGATCCTGGCGTGGGAATTTTCGGTGGTTCTATTTTGGGACTTATAGAAGCTTATCTGTTTGCACGCCTGTTTGGTCAAAATCAATTATTAAATCAATTATCCATGAAAATGAATCTCGATACGTTTCACGCGATTATTTCGGTTATTCTCGTGGGTTTTTTCGCTGGGATAAATATTGGAGTTATTTACTTTCTTTTAAAGAAGCGTTATAAGCAACAATTAACCGAACTTCTCGAAAGATTACAGCCAACTCGTTTAGGAATATTGTTAGATGAAGTGGATAAATATAATCGAGTCGTGTCGCATGTCTCTGTCATGGATCAATTGGCAGAGGTCGGCCACAAGGGCATACAAGATCGAGAGCGGATTCTTGATGTGTTAAAAAGTATGCGCGAAGATTTGATACGCGCCTTACAAACTGACCGAATTTTGAGAGAAAATCCCGGTTTCAAACCAGAGCTTATTTCCAGTGAAGCTATTCCACTGTTAGAAACCTTGAAACTTAGCGAAAATGCCAAAGAAGCGCAACAGCTCGTCCAAGAAGCGATTGATATTGGTTTGCGTGTTCAGCAAGAGATGAAAAGCTTATCAGAATCATAACAGATGCCGAGTAAGCAAGGAACGGGAGAGCGTTGATTGTTTTAATGCCTCAACTCGTTGTTATGCTCGATGTTAGGCATGTAGAATAAAAAAAGAGGGATGACATGGCAGACATCAACAGTAATCAAACGATGTATAATAAAGCTATCGGCATGTATTTAAAGGCGTTAGCGGAAATGATGAAAGCCCTTGACGCGCATGCGCACGTGCGCGTCGAAATGAATGGCAAGCTGCTGAAACGGGCGATGGATGACGGGTTTTTGTGCGTGCAGTCGAATGACATCCGCCAGCGGTTGTGGAATTATTGTTATGATAATGAAATTTTATTGGCGCGCGGCCCGTTTCCGATGACGAAAGCCACGCTCAACTGCATCGGCTGGGCGTTTCCCTATCATACCGACGAAGAAAAGCAGCGCGTTCACCGGACGCTTTTAGAAGTCAGCATTAAACAGCATGACGGCCGCCAACTACAAAAAATTTGGTACAATCTGCGGGCGATGCTCCGCATTCTGCAAGTGGAAATCCCCCCGAACATCGTCAAAATCAGCCTGACGAACGCCTTTTATCAAACGTCCGTGGAAGTGCTGCAAAGCGTGAATCTCGACACCCACCAACTGTACGGCAACGTGGTGTACGCCGTGTCGCCGCGCAATTACACGCTGCCGGAAAATTACCAGAAAGATTCTCAGAGCCTCGCCTATCTTGAGACGACGACGGCCTAACCGCCGCCGTCTCCTGTGTAAATCAGGAGTGCGAAATTTTAATTTCGCTGTCAAATCAAGATTTGACACTCCTGCGCATGTTTATTTATGGCGCGGCACGACCATGATTCTCCCGCTTGTGGCCGCGCTCTCCGACGAGAGTTGCGAAATCAGCAGAGCGGCCGCAGGCTCGTCAGCCATCTCGCGGCTCATCGCGGCGGCGAATAACTCTGTCAGCGACGGAATCTGCGAAAGAAAAGAGCGTCCCGATTGCGCGGCGGCGTTGTGCTGCTTCTCAATAAATGCCGTCTGCCATTGGCGCATGGCCTCGATTTGCTGAGACAGGGCGGCAATCTGGCCTTGCTGTTCGCTCAATTTCCGCGCTTGCAAGTCAATCACGCGCTGCAAGGAGTGCTGCTTGTCCTGCCCGGCGCGGTCAACGCGAAATTCCATGACATCGAACCGCGTGAGCAGCGCGTCCAGCGTGCTGCGCGTGTTGTCCAACGTCCGCGTCAACGCAGTATTCTCCTGCTCAAGCCGCTTGGCGTCGCTCCGAATCTCTTCATACGCGCGCTCCCATTTTTGGCGAGCGGCGATTTCCCTTTGCAGCGAGCTTTCAAGGTCAGTCAGCCGCTTGAGAATCTCGGCCATGTCTGCCGCGTCGCCATCTTTCGCCGCGTTGGCCGCCGTCTCCGCTTTCGGCGCAGGAGCGGGGTTCAGCAGTTCATCGAGCATATCCGGCGGCAAATTGAGTTGATCAATGCGCTCCGGCACGTTCAGATAATACACCGTGCCGTCTTGCGCCTCGACAAGCGGAACGCGGCGCGTCGGGATGACATCGAGGATTTCGGCGGATTCGCCCGGCTTGGTATTGGAATAGCGAATCGTGCCGTCAACATCCTTCCAGCGATAAATTTCCGCAGACGTCGGCCGTTCCCCCGTGAACAAAGCCGCCGCCAGAATCATGCAAGCGAATCCTCTTCGAAACGCCTGTTTTCTCATAGCGATTCCCTCCTTCTATCGTTGATGAATGGGTGAAAAATCCCTTGCCGTTGCGCTCCCGAAAGAATGAAATAGTATTGGAGATGATTGAAACAATGTCAAGAAAAACCGTTCGCGGCCAAAGAAAACGCAAATGAAGCTTGACAGATTGCCTGCGATGCGGAGAAAAAGCAAGCGAACTCGTCACGCTCGCATTGTCTCAGTCATTATCAAAAATTTTCTGATCTCGCGCCAAGGCGCAAAGACGCCAAGAATGCCTGAAAAAAGGGCTTTGCGTCTTGGCGCGAAAAATTCAAAAAGGAAACATCATGAAAAAACTTCGCGTGGCGCTCGTGGCTTTTCGGGGCGCAGGGGATGGAATGTTTGAAAAAGGGCGCACCCGGCTTTTGCAACTCATTGCGCCGGAGCAGGTTGAATTTGTCGAACAGCAGCCGGACGTCATCTATTTTCTGTCCGGCGGCTCAGAACGCGCCGCTGCCGCGCATCTTCAGCCTGACCGATGGACGCTGCTGCTCGCGTTCAAAGAGGAAAACGCCTACGCCGCCGCGACGGAAACACAGGCGTATGCCCGCCAGCGCGGATATGCGGCGACGCTGATTGATGGGGAAGACGCGGAAACGCCCGCGCTGCTCGGCCATCTCGCGGCGGTGGTGGATGGCGCGGCGCGGCTGCATGGGCAGCGGCTCGGCTTAATCGGCGACGTGTCGGAATGGCTGATCGCCTCGAATATTGACGCGGAATTGCTCAAAAACAGGCTCGGCATCGAATTGCGGCAGATTCTCTGGAGCGCGCTGCCCGCTTACGCCGCGCAGCCGCCGTCGCCGGATTTGCTGGCCGCGTTTCACGCGCCGGATAAAAATCTCAATGACACCGCCAGCGTTTACACGCTTTTGCGGCAGTGCGTTCAGGCGGAAAAACTGGACGCCATCACGGTTGAATGTTTTTCGATGGTGAAAGCGCATGCCGTGACCGCCTGCCTGCCGTTGGCGAAATTCAACGCCGACGGCTTTCCGGCGGGCTGCGAAGGCGATCTTGTCAGCATTGTCGGCATGATGCTGGCAAACGCCGTCACAGGCATCGTGCCGTGGATGGCAAACACCGCGCAAATCAGGGAAGATCGGGCATTGTTCGCGCATTGCACGATTGCGCCGACGCTGCTGCGCGAATGCGTTGTGACGACGCATTTTGAAACCGGCGTCGGCACGGCGATTCAAGGGGAATTTGCGGCGGACGAGGTGACGATTTTCCGGCTGGATTCTTCTCTGCGGCGCGCCTTTTTGACGTGCGCCCCGGTGTTGGCGCGGCCGCATTATGCGCACGCTTGCCGCACGCAAATTGAAGTCGCGCTGCCGCCGCAAGCCGTCCGGCTCTTGCGCGAAGCGCCGTTAGGCAATCATCATCTGATTCTGCCGGGAAATCACGCCGACCGGCTGCGCCTCGCTTGCCTGCGTTTCTGGCTTGAGGCGCAGAAATAGCGCGTTAACCCCGCAGGTAGGTGAGACTTCCGAAGTCTTCGAGACTTCGGAAGTCTTGGCTCACAATTAATCCTCCGGCAGGCGATCAATCTGTGCGCCGACTGACGCCAGTTTCTTCTCAATCTCGAAAAAGCCGCGATCAATCTGCTGCGCGTTGCTGATGCGCGTTTCGCCGTCAGCGCAGAGCGCGGCGGTCAGCATGGCGATTCCCGCGCGGATGTCCGGGCTGGTCAGGCGCGTGCCGAATAACTTCGTGCGGCCGATCACAATCGCGCGATGCGGATCGCAGAGCGTAATCCGCGCCCCCATTGCCACGAGTTTATCCGTGAAAAAGAGGCGGCTTTCGTACAGCTTTTCGTGAATCATGATCGCGCCTTCGGTCTGCGTGGCGAGAATCACCGCTGTGCTGGTCATGTCGGATGGAAAGCCGGGCCAAGGCTGGCTGTCGAGTTTCGAGAGATTTGAGCCGATGTCTTCGACGACCTTCAACTCCTGATTTGCCGGAACAATCACGTCATCCCCTTCGATGCGGAACGTCGCGCCGAATTTTTCCAGCCCAATCTGAATCGGTTTCAAATATTTCGTTCCGGCCTGCCGGATGCGAAGCTCGGAGCCGGTGCAGAGCGCGATGCCGATGAGCGCGCCGGTCTGCGTGTAATCCGCGCCCGTGATGAACGGCGCGGCGGGCTTCAAATTCGCCGTGCCGCGCACAATCAGGCGATTCGAGGCGCGGCCTTCGATAATCGCCCCGCACGAATAGAGAAAGTCGGCCAAATCCTGCACATGCGGCTCGCAGGCGGCGTTTTCGATAATCGTCATGCCGGGCGTGGCGGCGGCGGCCATTAGCGCGTTTTCCGTGCCGGTGACGCTCGCTTCGTCGAGAAAAATCTGCGCCGAACGCAGGCCGGACGCGGGCGCGGTCACGGAAAATTCGCCGTTATGCGCGTCAATTTCCGCTCCCATTTCCTTGAAGGCGAGAAAATGCGAATCGAGGCGGCGGCGGCCAATCACGTCGCCGCCCGGCGTCGGAAACACAATTTTCCCGAAACGGCTGATAATCGGCGCGACGAAGAGAATCGCGGCGCGAATCGCTTCCCATGCGCGGCGATTGATGCGCGTCGGGTCAAGATTGCTCGTGTTAATCAGTAGCGAATCCGGCTCTGGAATCGTCACGTCCGCGCCCATCTGGACGAGAACTTCGCACATGTGCAGCACGTCGAGAATCTGGGGAATCCGCTTTAATAAGACCGGCCCCGGCGAAAGAATTGACGCCGCAATCAACGGCAGCGCGGCGTTTTTGTTCCCGTCAACGACAAGCTCGCCGCTCAGCCGGGCGTTTCCTTGTATGATAAATGTCTGTGAATGTGACATGAATATTCTTTTCTCCTATGGTAAATGTGCCTAAAACGTTTCGAAACCGTTCAAGCGTTCATGCGAGTTTTTCAAGTCTTTCATTGTCGTCAGTCTGTGTGCTTTTTGAATCATCAGATAGTTTTGAAGCGTGTTCTTCGTGCGCGGCTATATCGGCTCAACCATTCCTGTGTGCTTGGCTTCATAGAGAACAACTCCTTTTTGTCGAATCAATTTGGCAAACGCGCTGTCTTGCATTAAAAAAGCGCTCCATTCGTCAAGGGTATAGACCAGCGCGTCAATCGGCGTTTCGCGTTCGATTTCAAGCAATTCCCTGCTGACGACCATGCGATCATGGCTCTTCTCGCGGTACGTGCTGTTGAGACCGCGCTTGTTCAGAACGACAATCAAATCAATATCGCTGTCCGCATGGGGCATTCCGTAAGCATGAGAGCCGAACAAGATGATTTTGTCAGGACGGATGCGCTGCAAACGGTCAACAATCTGCGAAATATATGGAGAAGAAAAACGCTGTTGTTGCGCCATGCTTGTATTTTTCCGATAGTCTGCGTTGATGAATCGAATGAGTTTTTTCAACGAACGCAGAAGCGCGAGGTTTATGTCAAGATATTTCATGCGCGGCTGCCGGAGATCGCCTGCCTGCCGAAGAGTTTCGCGCCATCGTCGCATTTTTGCTTGACTTTTGCGGAATTGCCGCTAAATCGGATAGGCAGAATAGGAGGGCGTTATGAACAGAGGATGGCGTGTGTACGTTGCGCGCGTGATGATGCTCGCGTTGCTTTGCCTTGATTTGCGGGGCGAAGCGGGCGAGCCGCCGCATATTGATCATGTCTGCGATTTAGGCGCGCCGGGCGGGCAGGCGTTTCTGCAAGATCGCGACGGGTTTCTTTGGATTGGAACGGAGGGCGGCGGCCTGTTCCGGTATGACGGCTATAAGCTTAAATTATACGGCGTGGGGCCGAACCTGCTGCTGAACGGCAGCATCTGGCGCATCGTCGCAGACCGGACGCAGCCCGATATTTTTTGGATCGGCACGTCCGGCGGCTTGCATAAGTTCGACTCCGCGACCGAAACCTTCGCGTATTACCGCCACGAGCCGGACAATCCGCGCAGCCTCGGCGACAACACCGTGCAGGATATTGCGCAGGACGGCGCGGATCCGGCGATTTTCTGGCTCGGCACAGGAAGCGGCGGGCTGAACCGATTCGACAGCCGCAGCGGGGAATTTACGCGCTTTGAGCCGGATCCGGCCAATCCGCAGAGCATCGCGTTTGGCGACGTGTGGCGGCTGATTGAGGACGCGGCGAACCCGAATATCCTCTGGATCGGCACGTATGGCGGCGGCCTCGACAAATTCGACAAGCAGACCGGCCGGTTTACCCATTATCCGCATCGCCCCGGCGACGCCAACAGTTTCGGCGGGCATGAAAATAACGTGGACGCCCTGATTCAGGACAAAGACGACCCCAATATTCTTTGGCTTGGCACGCCGGAAGACGGCATGGATAAATTTGACATACGCGCCGAAACGTTCACCCATTTCCCCGCCGCGCAGACCAACGGCGAAGTCGCGCTGATTTACGATGACGGGCGCGGCAGGCTTTGGCTCGGCGGCTACGTGACCGCGAACGGCCTGACGATCTTCGACAAGCGGCGCGAAACCTTCGCCAATTATCGCCGCCAGCCCGGCAATCCCAATACCCTTTCCGACGATCTCGTCGTCAACGTGGCCGAAGATCGCTCCGGCATTTTCTGGATTGTCACCTATTCCGGCAAGGTGGATAAAATTGACCCGTATAGCTCGAAATTCGCCTTGTATCAGCACGCGCCGGACAGCCTCAGCAACAGCGCGGTCAACGCGATTTTCGAGGATCGGCGCGGCGACATCTGGATTGGGACGCAGCAGGGCTTGAACCGGCTGAACCCGCAGACCGGCGCCATCGCGCGCTATCTGCGCGACCCTGACAATCCGGCGGCGTTGGACAATGACCATATTCTCGGCATCTACGAAGATTCGGCGGGAGATTTTTGGGTGTCGCTCTACGTCGGGCCGCTCATCAAATTTGACCGGCAGACTGGCGAGGTTGCGGCGCGGTATGATTCCGGCGTCGAAAGCGTGACGGAAATCGTCGCGGATCCGCGCCATCCCGATTTGCTCTGGATGGGGACGCACGGCGGCGGCTTGGCGAAATTCCGCAAATCCGACGGCGCGTTCACGTTCTATCCGCCCGATCCGAACGATCCGCGCAAAGGCGCGGGCAACAACTACGTGCAGGACATCCTGCTTGACCGGCGCGAGAACGCAATTTGGTTCGGCGGCTTGTTCGGCGGCGGCCTGAACCGGTTCGATTTGGCGACGGAAACCTTCACGCGCTATGTCGCCGCGCCGGACGCGCCGAACGCGCTATCCGCCGACGCCATCGCCGCGCTCTATCAGGACGACGCCGGAATTCTCTGGATCGGCACGAAAGGCGGCGGCCTGAACCGTTTTGATCCCGCCGCGCAGACCTTCGCCGTTTATTCCGCGCCGCAGGGCGTTCCGACCGACGTGAACGGCATTCTCGCGGACGGCGACGGCAATCTGTGGCTCAGCGCGAATGACGGCATCGTGCGCTTTCAGCCCGATACGGGGCGCGTTGACCGGCGTTACACCGCGCAGGACGGCTTGCAAGGGGATCAATTTTTGCCCGGTAGCGCGTTTTCCGCCCGCGACGGTGCGCTGTGGTTCGGCGGCACGAAAGGCGTCAACCGGATCGATCCGCGCGCATTGGCGCAGAACCCGCACGCGCCGCCGGTTGTCCTGACCGCGCTGACGCAGGGCGGATTGCCCCTGCCGTCGGCGCATGGGCGGATTCCTTCGAAATTGCGCGACGTGACGCTTTCATGGCGGCAGAATTTCTTCGAATTCGAGGCCGCCGCCCTCAATTTCACGAATCCGGCGCAAAACCAGTATCAATACATATTGGAAGGCGTGGACAAAACGTGGTACGACGCCGGAACGCAGCGCGCAGGCCGGTATTCCAATCTGCCGGGCGGCGCGTATACGCTGCGGGTGCGCGGCTCGAACAATCACGGCGTGTGGAACGAACACGGCGCGTCGCTTATCATCCGCGTAACGTCGCCTTGGTGGAAAACCGCGTGGTTTCAGGGCGGCGGCGCGGCGCTGCTGCTGACTGCGCTGGTCGGCGCGTCATGGCGGCGGCTGACCGCCGTGCAGCGCCGTAATCGCCAGCTTGCCCGCGATGTCGAGGAGCGCACGAAAGCGCTGACCGCCTCGAACGAGCGGCTTCATTTGGAAATTGCCGAACGCGAGCAGGTTGAAAACGAGTTGCGCCGCCACCGCGAGGAGTTGGAAGACATTATTCGGGAACGGACGCTGGAATTGTCGCTGAAAAACGAGCAATTGCGCCAGTTGGAACAAGCCGTTGACAATATGCAGCTTGGCCTGACAATCGCCGATTTAGAGGGGAAGATCATCTATTTGAATCAAACCGAGGCCGAGATGCACGGCTACGCGCGCGAGGAATTGTTAGGGCAGGACGTGAATCTGCTCGCGCCGCCGGAACTGCGGAAACCGTTGACGCTTCGGCAGATTCGGGAATGGAAAGGGTTAGTCCGCGAGAGCGTCAACGTCTGTAAAGACGGCAGCACGTTCCCGGTCTGGCTGATGTCGGAAGTCGTGAAAAATCTCGATGGCGAGCCGTGCGCCGTCGTGACAAGCTGCGAGGACATCACGGAACGCAAAATGCTTGAAGAGGAGCGCCGGAAATACCGCGACCACCTCGAAGAACTCGTGACGGAGCGCACGCTTGAACTGACGACCGCGAACGCGCAACTGCAATTGGAAATCGGCGAACGCTGCCGGACAGAGCAAGAACTGCAAGCCGCGAAAGAGACGGCAGAGTCGGCGAATCGGGCGAAAAGCGACTTTTTGGCGAACATGAGCCACGAACTCCGCACCCCGTTGAACGGCATTTTGGGCTACACGCAAATTCTGAAAAATGACATGACGCTGACCGAGCGCCCGCGCCACGCGATTGACGTGATTCACCGAAGCGCGGAGCATTTGCTGCTGATGATTACCGACATTTTAGACCTCTCGAAAATCGAAGCCCGGAAAATGACGCTGGATCCGATGGATTTCCGCCTGCCGCAAATGCTGCGCACATTGATTGAAATCGCGCGCGTGCGGGCGGACGCGCAGCGCATCGCGTTCGAATATCACGTTCCCGCCAAGTTGCCGAATGTCGTGCATGCCGATGAAAAGCGGCTGCGGCAGGTGTTGCTGAATTTGTTGAGCAACGCCACGAAATTTACGAAAAAAGGGCGCATCATTTTTAAAGTCTCCGTCGTTTCGCTTAACGCTTTGCAAGATGCGGCTGTCAAATATGATCAGTGCCGCTTTCGTTTCGAGGTGGAAGATTCCGGCATCGGAATTTCGGCGGAGCATCTTCAGGAAATTTTCACGGCGTTTCACCAAATCCGCGACAAGCGGTTTCCGTCCGAAGGCACGGGGCTGGGCTTGGCAATCAGCCAGCGCCTTGTGAGTCTCATGGGCGGGGAATTGCGCGTGTCAAGCGCGCCGGGCAAAGGCAGCCTGTTTTGGTTTGAAATTGACATGCCGGCGCTGCGCGACGCGCTGGCGCGGGACGACGCATTTTCAGCGCGGCAGCGGCATGTGGTCGGATATTCCGGGCGGGTCAATACGGTCTTGATTGTGGATGATTATGAAGCCAATCGCGCCGTGCTGAAAGATTTTTTCACGCCGCTCGGCTTCACGGTCATCGAGGCCGTCAACGGCCAAGACGCCATCGAAAAGGCCGTCGCGCGCCGCCCCGATGTGATTTTGATTGACGTGATTATGCCGGTGATGGACGGCCTTGAAACGACGCGGCGTTTGCGCCAGATGCCGGAATTCCGCGATGTCGTCATTTTGGCGATTTCCGCAAGCGTGGCGGCGGAAAAGCAGCAAGAATGCCTGACGGCGGGCTGCAACCGTTTTCTTGCCAAGCCGTTCCGCTTGAAAGAATTGCTGGAATTGCTCAGCGACGAGGCCGGAATCGAATGGGTGTATGCGGACGCCGAGCCGGACGCGCCCGCCGTGAGCGGCGAAACGCAGGTGCGCGACGACACGCTGATTCCGGTGTCGCAAGAGGATTTGCGGCGGCTGCTTCAATTTGCGAAAGGCGGCATGATTACGCGGCTGCGGAAAGAATTGGACGCGCTGACCGCGCAATATCCGCAGAACGCGCTTTTTCTCGCCAAAGTCCGCGAATTGCTGACGCAATTTCGCATCGAAGAGTTGAAAGCGTTCATTTTAGACTATCTGGAGGGGGAACATGGCTCAGACGCCGATCATCTTAATCGTTGACGATAATCCAACCAACTTGAATGTGCTATTCGAATATTTGGAGGAATCCGGGTTCGAGGTGTCCGTCGCGCAAAGCGGGAAAAGCGCGTTCGAGCAGTTTGATCAGATCAATCCGGATCT
>CAZCGG010000063.1:0-8177 GCA_964498135.1 uncultured Candidatus Moduliflexus sp.
CAAGGAGGCAACATGCACAAAAAATTATTTATTCCCGGCCCGGTGGAAGTCCGCGAGGACGTGCTGGCAAAAATGGCGACGCCGATGATCGGGCATCGTTCGAAAGACGCATCGAATTTGCAGCGCGAAATCAGCGACATGCTGCGGAAAATGTTTTATACGAACAACGAAATCCTGCTTTCGACAACATCCGGCAGTGGCCTGATGGAAGGCTCAATCCGGTCATGCACGCGCAAGCGGGCGGCCGTGTTTTCGATTGGCTCGTTCGGCGACCGATGGTTCGAGATGGCGCAGCGCAATAATGTGGCGGCCGATAAATTCAAAACCGAAGAAGGACAGGCCACGACGGCGGAAATGGTCAATGACGTTTTATCTACCGGCAAATACGACCTCATCACCATCACGCACAACGAAACGTCATCCGGCGTGATGTGTCCGGTTGAGGAAATTTCGGCGGTTTTGAAAAATTACCCGGACGTGGTGTGGTGCATGGATACGGTCAGTTCGATGGGCGGCACGAAAATTGACGTGGACGCGCTCGGCGTGGATGTTTGCATCACCTCGACGCAGAAATGCATCGGCCTGCCGCCGGGCATGTCTGTGTGTTCGATCTCCGAAAAAGCCATCAACGCGGCCAAAGAAGTCCCGTACAGAGGCTATTATCTCGATCTGCTGGAACTGTACAATTTCTTGAAGAAAAACGATTATCAGTACCCGTCAACGCCGTCGCTGTCGCACATGTTCGCGCTGCATTTTCAGTTGAACCGCATCGTGAACGAAGAAGGGCTGGAACATCGCTTTGCGCGGCATGTGGCAATGGCGAACCGGGTGCGCGGCTGGGCGAAAAAATACTTCGCGCTGTTTGCCGACGAACGCTATTTATCGAACACGCTGACCGTCGTGAAAAATACGCGGGGCATCAGCGTGGCCGACCTGCTCAAGCAGCTTGGCGAACGCGGCTTCTCGATTGCGAACGGCTACGGCCCGCTCAAAGAAAAAACCTTCCGCATTGCGCACATGGCCGATTGCACGATGGCAGACGTTGACGAACTGCTCGGCCATATCAATAACATTCTTGGGTTATAACATCCCGCATCGTCTGGCAGCCCCGCGCTCCGTCGCGGGAATCCTCTCTGCCCGCCGCATAGGGGCGGGGCTGCCGGATGCACGATTCGTTCATCGTAACACACATTATGGCAACTATTCTTCCATTCAGACCGTACCGCCCGACGCCGGAACTCGCCGGAAAAGTGGCCGCGCCGCCCTACGATGTCGTCACCGCAGACGAAGCGCGGGCATTGACGCGGCGCAACCGCTATTCGTTTCTGCATGTCACGCGCGCCGAAGTTGACCTCCCGCCGGATACCGATCCGTATGACGCGCAAGTCTATCAACAGGCCAAAGCGCGGCTTGCGCTGATGATCGCCGCCGGAACGCTTGTCCGCGCGCCGGAAGCGCAATTGTATATTTACAAACAGACCATGCGCGGGCGCGAGCAGGTTGGCATCGTCGCCTGCGCCGCAATTGACGACTATCTCAACGGCGTCATCAAAGTGCATGAACTCACGCGGTCGGACAAAGAGGCGGATCGCGTCCGTCACGCCGACATCTGCGACGCGCATACCGGCCTTGTCTTTCTGACTTACCGCGAACAGGGGCGCATTACGGAGATCCTCGCCGCATGGATACGCGATCATGCGCCGGTCAACGACTTCATGACAAGAGACCGCATTCGCCACGCCGTTTGGGGCGTCAATGAGCAAGCCGTCATTGCCGAACTCGTCGGCCTGTTCCGCGACATCCCCGCGTTGTATATCGCCGACGGGCATCACCGCGCCGCGTCCGCCGTCAAAATCGGGCAGATGCGCCGGGCGCAGTTTCCAAATTACACCGGCGGCGAACTGTTCAATTTTTTCCCCGTCTTCATCGTCTCTGACGCGAACGTGCAGATCAACGGCTATCATCGCGTCGCGCATGGCTTGAACGGCCTGTCGCCATCCGAATTGCGGGAGAAACTCTGTGAGGGGAAACTGAGATTGCATCCCAGAAACGCGCCCCCTGCTCTTAAAGCGCCTCATTGGTGCGGCGTGTATCTTTTAAACCATTGGCACGAGTTAAACCTTTCGCAAGTGGCGCGAGATTATGATCCCGCCGATGTGATCGGGCAATTAGACGTGTCCCTGTTGCAAAATCACGTGCTTGCGCCGATTCTCGGCATCCTCGATCCGAAGACCGATCCGCGCCTCAGCTTTGTCGGCGGCGTCCGCCGCGCGAGCGAATTGGAACGCCACGTCACGGACGATGATTCCGTCGCCTTTGCGCTCTATCCGACGCAGATTACGGACGTGATGGCGGTCGCCGACGCCGAAAAAATCATGCCGCCGAAATCCACATGGTTCGAGCCGAAACCGCGCTGCGGCCTCTTTGTCCACGTTCTTTCAGAGGAAACGAGCCATTGAAAATTTCTTCTTGACAGTCCGCGCATTGCCGTATATCATTAAAAAATACGCGTTGTCAGGCGCAGGAGGCGCGCCTGACAACGCGGGCATGACACACTCACATTCAACATTGACCAACCTCCGTGACGGACGCCCGTTTGTCACGGCGATATTTCATAAAAAAACAAGGCGCATCCTCTATGGAAATTCATGACGCAAAACTCTGGCTGAAAAAGAAAGTGTTGCGACAGAACGATTTATTTACTGAACTCGATGACGCAAAATTGGATTTCTTAATCAATCACGCCAACACCAAATTATTGTCGGCGGGCGAATTTCTCTATCGCAAAGGCGAAGAAGCCAACGATACATTTTGCATCATTATTTTCGGCAAGATGAATATTATCGCGGCGCACGGCAATATCGTCGCGGCGGTCAAAAGCGGCGAAATTCTCGGCGAAATCGGCATCATCGGCATTTATAACAAACGCACGGCGGATGTCGTCGCCCTCGAGCCGACCTCGATTTTAGAGTGGACGTTCGGCGATATTAAGGACAAAGCCCCCTATCTGCTGCCGAAGCTCAAACAGGCCGCCTTGCGAAAACTCAGCCTTTCAAAAAAATAACCCCCTGCCGGAGGCTGTCAACTCTTGCAGCGTCTGGCCTGAATAAAAAAACATGCGTATAACATTGGAACGCTTGAAAACCATTCTGCATGATGTTGATGATCTTAGCAAAGCGGCGGCGGCGCTGGAATGGGACATGCAGACCTACATGCCGTCGGGCGGCGCGGAAGCGCGCGCTTGGCAGATTTCGACCTTGCAGCGCACGGCGCATGAAAAATTCGTCGCGCCGGAAACCGGCGAATTGCTCCATGAATTGCAGCCGAAGGCGGACACGCTTTATCCAGACAGCGATGATGCGCGACTCGTGCGCGTCGCGTTGCGCGAATATGAAAAACAGGCGAAGCTCCCGACGGAACTTGTCGCAGAACTCGCACGGAAAACCGCCATTGCGCACGGCGTATGGGCTGACGCGCGCGCCGAAAAGGACTTCTCGAAATTCCAGCCAACGCTGGAAGAACTTGTCGAATTAACGCGCCGCAAAGCCGAAAATCTCGGCTATGTTGACCATATTTACGATCCGCTGCTGGATAGTTATGAGCCGGAAATGAAAACCGCCGACGTCGAGCGGATTTTCCGAGCCTTGAAAACTCCGATCATCAGCCTGATTCAAGGCATTGTCGAACGCCGCGACGCCGTGCGCGATACGGTGTTTCAGCAAACATTCGACACGGCGCGGCAATGGGAGTTCGGCCTTGACGCGCTGCGTCAGATGGGGTTCGATTTCGAGCGCGGACGGCAGGACACATCGGCGCACCCGTTCACCACGAATTTTTCTCCAGACGACGTGCGCATCACAACGCGCTTGAATCCAGACCTGTTCACGTCCGCCCTGTTCAGCACGATTCATGAAGGCGGCCACGCGCTTTACGAACAAGGTGTGGCGCGGTCGCTGATGCGGACGCTGATTTGCGCTGGCGCGTCAATGTCCGTGCATGAATCGCAGTCGCGTTTCTGGGAAAACGTGATTGGCCGCAGCCGCCCGTTTTGGGCGCATTTTCTGCCGCGCTTGGCCGCCTATTATCCGGCGCAATTGCGCGGCGTGAGCGTCGAGGATGTGTATCGCTCAATCAATGTCGTGCGCCCCGATTACATTCGCGTCGAGGCGGACGAAGTGACGTACAATCTGCATATTTTCCTGCGCTTCGAGCTTGAAACCGCCTTGATTGCGGGCGACATCGAAGTGAAAGACCTGCCCGAGCTTTGGAATCAGAAAATGGAGAAATATCTGGGGCTGACGCCGCCGGATGATGGGCTTGGCGTGTTGCAGGACGTGCATTGGTCGGCCGCGCTGTTCGGCTATTTCCCGACGTACGCGCTCGGCAACGCGCTGTCGCTGCAATTTTATGAATGCCTCAAGCGCGACGTGCCGGAATGCGACGCGCAGGTCGCTCGCGGCGAGTTTGCGCCGATCTTGGCGTGGCTGCGGGAGCATATTTACGTTCACGGCGCGAAATTTACGCCCGCCGAGCTTGTGCGCCGCGTCACGGGCGCGGAGATTGATCCGCAGCCGTATATCCGCTATCTGCAAGCCAAATACGGCGAATTGTATGGATTGTAACCACAGATTGACACAGCCTTTCCCAATGACACCCCAAGCGCGGCAGATTATGCAGGATGACCTCGAATTTGTGTTCGAGCCGGACGAGTGCCGGTTTGCGCGGCAATTGCGCGCCCGCCTGTTGGATGAAGGGTGCAATTGGCCGCTTGCGTTCGCGCAGCCGCGCTTTTACGAAATCATGCTGTCCGGCTTGCGCGAGGCCATTCCGCCCGATTATCAGCCGACATCAGACGCATATTCTCACGCCGAATTTGTCCGCGCCATGCGCCTGCGCGTTTCGAAATTGCCCGACGCTGGGCGCGAAATCGCGCTGCGCGTGACGGACGCCATTGACGCGCTTGTCCGCGAATGGCGGATTGATGAGGCGATGTTCAGCGAACCGGTGGAACGTTTCACGGCGCGGCTGCGGGAAAGCGTCCGCCCATTTGGACAGGCCGATCTGTCAATCGAGCAACTGCGGCGGCGGCTCTATATCGCCCTGACGACTGCGCTGCTCAGCAAGATACGGGCGCGCGAGGAATTTGCGGCCGCGTTTGGCTCGATTCCCGCGCTGCTGCAAGCGATGCAGGCCGATCACGCCGAATTTTGCCGGTTCATGGCGTTCTGCCGCGAACGAACGCCCCATGTTCTTTTGCTCGCCTCGCAGACCTTCTGGCGCACACTTGAAACGGTTCGCCACGAGCGATAAAATCGCATGACGATTCTTCTGATTAGCTCCGATTCGATTGACGCGCAGATGGCCGGACCCGGCATCCGATACTGGGAATTTGCCACCCGCCTTGCCGCAAGCCATCGCGTCATGCTGCTGACGCCGAACCGCTCCACGCTGCGCCATCCAAACGTGCAGATGCGGCAGCGCGACGCCGCGACGCTGCGCGACGCGCTAAGACAGGCGGATGTCATCGTCACGCAGGGCTTTTTGTTCCCGCTCGCGCCGATTTTGCTGACAGACAAGCCGCTTATCGTGGATTTGTACGATCCGCTGCCGATTGAATTGCTGGAGCATCACCGGCATCTTCCGCTTGACGCCGCGCAGCTTTCGCAGAGCTACTGCGTGGAGCGGACGAAGCTCTTGCTGCGGCGCGGCGATCTGTTTTTATACAGCCACGAGCGGCAGCGCGATTATTGGATGGGGCTGCTGACGGCGGCGGGGCGCGTCAATCATCGGGCGTACCGCGCTAATGCGACCTTTGACCGCCTGTTCGCCTGCGTTCCCTTTGGCATGCCGGATGAGCCGCCCGCGCCGACCAAGCCGGTCTTTCGCGGCGCGGGCGGCCTGTTTTCCAATACCGACACGATTCTGCTGTGGGGCGGAGGCCTCTGGAAATGGTTCGATCCCTGCTCCGTGATTCGCGCGATGGCGGAAATCAGCGCGAGCCGCAGCGACATCAAACTCCTCTTTCTCGGCGCGAAACGGGCGAGCAGCGACACAACCGGCATCAATATCGCCTACGCCACGAGCGAGGCGATTGCGCTCAGCCAAACACTCGGCGTGCATGAGCGCACGGTCTTTTTCTCCGACGCATGGCTGCCGTATTGCGAGCGGCAAAACGTTTTTGCAGAGGCGAATCTCGGCGTCAGCACGCATTTCGACTGCTTTGAAACGCGCCTGTCGTTTCGCACGCGCCTGCTCGATTATCTCTGGGCGGGTCTGCCGATTATCAGCACGCAAGGGGATTATTTAAGCGAGCTTGTCGAGCGGCATCAGTTGGGCGTCACAGTCGCGCCGCAGCAAGTCGGCGAGTTGCAGGCCGCGATTCTGCGCCTGACCGACGACCGCGCGTTCGCCGAGCAATGCCGCGAACATATTCGGAAATTTCGCGGCCAATATACATGGTCGCATGTCATGCAGCCGTTAGAGGCGTTCTGCGCCGCGCCGCATCGCGCGCAGCAGCCGAGCGCAGTCAGGCGCAGGCTCGCCCTGCTCCATTTTTATTTGACGACCGGCGCGCTGCTTATCCGGCATAAAGGCTATCGAAAAATTCTGGCAAAACTCAAACACCTTGCGAACATCGGGTGAAACACGCATGGCGCGAAAAACGCAAATTCTGCTCGGCTTCCTGATCATTGGCATGATTGCCGCCGCCTATTTTCCGGCACTCTCCATTCCGTTGCGCGGCGATGACTTTGAATGGCTGAACAGCGCGTATTCCGGCTGGCGCGAGCCTGCGTCGCTGTTGGCGCGCATCAATAATTTTTTCAGGCCGGTCGTCAAATTGTCCTATTTGCTGGATTATTCGCGCGCCGCCACCCGCGCAACCTGGTATAACGTCGCGACGCTGGCGATTCATCTGCTCAACGTCTGGCTGCTGTGCGCCCTGCTGGAGCGAGTCAGCCGGTGGCCGGTGGCGGCAAGCGTCGCCTTTCTGTTCGGCGTCTCGTCGTATTATGGCGAAGTGACACTCTGGGCGGCGGGCCGGCCGGATAGCCTGATGCTGCTGTTCGCGCTAACGGGTTTCCTACTGCTTGAACAGGCGCAGAACGGCCTGAGCCGGTGGCGCCACGCGGCGCTCGTCCTGCTCTGCGCGGGCGCGATGGGAACGAAAGAAACGTGGGTGCTGTTTCCCGCGCTGTTCGCGCTCTTTTTATGGCTGATGAAAGGCGTGTCGCCCATGAACATTCTCAAGCGGCTGTGGCCGGTCTTCGCGCTGCTGCTTGCCTATGTCGCCGTTTCGCTCGGCTTTCCCATGCTTGCGGGAACGGCCGCGCCGACTTCTTACGCGACGGCGACGCCGCTTTACGGGCTGCTCAAATTTTGCGCGATGCTCGCCATGTACGCGGGCGGCGGCGCATTCTACGCCAAAACTTTTTGGCAGACCGCGATAAGTCTGGCTGGCGTAATCGGCGTGATGTTCTGGCTGCTGCGGACGAAAAACCGGCTCGGTGGCTTCGGCATGGCGTGGATGCTGCTGACCATGCTCATTGCGCTGCCGATTCAATACGCGCCGTCGCGCTACAATTATCTCCCGATCATTGGCTTCTGGATGATGATTGTCGCCGTCGCCGACGACGCGCTGCGCCGTCGGCGGGCGAAATATGCGTTTGATGCTCGCGCCATGCGCGGCGTGATCGGCCTGATTTTGGTCATGTACGGCGCGTATCACGCGATGATGCTGCAAGCGGAAATCGCCGATTATGCGCGGCACGGCGCGTTTCATCAACGGCTGATTGAGATGTATCAGCCGATAAAAGGCCGCATTCCGTCGGAAATGCCGATTATTTTCATCAACAAGGGCGAATGGAAGCCGCTGCCGCAGTTGGCGAATTCGATTCAGGGGTATCCGAAACTCTTTTTCGTTCGCGGCGCGGCGCTTTGGCAATTAGTCTATTTTGACGCGCTGGCGAATTTTCTCGAAACGCCATTCACGAAGCGCGTCGTTCCGGTGAATCCGGCGGACGCGCCGCAGACGCTGGAGCGTCAATGCGCGGTGATTTTGTTCGACGATACGGGCTTTCGGTTCGAGCCGAATGACGCGCCGTATCGCCGCGAACTCCTTGAATTGCGCCGTCTTCACGGGCGGCTTCCCGATAATGTGTCACTCTATCAAACGCAGT
>CAZCGG010000063.1:8277-9629 GCA_964498135.1 uncultured Candidatus Moduliflexus sp.
GCATCCGATTCACCTGATTCGGCGGTTCGGGCAGCGCGGCTTAGGCACGGCGTACAAAACCGGCTTTGAATACGGCTTAGACCAGGCGTACGACGTGTTCGTCACGATGGACGCCGACCGCTCGCATCATCCCGAATACCTGCCGCGCCTGCTGGAGGCCGTTCAGCAGCATGACGTGGCTATCGGCTCGCGTTATATCCGCGACGGCGGCACGGTGAATTGGGGCGTGCGCCGCATTCTGCTGAGTTGGTGCGCGAACCACTTTGCGCGGCTGCTGTTGAATCTGCGCGAACATGACTTGACTTCCGGCTTTCGCGCCTATCGCCGCGAGACGCTCGCGCAGATTGATTGGAAGGCCATCGAATCGAACGGCTACTCGTTTTTAGTCGAAACGCTCTTTCACGCGCAGCGACATCACGCGAGCATCTGCGAAGTCCCGATTATTTTTTGGGATCGCACGATGGGCATGTCGAAAATCTCAAAACGCGAAATTTATTTGGGCGCGTTCACGCTGCTTCGGCTACGCTGGCGCGAACTTTCTCGCAAATGGTGATAGATCGTCAACATAACGGCTTCTGGCTGCATGGCGTGCCGTGTCCGCTTTGCGGCGCGAATCATTATAAAACGCGCTTTCCGGCGACGCGAAAGGCTTCCGCGCCGGACGCCTCGCATTTTTGCTGCACGAACTCGCATCTTGGGCAGCATGGCGATATTGTGGAATGCTTGGAATGCGGCATGGCCTACAACAACCCGCAGATCGACGCGGCGGCGCTGGCCGCGCTGTATCGTGATGTCGAGGATCCGCGCTATCTTGAGGAACAGGCCGGGCGGCGGCTCACGTTCCAAAGATCGCTAACGCAGCTTCAGCAATTTCGCCGGCCGCCGGGCAGATTACTGGATGTCGGCTGTTACACGGGCGCGTTTCTGCGCGTCGCGGCGGACGCGAGCTGGGAGGTCTGCGGCTTTGAACTGAGCGCGTGGGCGGCCGGAATGGCGAGCGCGGCGGGCTTTCCGAACATTTATGGCGGGGAATTGCGGCAGATGCCGCTTGAACCGGCCAGCCTCGACGCGGCGACGCTGTGGGATGTGATTGAGCATCTTCCCGCCCCGGCGGAGACGCTGGACGATGTGGCGCGTTTCCTGAAGCCGGGCGGCCTGCTTGCGATCAGCACGCATCTGATTGACAGCCTTCCGGCGCGGCTGATGGGGCGGCGTTATCCGTTCTTCATGGAAATGCACGTCGTTCATTTTTCGCGCCAAACGATGCGCCGCATGTTAGCAGAGCATCACTTCGAGCCGCTGGCGTTTTGGCCGCATTACCGCGTCATCCGCGCCGCCTATTTTCTGGAAAA
>CAZCGG010000063.1:9729-20467 GCA_964498135.1 uncultured Candidatus Moduliflexus sp.
TTGCTTAGGCATGGTGATGATATGAAGTTGTTAGTGGTGCTGGTCAATTACAATACGACCGCGCTCTTGTCGAAATGTCTCGACACATTGGCGCAGCAGCAGATTGACGGCGATTACCGAGTCGTCGTCGTGGATAATCATTCTTCAGACGGCGGCGCGGAAGACATTGCCGCGAAGTATCCGTCCGTCACGCTGCTCCGCAACGAGACGAACGAAGGGTATGCGAAAGCCGTCAATCAAGCGATCCGCGAATTCAATTCTGAATATATTCTCGTCTTGAACCCCGATATTGAGGTCAAGCCCGGCGCGATTAACCGCTTACTGACGTTCATGAGAAAAACGCATGACGCCGGAATCGTCGGGGGAAAACTGCTGAATCCAGACGGCTCGCTGCAATATTCCTGTCGCACGTTTTACACGCTGCCGATTCTCCTGCTCCGCCGCACGTTTTTGGGGAAGCTTTTTCCGAACAGCACGACGATTGCCCGCCATTTGATGAGCGATTGGGATCATAATTCCGTGCGCGAAGTGGATTGGATGCTCGGCGCATGCCTCATGATTCGGCGCGATGCCCTGCGCGAAATCGGCCTGATGGATGAGCGTTTTTTCCTCTATTTCGAAGACGTGGATTGGTGCTATCGCATGAAAAAAGGCGGCTGGAAAGTCTATTATCTGCCCGAAGCCGAGATGATTCACCATCACCGCCGCGACAGCGCGAAAGGCTTTTTCAGCAAATCGCAGCAATATCATTTGACCAGCATGGTGCGCTTTTACGCGAAATGGGGGACGACGTGGCGTTTCCTCAAAACGTACCGCGTCTTGTTTGCGATGCTGCTCTTTCTCGCGCTGGATGTCGCGGCCATCAACGCCTCGTTTTATGCGGCGCATCTGCTGCGCGAGCAATTGAACGCCTCTTTGCGCAAGGCGCACATTCCCTTTGTCTATTATTATCATTTTCGCTGGTTCATCAACGCGGTCGTGCCGTTGGTGTTCGGCTCGCTCGGCCTGTATCGCCTGCGTCAGGGGCAACTCTGGGTGGATGAATTGTTCCGCGTCGGCAAAGGCGTCATCGTCGCGTCGCTGCTGCTGATGGCCGGGTCATATTTGGTGCAAGGATACGTCTTTTCCCGCGCCATGATTGCCCTGTTTGCCGTAATTGCGGTTGTTGCGATTTTTGCCTTGCGCTGGGGCGCGATTTCCTGCTACCATGCCGCGCGGAAATTGGGGTTTTTTCTGCAACGCACGTTGATTGTCGGCACGGGAAGCAGCGCGGAAATCGCGGCCAGCCAGTTGCGCAAACATCGAGAAATCGGCTTGGATATCGTCGGCTTCGTGCGCGAAACGCAAGCGCAGGAATTCGCCGAAACATCAGAACTTTTCCCGATTTTAGGCGACGTGCAGGATTTGCCGTATCTCATTGAAGAACACCGCATCAGCGAGATCATTCTTGCCACGTCGTCGGACGAGCGCGAGCTTGTGTCGCGGCTCAAGCAGCGCGGCGTCAACGTGCGCCTGATGACCGATTTTCACAGCCTGAGCATGCACGACACCGAATTTGAGGAATTGGCCGGCATCCCGATGGTGTTTTTCAAAGGCACGCCGTTGATGGGCATGAATTTAGCGATTAAACGGGCGTTAGACATTGCGCTTTCCGCGTGCGCGCTGCTCGTGTTATCGCCGATATTGGCGGCGATTGCGCTGCTGATCGTTCTCGAATCGCCCGGCCCCGTGATTTTCAAGCAGCAGCGCGTCGGCAGGCATCGCCGCCTGTTTACCATGTATAAATTCCGTTCGATGTGCCGCGACGCCGAGCGCATGAAACAGGAATTGCGGCAGGCGAACGAGTTGGATGGGCCGATTTTCAAAATTCGCAAAGACCCGCGCCATACCCGCGTCGGGCGGGTTCTCCGCAAATTCAGCCTTGACGAGCTTCCGCAATTTTGGAACGTGCTGAAAGGAGATATGAGCCTTGTCGGGCCGCGCCCGCCGATTCCGCAAGAAGTCGCGGAATACGATGAATGGGCGTTGAAGCGTCTGGACACGAAACCGGGCATTACCGGCCTCTGGCAGGTGAGCGGGCGCAATCATCTGACGTTCGAAGAAATGCTGAAACTTGACGTGTATTACATCTGGAACTGGTCGCTTTCGAACGACATCAAAATTCTGCTACGCACCGTTCCGGTCGTGATTTTCGGTCACGGCGCGTATTAAAGGCCATTCCCGAAACGCATAAATTTTTTCGGTCTCGCGCCAAGCTCGCAGTGATAAAATCGTGTTGAACACGATGGAACAGACATTCTCGTCTGTCCCATGAACAGGCAGAAATGCCTGTTCCACTAAATGCTTTGCGTCTTTGCGGGCTTGGCGCGAAATCAAAAATTTTGATAATGATCTATGAAAAAAATTGTTGCAATTGTCTTTCTGGCGATTACCATCTCTGCCGGAATTCTCTGGGGCGGCCCGGTCGCCGTGATGTTTTACCAGCTTTCCGCGTTAAAAGATGCCGAACGGCTGCTAACGCAGGAAATCCAGCCGCTTTCCGGGCTGGTTGTGACGGAAGACGCTGACGGCGCGCGCGCCGGAAACGCCAAACAACATGTCGTGACGGTGAACGTTTCCGAAAACGCCATCACGGAAATGATCACGCAAACGCTGACGCAGAAATCGCTGCCGTGCATGACCGTCACAGGCGTCAATGCGAGAATCACGCCGGAGACGCTCTCCGTCGAAATTGCGTCGCGCTGCTCGCTGTTCGGTCACGCGGTGTATGCGATGACGATTTCGTCGGAATGGCTTATCCGCTCCGGCGAACGAATTGAAATCAAGCCGGAATGGATTGGGGTGAGCTACGCGAAGGCGATGAATTGGGCAAGCATCTGGAAATACGTGACGCCCACGTGGAAAACGGACGGCTGGTACGCGCTTTTTTCCGCGTCGCCGTCTCTTGCGGTGCAAGATATTTTTCTGCAAGATCACGAAATCGCGCTGGCGGTGGCGTTATAATTTTATGAGAACAAGACTTCAAAAGTCTTGAAGACTTTTGAAGTCCTTTATAAACCTGTTAATCTGTGGTGAAAATTTTTATGAAAACTATTGGACTGATCGGCGGGATGAGTTGGGAATCTACGGTGCCGTATTATCAATTGATTAATCAAGGCATTCAGGTGAAATTAGGCGGCTGGCATTCGGCGAAAATCGTGTTGTGCAGCGTGGATTTTCAAGAAATCGAGACATTGCAGCGCGTAGGCGATTGGGAGGCGGCCGCGAGAATTCTCTGCCGCGCCGCGCAAGCGGTTGAAGCGGGCGGCGCGGAGATGCTCGCGCTTTGCACGAACACGATGCACATCGTTGCGCCGCAGATCGCGGCGGCGGTGCGGATTCCGATGCTGCATATTGCCGATGCGACGGCGGCGGAAATCACGGCGCGCGGCTATAAAACGGTCGGGCTGCTCGGCACGAATTTCACGATGGAACAGCCATTTTACAAAGATCGGCTGCGCGAACAACACGGCATCGCCGCGATTGTGCCGGAGGCCGCTGACCGGCAGTTTGTGCATCATGTCATTTTTCAGGAACTTGTTTTTGGCAAGGTCGTCGAAGCGTCCCGGCAGGAATTTCTGCGCATCATCGCCGGGCTGCATGAGCAGGGCGCGGAAGGCGTCGTGTTGGGCTGCACGGAGATTCCAATGCTCGTGCGGCAGGCGCAGACGCCCGTGCCGCTGCTGGATACAATGCGGATTCACGCGGAGCGGTTGGTCGCGTGGGCGCTCGCCTGAACGCCGCGCAGCCGCGCAATCTTTCCAATAGACATCGCTGTCAGACCCCTTCAAGGTGTCTGACAGCTTTCCTTGATTTTCAAGTCACATCAACGATGTTGCTTTCAATCTCGCCGCGCTGTGTATGAATTTGTACACAGTCATGTATAAAAAAAAAGACACCTCCCCGACACTGAAAATCGCCTTGCCCGCCAAATCCGCCCAATTAAAGGGAAAATGCGCGGTGGCATTCTTTTTGCTTTCTCTGAATATCAACCAGTAGGAGAAATGAGGTAAACGTGAAGACGCACACGATTCAGAGGAGACAGTATGTACACACAGCGCACCATTAAAAAACAGGTTTCTTGTTCCGGCATCGGCTTGCATACGGGGCATCCTGTGACCATGACTTTTCTCCCGGCCAGTCCAAACTCCGGGATTCTTTTTAAACGCATAGATATTGACGGACATCCGATTTTGAAAGTTCACGCGCGTTCCATCGGCGATTTGAGCTACGCGACGACCTTAGCCGAAGGCGGGGTGACGGTGAAGACGATTGAACACGTGCTGTCCGCCGCCGCCGCGTTGCGGATTACGAATCTGCTGATTGAGCTTGACAGCAACGAGCCGCCGATTCTTGACGGCAGCGCGGCCTGTTTCATCAACATGCTGTTAGACGCGGGCGTCACGGCGCAGCGCGGCGGCATGCGCGTGATGCGGGTTCGCCAGCCGCTCGACGTGCGCCATAAAGACAGTATCATGTCCATCGAGCCGCATGACGGGCTGAAAGTCACCTATACGATTGATTTTCCGAATCCGCTGATCGGCACGCAGACGAAAAGCGTGGAAATCACGCCGATGACGTACATGGAAGAACTCGCGCACGCGCGGACGTTCTGCATGTATGAAGAGATCGAATATTTGTGGAAAATGGGCTTATCGAAAGGCGGATCGTTAGACAACGCCCTCGTGTTCGCGCATGACCGGATTTTGAACAATTCGCTGCGCTACCAAGATGAGCCGGTTCGCCATAAAATCCTCGATTTGATCGGCGATTTGATGTTTTTGGGGCATCCGTTGCTCGGCCATATCAAAACGTACAAAGGCGGGCATTTGCTGCATGCCCGATTTGTCAAGGAATTGTTGTCGCGGCCGGATTGCTGGGAATATGTCGCGGAACGCGAATTGAACGACACGGGATATTTTCCGTTGAACGCGGAGATGTTCAAAACGCCGGGACGCGACTTTTTTTCTCCTCGCGCCGCGCGATAACAGCGCGTGAGTTTGACGGGGCAAATCTGCGTGATTTGCCCCGTTTTTTTCTTGCCTCTCTTTCTCGCCCCGCCTGCTAAGCTTTTCCGAAAATTCCCCCGCATAATGAACGCATGAATTCGTCGCGCGGATCGCAAAAATTGCTTGACAATCGAGCGCGTCGCTTTATAAGAAATTACGCGAATGATGGCTGATTTCGAATGGCGACCTTTTTGAAGCGACCTGCTGAACAGGTCAAGGAGCGTGATTCATGAGTGTGAAAAACTTTGTCAAAAAAACGATTCCCCCGCAGTTCTATCATTTAGCCGCGCAAGCGTATCAATTAAAAAGCGTGCCGCATTATTGGTTTCCTTATGCGTTCATGAATGGCAAAGCCTTCCATCCGACCGTGTTGACGTTCGAAGCGACGTTTCGCTGCAACCTTAATTGCGTCATGTGTCCCCAGGCGATAGACCGCCAGCAGGATGAATCAAAATTATTCCATAATGTTTCCAGCCGGGAAGAATTGACGACCAAAGAAATGCAGACCGTCCTCGAACAGGCGGCGGCGCTTGGCGTGGAACAATTTGCCATCACGGGCGGAGAGCCGTTGATTCGCCCCGATGCGATTGACCTGCTTCGCTTTGCGAAATCGTTAGGACTCACGACGTTGTTATTGACGAACGGCACGCTGATTAAAGAACAGACCGTTGAGAAGATGATGGAGGCTGATATTGGCAGTATCTCGTTTTCGCTGGACGGCCCGAAAGAGACGCATGACGCCATTCGGAAAATTAAAGGCTCGTTCGATAAATTGATGCAGGCCATCCATCTGATTCAAGAGGCCAAAGCCCGCAAGAACGTTCTCACGCCGAAACTCTATTTGCATCAAACAATTTCCTCCTTAAACGTCTCGACGCTGACGGAAACGATGACGCTTGCCGAAGAGCTTGGCGTGGATATTTCGTTTGGCTATTTATTTTATACGACGAAAGAAATGGAAGAGCAAACCAATCAATTGTTTGAAATGGGGCTGTCCAAAGATGAAAATCAGGAAGTCGAAACGTCCCTCAAACAGCTTGATTATCGGCAGTTGCAAGCGCAGGTCGAACAGGTGATGACGCGGGCAAAGCAGAGCAAAATTCGCGCAAACTTCCTGCCGCCTCTGCAAGGCGGCGAGGTGTTCAGGCGATTCTTTGAGGATGAGAAGTATGCGTATACGACGAAATGCTTCTACCCTTGGTACGCCGTCCGCTTGAATCCTTACGGCGATATTTATCCCTGCTCGATGGGCGTCACGATGGGGAACGTTCGTGAACAAAACTTGGAAGCGATTTGGAACGGCGAAAAATATGTCCGGTTCAGACGGGCGTTGAAAAAGCAGAAATTGTTCCCCAAATGTACGAAATGCTGCGTGTTGAATACGAAACTGTGGTCGCATTTGCCTGCGTAATCAGCATGTCATTCCTCCCCAACACAAGCGATTTGTATTGACAGAACAGGAACAGGCTATGGACAGCACTGTCAGACATCTTCAAGGCGTCTGGCAGTTTTCCTTGACCACAGTATGCTGTGTCATGACAGCTATTCAATAGCGCGGAGTTTTTCCGATGAGACGTTTAATCGTTATCCTCATGTTTTGGTCGCCGCTGTCACTCGCATTCATTGATCCGTATTTCGGAGTGCTTTCGTACAGCTTGATGAATATCGTGCGGCCGGAACAATTGATGTGGGGGGATCGGAGCGCCGCCGGGCGCATTTACCTGATGACGCAGTTTGTCTGTTTTCTCTCATGGCTCATCAATCGAGACAAAGAGAGACTCTCTCCGAAAGATACCCCTATCCCCGCGTCGCTAATCATCATGCTGCTGATGGCTATTCAAATGACCATCGCCACCAACACCTCCAACTTTTACACGCATAGCTGGGCATGGACCACCAACTTTTGGAAAACGCTTTTGTTTTGTTTCATCATGACGAAATCCATGAATTCCCCGAAAAAGCTCGAACTCTATTACGCCTTGGTCTTGGTGTGGATGACCTTTTTGGCGTTATGGGGCATTCAGCAAAAATTCGGCGGAAACGCCCGCATGGAAAATTTGGGCGGCGACCAACTCTCCGACATCAACGATATTTCTTCGGTTTATGTCATGTACGTGCCGATGGCGTATTATTCGCTGTTCAGCCGGAAAAAATGGATTCGTCTCTGGATCGCCATCCCCTCATTTCTCGTTTTCGTGATTTTTCTGCTATTCGGCGGGTCGCGCGGCGCATTCATGGGCTTGACAGCCTGCATGGGGCTGATCTTTTGGCGAGCGGAAGGCTCGCAAAAATTCAAGATGATTGCGACAATGGTGCTGGTCGGCTCATTGCTGGGGTTTACGTTGAGCAAAATCGCGCCCGAAGGATTTTTCGACGAATATAGCGCGCGCTTAAAAACAATTTTTGGCGAAGAAAACGAATCCACCGGAGAAGTCGAACAAGAAGCCTCTTCCGCCGGGCGCATCGCCATGTGGAAAAGCTCGTGGGCGGTGTTCATCCATCATCCCCAATTCTGGATGATCGGCGTGGGCGTGCGCTGCTACCCGCAATTTTACGGGGACTATCTCGATTTCATTTACCAATATCTCGACTCGGAGGAATTTTCGCATATCTACGGCGAAGGGCGCGGCGGAAAAGCGATTCACAACACGCAACTGAATTTGCTGATGAGCGGCGGCTTTCCGTTAGTGCTTCTGTGGCACACCCTCTTTTTTAATGCGTGGGGAAAAGCGCACAATTTCTCGAAAAAATATCCGAAAATTATTGATGACGTGAACATGCACAATTACTCAATGGCCTTAGAAATCGGCTTAGTCGGCTGGTGGGTCTGCATGAGCTTTTTGAATTTGGAATTAGTGGATTTTTTTTATTGGCATGTGACCATGGCAGGAGTGGTCACGAATATCGGGAAAGCCCGATTAAAGCGCGAAATAGCCGGTCTTGACGAAGACGACGAATTCTTTGGAACGGCAACGGCAAAATGATCGGCTTATTCGCGTTGAATCTTATGAACATGACGCAAGAATATTCCCGCCCCATCAACGTGATGCAGCTTGCGCTGAGCCTCACGATTGGCGGCACGGAAAAGCTCGTATATGATATTGTCCGCCGCGTGGATAAGCAGACCGTCGCGCCAATAGTCTGCTGCCTCGATGAGTTCGGCCATTTCGGCGAACGCCTGCAAGCGGAAGGATTTCAGGTCTATAAATTAAATCGGACGCCCGGCATTGATTGGCAATTGCTCCCGAAACTCGCCCGTATTGTCGAGCAAGAGCAGGTGGATGTGATTCACGCGCAGCAATATTCGCCGTTTTTCTATGCGGCGCTGAGCGTTCTCTATTATCGCATTGCGCTGCGAAAGCCCGCGCCAAAGCTGCTCTACACGGAACACGGCATTTTTTATCCGTATCGCCGAAAATTCAAACACGCGCTGCTCAACCCGCTTCTGTGCCGGTTCGCCGACGAGATCGTCGCCATTTCGCAGAGTTTGAAGACAAATTTAGTCGCCTACGAAAATTTCCCGGAACGCCGGATTCAGGTCGTCTATAACGGCATCGAGCTTGACCGCTTCGCGCGCGTCTCCGTTGACGCTGCGGCGAAAAGAGCGTCGCTCGGCTTGCCGCCGCAAGCGCAAGTCATCGGCATTGTCGCCCGCTTGAATCAAGTCAAAAATCATCCGATGCTGCTCCGCGCCTTCAAGCGCGTCGTGGCGCAGCAGCCGGACGCCTACCTGCTGATGATCGGCGACGGCCCGGAAGAGGCCAAATTGAAGGCGTTGGCCGAATCGCTTCAAATCACCGACCGAGCGTGGTTTCTCGGCGCGCGCAGCGACGTGGCGGAATTGCTGCAAATTCTGGATGTGTACGCGCTTTCGTCGTTCAGCGAAGGCACGTCCGTTTCGATTTTAGAGGCGATGGCGAGCGGTCTGCCGGTCGTGACCACCCGCGTCGGCGGCAATCCCGAAGTCGTGCGCGAGCCGGACACCGCATTTCTCGTGGAAAGCGACAACGACGAACAGATGGCCGCGAAACTGCTGGAATTGCTGCGCGATCCGGCCTTGCGCAAAAAAATGGGGCAAGCCGGAAAAGCCCGCGCCTACGCCGAATTCTCGCAGGAAAAGATGGTGTCGGCATACACCGCGATGTATCAAAAATTGGCCGCGCCATGCCGGTCGCAAAAAAAATAGACCTCTTGCAAAAGTCCATTCCGTTCACCCTGAGCCTGTCGAAGGGCGTGTGTAGGACGTCTTCGTCCGACCTTCGACAGGCTCAGGGCGAATGGGATGACGGGTCAAAAACGACTTATGCAAGAGGTCTAATAAAAAACGCTGTCAGGCATCGTCAAGATGCTTGACAGCCGCACTCACATCTTCATGAAAAATCACGCGGTTCAAATTGTCGAAACGCTCCGCAAACACGGCTTTCACGCGCTCTTTGTCGGCGGCTGCGTCCGCGACATGCTGATGGGCAGCGCGCCCGGCGATTACGATATTGTCACCGACGCCGCGCCGCAGCAGGTCAAGCGCATCTTCAAGCGCACCGTGCCGGTCGGCGTCCAATTCGGGATTAGTTTGGTCGTCATGCGCGGCGTCAAATTCGAGGTCGCCCAATTCCGCAACATGCCCGATGCGGCGGTGAAATCGGACATGATGGATTTGCTGCGCGAAGACGCGCGGCACCGCGATTTCACGATCAACGGCATGGCGTTCGATCCGGTGACGGAACAGGTGTATGATTTCGTCGGCGGGCAAGAAGATCTTCGTTTGCGCCGCATTCGCGGCATCGGCGACGCCCGCGCCCGTTTTCTGGAAGATCGGCTGCGGACGATTCGCGCCGTCCGGTTTGCGGCGCGTTTCGAGTATGCGATTGAGGCCGAGACGCTGGATGCGATCCGCGAATTCGCCCCACAAATCGGGCAAGTCAGCATCGAGCGCGTCCGCGAAGAATTGCTGAAAATCCTGACTGCGCCGCGCGCGGCTGACGCGTTGCGCCTGCTCGACGAAACCGGCTTGCTATCAGCCATTCTGCCGGAAATTTCCGCGCTGAAAGGCGTGGCGCAGCCGCCCGAATTTCACCCGGAAGGGGACGTGTTCACGCACACGCGCATCATGCTGCAATATATGAAAAATCCGTCGCCGGAATTGGCGATGGCGGCCTTGCTGCACGATGTCGGCAAGCCGAAAACGTTCATGATCACGGATCGCATCCGGTTTCATCAGCACGAAATCGTCGGCGCGGCGATGGCGCAAGAAATCTGCGAACGCTTGAAATTCTCCGCGAAATCCACCGAAAAAATCGTCGCGCTCGTCGGCAATCATCAGAAATTCGGCAGCGTGCGCGAGATGAAAACCAGCACGCTGAAACGCTTCCTGCGGCAAGAGCATTTCGCGGATTTGCTCGAGCTGCACCGCCTCGACCGCCTCAGCAGCCAGCGCCCATTGGATTCGCACCAATTCTGCTTCGACAAGCTCCGCGAATTTGAACACGAGCACATTCACCCGCCCCGCCTGATTTCCGGCGAAGACCTGCTTGCGCTCGGTTTTCAGCCCGGCCCGGTCTTCAAAGAAATCATGGAATATGTCGAAGACGCCCAATTGGAAGGCGAAATCGCCACCCGTGACCACGCGCTCGAATTGCTGAAAGACCTGCGAGACACCGGCGTCATGCGATAATGTCACCTCGAAATGAAGA
>CAZCGG010000064.1:0-3246 GCA_964498135.1 uncultured Candidatus Moduliflexus sp.
CTGTGGGCGATTTACGTCTTTGAGCCGCCCGACGCCGCAGGCCAGAAATTCTTGTGGCTCATCTCATTCGGGTTCTTCGGCGCGGGGCTGCTGTATGACCTCGCCCGCAAGCGCGACGCGCTGCTGCCGCCGGTCGTGGAGCAGATCATCGGCTTGCAGCGCCGCTCGTATCAGGACATGCTGGGGCGGCTGACGCCGGAACAACTCCGCGAATTGAGCCGAATTTTCGCCGGAAAACAGGGCGGCGACTCGGAGAGCGGGCAAATCAATACGCTGCCGCGCAGCCACGCCTCGCGCCTCAAGCCCGCGCTGCGCTTCGTCCTGATCAATCTCGCCATCATCGCCGCGCTCGTGCTGCTCCATGCGGCGGGCGTCTGGCTCTTCCTGCCGAACGCGCGGCAAATTGACCAGATCGCGCAGCATTTGCAACTGCAATTATCGAAAGACGCGGCGGGAACGCTGGGCTTCAGGGGCGTCGTGAACGAACTGTACGCGCCGATTGACCATATTTCGCAAGCCATGCAAGACGCCGTGATTGCGCGGGAAGACGCGCGTTTTCTGTCGCATTGGGGATGGGATTGGCGCGGCAAACTCCGGGCGGGCCTCAAAAGCGCGGTGTACGTCATGACGCTTGGGCAAGTCGGCGGCAAACAGGGCGGCAGCACGCTGACGGAGCAACTCGCCAAAAACCTCTTTCTATCGGCGGATCGCGGCCTGTTCAGCGGCCTGCGCCGCAAATTCAAAGAGCGCGTCTTGGCGTTTAAATTAGAGGCGGCTTACGACAAGCCGCGCATTCTCGAAATGTACCTGAACCGCGTCTATTTCGGGCGCGGCGCGTATGGCGTGGAGACGGCGGCGCGGCTCTTTTTCAACAAATCGTCGGAAGAAATTTCCACATTGAACGACTACGAGGCGGCGATTTTGGCGCAAAGCCTGACGCGGCCGACCGCGTATAATTGCGCGAGCGATCCTGACCGCGCCGCGACGGAAGCACGGAAATTGCTGGAAAAGATGGGCAAGCCGGCGCAGGACGCGCAATTGAAACAGACCGTCGCGCGCTGCGCCGAAAACGGCAAGCGGAATTTGAAAATCCCGGAAGCGGGCTATTTTCGGGATTGGATTGTGCCGCAACTCCGGCAATCGGATTATTTCGACGATCTGCAAGGCGAATTCACGGTCGTGACGACGATGAACGCCCGCATGCAGCGCGTGGCGCAGGACGCGTTCGACGCGGTGATTCCCTACCGCGAAAACATGCCGCAGGCCGCGCTGGTGGCGATGACGCCGGACGGCGCGGTGCGGGCGATGATGGGCGGGCGCAAGTATTCGCAGGAAGATCGGGGCTTGTTCAATCGCGTCACGCTGGCGAAGCGGCAGCCCGGCTCAACGTTCAAGCTCTTCGTCTATTTGGCAGCCTTAGAGCAGGGCTGGACGCCGGAAAAAACGGTCAGCGATCAGCCGGACGCGACGGGCTGGCCGAGCAATGGCAGGCACGGTCATTCGCCGACGCCTGTGCGCCTGATTGACGCCTTCAAAGAGTCGCTGAACGCCGCCGCCGTGAACCTGCTTCGCAGCGTCGGCCTTGACCGCGTGAAGGAAACCGCCGCCCGGCTCGGCATTTCCGGCGATTTCCCGGCGGAAACCGGCCTCGCGCTGGCGCTCGGCGTGCGCGAAGTGAAGCCATTGGAAATGACCGCCGCGTATGCTGTGTTAGCGAATGGCGGCTTCGCCGTGAAACCCTATGGCATTCTCGGCGTCCGCACCAAAGGCGGCACGATCCGGTATTGGCGCGACCAGCCGAAGCAGGCGCGGATTGTCAAGCCGGAGACGGTCACGCGGATGAATCGCCTGTTGCAGGCCGTTGTCACGGACGGCACGGGCAAGGCGGCGCAATTCGGCAAGCAGGCCGTCGGCGGCAAGACCGGCACGACGCAGGGCGGCGCGGATGCGTGGTTCATCGGCTGCACGGCGCATCTCTGCGCGGGCGTCTGGATGGGCTACGACACGCCGGAAGCCATGTCCATCAGCGGCGGCTCGGTTCCGGCGCAGATTTTCCGCGAATTCATGCAGCATACGCATGACGCGATGGGATGGCCGCCCCAGCCGCTGCCGTGATTTTTGAACATTCCGCGCGTGGCGGGTAGCTGTCAGACTTCTTCAAGGTGTCTGACAGCTTTTTCCCCATAGAAATCAGGAGCGCGAAATTCCAATTCAGCGCGTCCGCAGGCGCGGATTCAAAATCTTATCCATCGCAAAGCCGAGAAACGCGAACGTCATCCCCATCAGCGCAATGGCGAGGCCGGGCGGAATCACCCACCACCATTGCCCGTTCAGCACCGCGCCGCCAATCAGCGCGTCATGCAGAATCTGCCCCCACGTCACAATCGTGGAATCGCCGAGTCCAAGGACGCTGATCGTGGATTCATAGACAATCGCGCTCGGCACGTACAAGGCCATTGACGCGAACGCATACGGCACGAGCAGCGGCACGATATGCTTGAAAATAATCCGCAGGCCCGACGCGCCGAACGCCCTTGACGCCTCGATGTACGTTTCTTCCTTGATTTGCAGCCCCATGCTCCGCACCGTTTTCACCGGCCCGACCCAGAAAAACGCGCTCATCATCAGAATCAGCGTCCACAGCGACGGCTTGAACACCGCGCTCATGACGATGAGCACGGGCAAGAGCGGAATGCTGAGAAAAATTTCGAACACACGCTGCATGAGCGCGTCCACCCAGCCGCCTGCATACGCGCTGACGACGCCATACACCACGCCGACCGACACGGCGACAACGGCGGTCAGCAGGCCGATCAGCAGCGCCCAGCGCAGCCCCGCGACCACGCCGCTCCAAACATCGCGCCGCGAGCTATCCGTGCCGAGCCAGCCCGCCGCGCTGCCCGGCAGCAAGATCGCAAGCTGCTCGATCTTTCCGTCGCGCTCCGGCAGCAGGAAGTCGGCGGCGATGCGGTACGTTCCGCGCAGTGCGGCGGGCTGCCGAAAAATTCCGGCCTGCGCTTGCGCAAAAAGAATCGCGGTCGGCGCGAGCAGGTCTTTCCCGACGCGCTGCGCTTCGGCGTCATGCCGCGCCGCGAAATTGTACGCCGCCGCTTTCGCCTCTTTATCGGCGGAAATGCGGATTGGTTGATTCGCCAGCCGCGCAAACGACTTTTTGAACAGCGTGAGCGTTTGCCCGTCCGGCCGCGTCACGGCGAGCGAAATCACCGGCGAGCCGGTCGCGTTGCA
>CAZCGG010000064.1:3346-6913 GCA_964498135.1 uncultured Candidatus Moduliflexus sp.
GCCCGTCCGGCCGCGTCACGGCGAGCGAAATCACCGGCGAGCCGGTCGCGTTGCAGATCAGCAGCACATCGGTCGGCGGCACGTCGGCCTGATAATCAAATGCGAACTCCGCCCGAACGATCCGCGCCTTGCCCGCCTGTTTTTCGGTGAGACGCGGCTCGCGCAGTTCGCGGCTTTCCGCCCGTTTCATCGCGGAAAACCAATTCACCCAGACCGGCGGCACGCTGCGCGGATTGTTCTCCCAATACGTGATGTCGCGCCAGCGGCTGCGGGCGTCGGGAAACGGAATGATCGCGGTTTCGGCCAGCATGATAAGCGCGAACGCGCCCGCCAGCCCCAGACTAAACAAGCCGGATTTCTCGCGCCGGAATTCCGCCCAGAATCCGCGCACATCAGCGCAAATATCCTTCAATCTCATAATATACGTGGATTACGATGAGCGTTGCTCGCCGACCTTGATGCGCGGGTCGAGATAGCCGTAAATCAGGTCGAGGAGGACAAGGCCAGCCATGTAGAGCGCGGTCGTCATGGCGAGGCAGCCCATCAGTACGGGAATGTCGTTCTGCTCAATCGCAATCCAATACAGGTTGCCCAAGCCGGGCCAACTGAAAATCCCTTCAATCACCAGGTTGCCGCTGATGGACGCGAGCAGCGAGAGCAGGCTCATCGTGGCAATCGGCGGCGAGGCCGTGCGCATGACGTGGCCGTACAGCACCCGACGCTCCGGCAAGCCGCGCGCGCGGGCCGCCATGATGTATTCTTCCTGCAACACGCCGACGACGATGTTGCGCGTCAGCAAGGCGCGCCCCCAAAAGCCGATCAGCACGAGCGTCAAGACCGGCAGCGCGAGATGATGCAGCACGTCGAGATAATACCAGATGCCGGACGGCGGCGGCGTGGCGTGCATTCCGCCGGACGGAAACAGCTTGAACACGTAGGCGAGCGCCATGATCATCAACATGCCGAGCCACCACGTCGGCATGCCATAGACGGCCATCGTCGCCAGCGACATCGTTTTATCGAGCCAGCCGCCGACGCGCTGCGCCATTTTCAGGCCGATCCAGACGCCAAGCAGAATATCCGCCGCCACCGCCGTTGTAAAGAGCAGCAGCGTCGGCGGGATCGCTTCCGCCAAAATTGTCCAGACCGCCTGCTCGCCCGACGCGGAGCGGATGATCGTCGAATCGCCGAAACGCAGCAGCAGCGTGTCCGCCGCCCGCCAGACGACGCGCTTCCAAATCGGCTGATCCAAATGATACAGCCGATATTTCGCCTGCCGCCGTTCATTGAAATAGTGCGTCATCTGCTCCGGCGTCATTGTCGTGCGCAGTTTGACCAATTCGGCGCGGATTTGCTCCTCAATCTGCGCGCGGACGGTCTTTTCCATCGTCGCGTTGAAGAGCGCGGAAAAGATGAAAAGAATCACGGCATAGATGAACGCGCCGTGCAGCAGGCGTCGAAGGCAATATTTCCAATACATGCGGGCGATTTGTTTATTAGACCTCTTGCAAAAGTCTCTTCCGTTCGCCCTGAGCCTGTCGAAGGGCGCGCTTGACCGTTGAAATCCGCTCTTCGACAGGCTCAGAGCGAACGGGTACCGAGGAAAGAATGACGTATGCAAGAGGTCTATTCTTCTGGATGTTGATTTTTGGATGATTTCGCGTCGAGATTCTCCGGCTCTTTCATCGCTTTTTTGAAATTCGTAATCCCTTTCCCCAAGCTGCTGCCGATTTCCGGCAGGCGTTTCGGCCCAAAAATCACGACGACGATCAATAAAATCAGCAAAACTTCCGTCCAGCCCAATCCGAACATGGCGCAGCCTCCGAATTTACCGAGCGGCGCAGGGAACACGGAACACAGCCGTTAAAAACGCCCTTCTCCGCGCGCTCCGCGTCTCTGCGGTAAAAAAATTTTCCATGAAACGCAACCGATTTGCGACATTCCGTACTTCTCTCCGCTATATGAAATTCGTCAAGCATTTTTCGGCGCGGCGAAGAAGGGAACGAAAATTTATTGACAAAAACCGCAAATCCGCCGATTTCGAAAAATGGACATTTCACGAGAACAACGAACATCGCATTTACGGGGGTGAACGCAATGGCAGTCACAGTCCAGACCATCGAACAGGCGGCGGAACGGCTGAAATACGTCGTTCGGCACACGCCGTTAGAACTCTCAAAGCGGCTTTCCGAGAAGTATCAAGCCACCATTTATTTGAAGCGCGAAGATTTGCAGGAAGTCCGATCATTCAAAATTCGCGGAGCGTATAACAAAATTGCGACGCTGACCGACGAAGAGCGCGCGCACGGCGTCGTCTGCGCGAGCGCGGGCAATCACGCGCAAGGCGTGGCGTATGGCTGTTCCGCGCTGCAAATTCAAGGCACGATTTTCATGCCCGCCATCACGCCGAAGCAAAAAGTCCAGAAAGTCCGAACGTTCGGCGACGGCTATGTTGAAGTCGTTCTCGTCGGCGAAACGTTCGACGATTCTTATGCGGAAGCGGAAAAATTCATGCATCAGCATGGCCGCACGTTCATTCATCCGTTTAACGATGAGGCCGTGATTGCCGGACAAGGCACGGTCGGCAAAGAAATTTACGAAGAGCTCAAAGGCAGCGTGGATTTCGTGCTGTCGTCGGTCGGCGGCGGCGGCTTGGCGTCCGGCTGCATGATTTATCTCAAGGAGAAAAATCCGAACACGCATTATATCGGCGTTGAACCGGCGGGCGCGGCGGGTATGTACGAATCGCTGAAAACCAACCGCGTCGTCACGCTGCACGATATTGACACGTTCGTGGACGGCGCGGCGGTCAGGCGCATCGGGGAACTGACGTTCAACATTTTTCGCGGCTACGGCGCGGAAGTGCTGACTGTCCCGGAAGGGAAAGTCTGCACCACGATGATTGAACTGTATCAAAATGAAGGCATTATCGCTGAACCGGCGGGCGCGCTGCCGGTTTCCGCGCTTGATTTCGCGGCGTATCGGCTGCGCGGAAAAACGGTCGTCTGCGTCGTCAGCGGCGGCAATAACGACATTCTGCGCTATCCTGAAATCATGGAACGCAGCCTGCGCTACGAAGGGCTGAAACATTATTTCATGCTGAATTTCGCCCAAAAACCGGGGCAATTGCGGAAATTCGTCGAGAAAGTGCTGGGGCCGGATGATGACATCGTGCGCTTTGAATACATCAAAAAGACGAATGCGGAGCAAGGCCCGGCGTTAGTCGGCATCGAACTCGGCCACCGCGAGGATTATCCCGCCGTGCTGAAGCGGTTAGATGAATTTGGCTTTCATTACCGCGTGATCACGGACGACGATATGATTTACAAACATTTGGTATAAACATTGCCGTTTTCACCGCAGAGGCGCAAGGGACGCGAAAAAATAAAATAGACCTCTTGCAAAAGTCTCTTCCGCTCGCTCTGAGCATGTCGAAGAGCATATTTTTCGGAAGAAACACCGGTCAAGCTCGCCCTTCGACAGGCTCAGGGCGAGCGGGTTATCGAGGAAACAATGACTTATGCAAGAAGTCTAATATGTCTTTCTCCGCGTCCTCCGCGCCTCTGC
>CAZCGG010000064.1:6923-20029 GCA_964498135.1 uncultured Candidatus Moduliflexus sp.
GTCCGCCCGCACTTATTTTTTTTTAAAAAACTTTGTGTATAAACTTGGGTTTTTCCCCCGCGGGGGGGGGGCGGCCGCGCAAAACGGCTTTTTTTTTCTCCGCGTCCCTCCGCGCCTCTGCGGTGAAAACGATTTGGAGGAAAAATGAAATGAAACGAATTGCGTGGCTGATGATTGGGATGGGCATGTTCGGCTGTTTGGCGGGCTGCTCGAAGAAGCAAGAGCCGCCGAAAGCGGCGCAGGCGTGCGATCTCGTCACGCCGCAGGAATTTCAATCGGTCTTCGGCGCGGCGGCCAAGGTCAACACGGCGGCCGCGACGCCGGAAAAATGCTGCGCGGACGCGCAAGGGGCGAGCGTCTGCGTCTGGCTGTCGCGGGGCATTGCCGGAACAAGCACGCGCGATAAAAGCCAACTGCATGTCGTGGAAATGGTCGGAAAATATCCGGGACAGCCGATTCTTCCAGTCGGCGTGGCCGGGCTTGGCGATACGGCTGGCTGGGTGGAAAATGTCGGGGAATTGTTTGTCTTCAAGGGCAACGTGCTGCTGCGCGTGACGGTGAATCCGCCGGATCGCGCCACGTTTGAGCAAGTCAAAACGTTGGCGGAAAAAGCCGCGCCGCGCTTGCCAAATTAAGGCGCGGCGACCTGTCAGACACGTCGAACGTGTCTGACAGGTGAAAATTTCTCATTTTATTCCATCGTAATGCTCACCGGGTTGATGTGCCAAATTTCTTCGGCATACGCCTTAATCGTGCGGTCTGAGGAAAATTTCCCCGTATTCGCCACGTTCAAAATGGACATGCGCGTCCACGCCGCTTGATCTTTATACGTCTCCGACACTGTTTGCTGGCATTTGAGATACGAGTCGAAATCGGCCAGCAGGCAGTATTGATCGCCTTGATACAGCAGCGAATCTGTAATCGGGCGGAACATTTCGGGATGATCCGGGCAGAAGAAGCCGTTCGCAATCATGTCAAGCACGCGCTTCAAATCCGGGTTGGCGTTGTAATACTCCATCGGATTGTAGCCTTTGGCCTTTAATTCGACGACTTCAGGCGTTCTCATGCCGAAAAGGAAGAAATTCTCCGCGCCGACTTCCTCGCGGATTTCCACGTTTGCGCCGTCCAGCGTGCCGATGGTCAACGCGCCGTTCAGCGTGAATTTCATGTTGCCCGTGCCGGACGCTTCGGTCCCGGCGGTTGAAATCTGCTCGGAGAGTTCCGCGGCCGGAAAGATGCGTTGCGCTAACGACACGCTGTAATTCGGCAGAAAGACCACGCGCAGCTTGCCCCGCGTCATCGGATCCGCGTTCACCAAATGGGCGACAGAGTTAATCAATTTAATAATCAATTTCGCCATCAGATAGCCCGGCGCGGCCTTGCCCGCAAAGAAGACCGTGCGCGGCACGATTTCCATCTTCGGGTTCTGGCGAATCTGATTATACAGATGCACGACGTGCATGATGTTCAGCAATTGCCGTTTATATTCGTGCATGCGCTTGACCTGAACGTCGAACAGCGAGTCCGGCGACACGGTGTAGCCGAAATTTTTCTCCACGTAATTGGCGAAATCCACCTTGTTCTGATATTTGACTTCGCGCCATTTTTTCTGGAATTTGGCGTCGTTTGCCAACGGGATAATTTTTTTCAATTCGTACAAATCCGTCGTGAATTTATCGCCGATCTGCTCGGTCAGCAAGTTCGACAAGCGGCGATTGGCAAGCATCAGCCAGCGGCGCTGCGTGATGCCGTTGGTTTTGGCGTTGAATTTTTCCGGGTCTAATTCATAAAAATCCTTGAAAATCCGCTGCCGGATGATGTCCGTATGCAATTCGGAGACGCCGTTGACCGAATGGCTGCCGACGATGCACAAATTCCCCATGCGCACCATTTTTTCATGGCCTTCCTCAATCAGCGACGTACGCCCCAAGCGGTCATAATCGCCCGGCGAATGCACCCAGACGTGATCAAGGAAGCGGCGGTTGATTTCATAGACTAATTGCAAATGGCGGGGCAGCAGCCGTTCCAGCAGGCTGACGCGCCAGCGTTCGAGGGCTTCGGGGAGAATCGTGTGATTCGTGTAGGCAAACGTGCGCGTCGTAATATCCCACGCTTTTTCCCAAGGAATATGGCGCTCGTCAATCATGATGCGCATCAATTCTACGACGGACAGGGCGGGATGCGTATCGTTCAATTGAATGGCGACTTTGTCCGGGAATTCATTCATCGAGTCATGAATTTTGTCGTAACGCCGCAGAATATCTTGCAGCGAGGCGGACGAGAAAAAATATTCCTGTTTCAGGCGCAGTTCTTTGCCCTGCATGGTGCTGTCTTCGGGATACAGCACTTTCGTGATGGTTTCGGATTCGCTTTTATGCTCAACCGCCTGCATGTAGTCGCCTCGGTTGAAATCTTCGAGGCTGAAATCGCGGCTCGATTTGGCTGACCAGAGGCGGAATGTGTTGACGGTGTTGTTGCCGTAGCCCGGAATCGGCATGTCGTAGGCCATCGCAATCACCGGATCAGTGTTGATCCACCGATAGCCGGTTTCACCTTTTTTCAAGGGATATTGCTGGAGTTCGCCGTAAAAATGCACCGGATAAATAAATTCTGGCCGGGCGATTTCCCACGGATTATCGTAGCGCAGCCAGTTGTCCGGCAGTTCAATCTGGAAGCCGTCGCGGATTTTTTGCTCGAAAATGCCGTATTCATAGCGCATGCCGTAGCCGTAGCCCGGCAGTTCCAGCGTCGCCATCGAATCCATGAAACACGCGGCCAATCGGCCAAGACCGCCGTTGCCCAATCCGGCGTCCGGCTCATATTCCATCAAATCTTCCAATTCGAGTCCAACTTCCGCTAACGATTTTTTGCATTCGTCATACAGCCCTAAATTGAGCAGGTTATTGCCTAAGGCGCGGCCGGTCAAAAATTCCATCGAAAGATAATAGACCCGCTTGGCGTCCTGATGATAATATTCTTGCTGCGTTTTCGTCCACCGCGCGACTAAATGCTCTTTGGCGGCGTGGGCTGCGCTCAAATAATTGTCCCGTTCCGTGGCGGAATATTGGTCTTTTGCCAATGTATAGAGCCGCCGTTTGATAAACGTATTAAGAAACGCTTCCGTTTGTTTACTCAGAATACTCGCGTGTTCAATTTCATCAATATCAATTCGAGGGGTTGCCATAGCCGGGGTCTCCTTTGCTGATGGTTAGTTGCTTCACCTGTTCGCCTTTTGTCGTGGACAAACATCCACGCCTTCCCGCCTCTAACATGCGGCAGATGTTTCGAAGAACTGCCGCCTGTTCCTTTTTCAAGACCCTTTTCCATTGATGCAAGATTTTTGTCCATACTTTTTTATTGAAGTTTTCATATCATTTTTTGTCGGATTTTTCCGCAAAAAATTAGTTGCATTTCTTACGCATTTCATGGTGTCATGCGTTTGTATGCATCGTGTGAACAGACGGATTTTTCTACACTCGCAGACGTTCCTACATCAATCAACCAAGGAGTCCGGCGAGTCGCCGCGTCGCGCAGATGGGCGCGGCGCGGGCGGCAACGCGGGAAGGCGGCAATGATGAAACAACGAATCGTCATGATGATGGCAGCGGTCATCATGTTGAGCGGCGTCGCTCAGGCGAAAACCTACAAAATCGGCATGGTGCGCTGGGCGGGCTATTCTCCGGCGAATGTCGCCGACGCCAAAGGGATTTGGAAAGCGGCGGGGCTGGATGTCGCCATATTTATGCTGAACGGCAACGCCGACGTGCATCAAGCGTTGGCGCAAAAACGGATTGATTTTGCGGTTGACATTACCGGGTTTTGGGCAGATATGTTTATGGACGGCATCCCTGTGACGGTGCTGGCCGAAATTGACTGGTCGAATGGCGGAGATAAAATTCTGCTTCGCAAAGGCGTGGATCCAGCGAATCTCAAAGGGAAAATCGTCGGAACGTATGATATGACTTCGGCCTCGCTGCTCATGGTGCATAAATACCTCAGCACATTGGGGCTGAAAGTCTCTGACGTGAAGCGCGTCGAATTTGCCGCCGAAGATTTGCCAGGAGAATTTATTGCCACCGCGATGCCGATGGCGATCTGCTACGATCCGTTTGCGCTGAAAATCGAACAGGTCGGGGCTGCGGATGTGGTTGCCTCAAGCGCAACGTACCCCGGCAGCATCGCGGACAGCATCGTCATGCTGACGGAGGTATTGAACGCGACGCCGCGAGAAGACGTGGTGAAATTCCTGCGCGGCTGGGTGGACGCAGTGGCCTGGCTCGAAAATCCGGCGAACTGGACAGAATACGCGGCGATTCTCAACCAAAAGACATTTGAAGCCAATCCGCCCATGTCTGACGCTGAATTGCGCCAAGTGCTGTCCGGCGTCCGCATTCATAACGCAAACGCCCTGCGAATCAATCATCAGCCCGGCGGCAGCGTCTTTACGTATTGCAAAGAGTTGCGCGACGTGTTGGCTGAAAATCAGGCATTAAAAAAAGAATTTGCTCCAGAAGATCTTGTTGACGCAAGTTTTCTGCTGGAAGCGCTGCCGCCGCAGGAATAGCCGAACGCCATGCCCTGCCCATCCATCGTTGGAAGAACAGGGCATGGCCAGAGTGATTATGAAAATATTTAACCGGTTGCAAATAAAAATTGCCCTCTGGACGGGATGCTGTTTATTCGGCACCGCCGCGCTGATTGTCGCGTATGCCGCCGTCACCATGTCCGAGAAAGCCGAGGCAAACCGTCAAGAAGCCGTGAAAGCCGCAGAAGAGTATGTGGCGTCGCTTGCCAAACAATACGCCAGCCAGATCAAGGCTGACTTTGAAGTGGGCTTAGACACGGCGCGCACGCTTGCCGACATGCTATCGAGCATCAAAAACTCGTCCGCAAAATTCAAAATGAGCCGCGATGCTGTCAATGGGATTCTTCGCACGGTGTTGGAGAAAAATCCCCACATACTTGGGATCGGCACGGCCTGGGAGCCGAACATGTTCGATCAATTGGATGAGCTCTACGCCGCGACTGACGGGCATGATCAGACCGGCCGCTTCATTCCGTATTGGACGCGCGGCGCGGACGGCGCGGCAAGCGTCGCGCCGCTTGTCAACTATGAAACCGAAGGCAGCGGCAATTGGTATTTGCTTCCGAAACGAACGAAGCAGGAGCAGATTTTAGATCCATATTACTATGCCGTTCAGGGGAAGGATACCCTGATGACGACGCTCGCCGTGCCGGTCATCGCGGGCGATGAATTTCTCGGCGCGGTCGCAGTTGATTTCAACTTCGATGCCTTGCAGCAGTTGACGAATAGCGTGGCGGCGCTGTATGGCGGCACGGCGGAGATGCTGATAATCAGCCATAATGGAACGATAGCGGCGGCGAGCGGCCGGCCGGAACTGAGAGGAAAGTCTGTCAGTGAATTTGGCGAAGACGACGCGGACGAGGACGTGCGGGAAATGGCGAGCGAATCGCAGCGCGGCGAAACGGTTATTGAGAAATTCAACGAGAATTTGGAAGTCTTTACCCCGATTCATGTTGGCTTGACGCAGACGCCTTGGACGGTCAAAATCTTCGTGCCGCTCGAAAAAATTACCGCCGCCGCCGACGCGCAGAAACGCGAAACGATTGCCGATCTGTGGCGCATGGTCGCCATCAGCGCGGCTTGCGCGCTGTTGGCGCTGCTCTTGCTCTGGCTGCTGACGCGCACGATTCTCCGCCCGATTCTCCGCGCCATCAGCGTGGCCGAAGAACTCGCCGCCGGAAATCTCGCCATCAGCGTTGATGTCACGCACCACGATGAAATCGGACAACTGCAAAGCGCCATCCAGCGCATGCTCACGCAATTGCGCCAGTTTGTCCAAAATATTAAAGACGCGGCCGGGCAGGTCATGGATGGAAGCCAATTAGTCAGCATCAGCGCGGCGGACATGTCGCAGAGCGCGGCGGCGCAATCCGCTTCGACCGAGCAAGTTTCTTCTTCGATGCAGCAAATGTCCGCGAATATCCGCCAAAACGCGAACAACGCCGTCAAAACCGAGCAATTGGCGGCCAAAGCCGCAGAAGATGCCGGAATAAGCGGGCAGGCCGTCGAGGATACCGTGCAGGCCATGCGGCAGATTGCGAAGAAAATCGCCGTCATCGAAGACATCAGCCGCCAAACCCGCATGCTGTCGCTGAATGCGACGATTGAGGCGGCGCGGGCGCAGGAATACGGCAAAGGCTTTGGCGTGGTCGCGTCGGAAGTCCGTGCCCTTGCGGAACAGAGCCAGCAAGCGGCGACGGATATTATGGAGGTCGTGTCGTCGTCCGTCGGCATTGCCGAGAATGCGGGCGCGCTGCTGACGCGGCTCGTGCCGGATATTCGCACGACCGCCGAACTCGTGCGCGAAATCAGCTTTGCGAGTCGCGAGCAGGATAGCGGCGTTGAGCAAATCAACCGCGCAATTCAACAATTGGACGAAATTACGCAGGAACATTCGGCGACGGCGGAGACGCTTGCGACCGCGTCCGCCGAGTTGAAAGGGCAAGCGCAGATTCTCGGCGAGGCGGTCAAGTTCTTTCGGCTTGAGGCCGCGCATGAACAACCGCCAACGGCGACGGAATAAGTCACTCGAAAATTCCCCTCTTGGGAGGGGCTGGGGGTGGGTTGACCCTGAGTTTGCTTCACCCACCCCTTGCTTCTCCCAAGAGTCGTTGATGACATGAAATGACATACGCGCGAGATGAAAACAGGAGCGTCAAATCTTGATTTGACAGCGAAATCGAGATTTCGCACTTCTGATTTACATAGAAGGAGAATTTTCAGAGAAGACGTTGAAACAAAAATAGACGGAATCGTCGCGTTTGAGTGTTGCCGTTAAACTTACGCGCGGCGCTTCCGCCGATTTTCAAGGGAGAAGAAACGCATGAACGCCACAACAGGAACGCGCGCCGCGCAATATCTCGTCAGAATCGCCGTGTTGATTTTCATCACCTATGCCGCCGTGATGCACCAATTGCAGGGCGTGCTGGCGGCCCCGAACGCGCACGTTTTCTGCCCGTTCGGCGGGCTGGAATCGCTGTATAAACTGCTCACCTCAGGCAGCTATGTTCAAAAAATTTTCCCGGCCACACTGGTGCTGCTCGGCGGCAGCGTCTTGCTGGCGATCCTCTTGAATCGGGCGTTTTGCGGCTGGATTTGTCCGCTCGGCACCTTGCAAATGCTATGCGACCGCCTCGCCCGCGCTTTGAAAATCCGCAAGCTCACCGTTCCGGCAACGGCAGAGAAGGTCTTGAGCGGCGTGAAATACGCGATTTTAGCGGCGTCGCTCTATTTCACGTGGACGGTCGGAAGCCTCGTGTACGCCTATTACGATCCGTGGGCGGCCTACGCGCATCTCGCCACAGGCGTCGAGGAAATTTATGCCGAATTTTTGGTCGGCGCGATCTTCCTGATTGCCGCGCTGCTCGGCTCGTTCTGGCTGCCGCAGAATTTCTGCCGCTATTTCTGTCCGATGGGGGCGTTTCTTTCGATGGTCTCAAAATTTTCGCCGACAAAAATTCATCGGAATGCCACAAGCTGCATTCGCTGCAAAAAATGCGACGCCGTTTGCCCGGCGCAAATCGAAATCGCCGCAAATTCGGCGGTCACAAGCGCGCAATGCCTTTCCTGCGGCGATTGCCTGAACGTCTGCCCGGTGGAAAATACGCTCGTGTATCACGTCACGCCGAACAAGCCGGTAAGTTGGCTGATGTACGGCCTTACCGCGCTGCTCGTCTTTTTCGCGCCAGTCGGCATCGCCAAACTGACCGGCATCTGGCAGACGAATTTCGCCACCGCGACAGACGTGGTGACGGATGAGTCGGGCGCGAAGAATCCGTCCTTGATTAAAGGGAGCATGACGCTGGAAAGCGTGGCGCAGGAATTTCGCGTGCCTGCCGAAAAAATTTTGGCGCATTTCACGCTTCCGGCGGACACAGATCCGAAAAAGATGCTGAAAGATATTGCCCACGCGAATAACCTTGAAGTCAGCGATTTCCGCGAATTTATCGCGCAAGAACTTCAGGCGCGGCAGCCGGGCGGGGCCGAAGAACATGAAACGAATGCAACCGACAAGGATGAAACAAGCAAATGAAACACCATCGCGTCAATTTGATGATTTTACTGCTGCTGTGCGGCATCGTATTCGGATTTAAAGCCGGAGAGCAGCATTTCTGGGGGCGGCACGGCGAAGCCCGCCGCGCCGAAGTCAGCCGCGAAATGGTCGCGTCCGGCAACTGGGTCGTGCCGCATCTGAACGGCGAGCCGTTCGTCACGAAGCCGCCGTTGTATTATTGGGCGGCGGCGGCGGCGTTCACGCTGACCGGGAAATTTGACGAATTAAGCGCGCGGCTGCCGTCGCTCATCGCCGGAACGCTCGGCGTCATCGTGACTTATTTCTGGGCGGGACTCATCTTTTCGCGCCGCGCCGGGCTGTTCGCCGGAATCATTCTGGCGACGAGCTTTTTGTACAACGGCATGGCGCGCAGCGCGGAAGTGGACATGATGCTGACGTGCTGCACGACGGCCACGCTCTTTTGCTTTGCGGCGGGCGATCTGCGGATGCGCCGCGACAGCGTGGCGCGGCGAAAAAATGGGCTGCCTATGTTCTTGCTGGCCGCCGCCTGCCTCGCGTTAGGGAATTTGTGCAAAAATCCGATTGGCATTGCCGTGCCGTTGTTGGCGGTCGCGGCGTTCATCCTGCTGACGCGCGACGCCGCGCTGATCTGGGAAATGAAGCCTTGGTGGCTGCTGCTTGTGATTCTTGGGATTCTGCTCCCGTGGTTCATCGTCGTGTCGCGGCGCGTGCCGGATTTTTTCGATATTCTGTTTCAGGAAACGCTGGGGCGCTACACCGCGCCGGACGAAACGCCGCATAAAGAGGCGTTCTATTTTTACATCCCGTCGCTCGCCGCGTTTGCGCCTTGGGCGCTGTTTCTGCCCGGCATGATTGGTTCGCTACTCGCCCGCCGCAAAGAGCGCGCGATTTCCCGCCCGCATCTGCTCGTCATCGCCGCAAGCCTGACGACGTTCCTGCTCTTTTCGTCCGTTGGCAGCAAGCGCGAATATTATTTGCTCCCGATTTACCCGTTTCTCGCCATTCTGACGGCGAAATACTGGGACGATTACCTGACGATGCGGCAGGGCGCGGCGCGGCGCTGGGCCTGGAAAGGGATCGAAATTCCGGTCGTCGTCTTTGCCGGTCTGTTAGGCGTTTTGGGCATCGGGCTGCCGATTGCCGCGCGCGTCATGCTGCCGCAATATCTCGCCGTCAGCGCGATATTCGGCGCGCTGCTGCTCGGATGCGCCGCGCTGCTGCTTCAGGCATGGAGGCAGCGGCAGGGCGGGCGGCAGTTTGCCCTATTGACGGGCGCAACCGTCTTGCTATACCTGTTCGCGCTGCTGACGATCATTCCCGAAATGAACCGCTATCGCTCGCGCAAGGATTTTTTGCGGCAAGCCGCGCAAATCGCCGGAACGCAGGTGGTCATTGATTACAAATACGAAGGCTACGCCTCGTCGTTTTACATGCAGCGCGTCGTGCCAATGGTTACGGATGTCGAAACGCTGCGGAAGTACGTCAATCAGGCCGAGCCGGTCTTCGTGCTGATGGAATCGGCGCATTACGACCAACTGCGACGCGACGAGCCGGAAATCTTCGCGCAATTCGAGGTGATGCTGGATCAATCATGGCAGTCGGCCACCAACCCGAAGCAGGTGCGGCGCATGCTGCTGGTGAAAGCGTGACTGATCTTCAATTAACCCTATTTACGGGAGGAATGCACGATGATAGCCACACAACTTTTTGGACGGACAGGCCACGCAAGCACGCGAGCGATTTTTGGCGCGGCGGCGTTTTCCAATGTGACGCAAGACGACGCGGATCGCGCGTTGGAGGTGCTGCTTTCTTATGGCATCAATCACATTGACACCGCCGCGAGCTACGGCGAATCGGAGGTGCGGCTCGGCCCCTGGATGGCGCGGCATCGCAAGACGTTTTTTCTGGCGACGAAGACGGAAAAACGGACATACCGAGATGCGAAAGATGAATTGCATCGCTCGTTGGATCGGCTGCAAACCGATGCGGTTGACCTCTGGCAGATGCACTGCATGATCAAGCCGGAAGAGTGGGAAATTGCCATGGGGCCGGGCGGCGCGTTAGAGGCGTTTCTCGAAGCCCGCGAACAGGGCTTGACGCGCTTTCTCGGCGTGACTTCGCACGGCCTGAACGCGCCGAACATGCTGCTGCACAGCTTGGAGCGGTTCGATTTCGACAGCGTGCTGTTTCCGTATAATTTCGTGTTGATGCAAGACCCTGCGTATTCGGCGGCGTGCCGCGCGCTGTTGGAACTTTGCCAAGCGCGCCAAGTGGCGTCGCAGGCGATTAAGACGATGTGCCGCCGTCCTTGGGGGGATCGCGTCCCGACGCATGCCACGTGGTATGAGCCGCTTGACGACCAATCCGCGATTGATCACGCGGCGCACTGGGCGTTGGGGAATCCGCAGGTGTTTCTGAACACGTCCGCCGACATTCGCCTGCTACCGAAGATTCTCGATGCCGCCGGGCGTTTCGAGTCGAAGCCGGACGACACGGTAATGCTGCGCGACATCGAACAGTTTGAAATCGCCTCGCTGTTTACCGAATAAATAAAACCCCCTGACAGATTTCAACAATCTGTCAGGGGGTTTCATGCCATCAATCCCCTAAATTCGTGCCGACAAGCCGCGCGCTTTGGATCCACGGATGATCCAACGGCACGATTTTGCGCTTGCCGACGACCTGTTCGAGCGGCACGGCTTCCGTGCCTTCGCCGCGCGACGCCACCATGACGCCGTAGTGTTCCTGCGAGATCAATTCCGCGCAGGCCGTGCCGAGCCGCGTCGCTAACAGGCGATCCGCCGCAGAAGGCGTTCCGCCGCGCTGCAAATGTCCCAAAATCGTCACGCGCGATTCTAACCCGGTCAATTTTTCAAGATGTTCCGACAGTTGCAGCGTTTTGCCTTTGACCTGCGCCTCGACTTCCGTTAATTTCTGCGCCGCATTTTTTTTCTCTTTGCCCTCTTTCGCATCAAGCTTCGCATTGAGGGCGGCTTGCAGCAACCCTGCGTCTTCTTGCGAAATCGCGCCTTCGGCGACGGCTACGATGCTGAACTGCCTGCCGTGACGGCTGCGTCGCTTAATCGCTTTGGCGATGTTGTGAATGTCATAGGGAATTTCCGGGATCAAAATCACGTCCGCGCCCCCCGCAATCCCCGCGCCGAGCGTCAGCCAGCCCGTATTATGCCCCATGATTTCCACGACGATGATGCGATGATGGCTGTGCGCCGTGCTATGCAGGCGGTCAACCGCCTCCGTCGCAATGCCGAGCGCGGTGTCGTAGCCGAACGTGATGTCGGTCATGGCGACATCGTTGTCAATCGTTTTGGGCAGCGTGACGACGTTCAGCCCTTTTTGCAGCAGATGATAGGCGTTTTTCTGCGTTCCGCCGCCGCCGAGGCAAACCAGCGCGTCGAGATGATGTTTCTGATACGTTTCGACGATGGCGTCGGTCATGTCGAGCGTTTTGCCGCCAATCGGCATCCGGTGCGGCTTGTCGCGGCTCGTGCCTAAAATCGTGCCGCCAAGCGTCAAAATCCCGGACAGCATATCGCTGTCGAGCGTGACCGTGCGATTTTCGACTAACCCGCGAAAGCCGTCCCGAAAGCCGATCACCTGCATTTCCAGCGTTCCCAACGCCGCTTTGCCGATGCCGCGAATAGCGGCGTTCAAGCCGGGGCTGTCGCCGCCGGATGTCAAAATGCCGATATATTTTTTCATGCGTTCCTCCCGTGTAAATCAGGAGCGCGAAATGTTCATTTCGCCGTCAAATCAAGATTTGACACTCCTGTTTTTCATTTCGTGCGCGTGTCATGGCAACATATCATCGCCAACTCGTTAACGAAGCGGCTGATTTCCGGCGGATTGCGGCAGACTCCAGCGCAATTCGGGGCAAAACTGGGAAATATTCAGCAGCACGCCGACCGCCGATAAGCAGACGATGAGGGACGTGCCGCCGTGACTGATAAACGGCAGCGGCAAGCCCTTTGTCGGCAACACCCCCATCACCACGCCGAGATTGATGATGGCTTGCACGCCGATCAGCAGCGTCAGTCCGAACGCGACGCACGTGCCGAATAAATCGGGCGCGTTCATGGCGATGATGACGCCGCGCCACAACAGCAGGCTGAATAAGACAATCAGCATCACCGCGCCGAGAAACCCCAATTCTTCGCCAATGGTTGAAAAAATGAAATCCGAATACGGCTCTGGCAGGTAAAACAATTTTTGCTGCCCCTGTCCAAGCCCCGCGCCGGTCAAACCGCCCTTGCCGATAGCAATGAGCGATTGAATCAATTGATACCCCGCGCCTTGCGGATCCTGCCAGGGGTTCATGAACATCAAAATGCGCGTTTTTTGGTATGGATTCGTCCACGCCATGAAGGAAATCAGCGGGATGCCGACCGCGCTGACCGCGATTAAATGGGCGAGGCGCACTCCGGCGATGTACATAATCGGAATGACAATCAACACGATATTGATGGCCGTGCCGAGGTCGGGCTGCATCAATATCAGGGAAAAAAACGCGCAGAGAATCATGAGCGACGGAATGACGGTGTAGCTGAAACTCCTGATTTTCGGCTGTTTTTTGACCATATACGCCGAAAAATAGAAGACGAGAATCAGTTTGGCGACTTCCGACGGCTGAAACGTGCGAAACGTGCCAAGCGGCAGCCAGCGCCGGGCATTGTTGATTTTCGCGCCGATGCCGGGAATCAGCGTAAAGATGAGCAGCGCGAACGCAAGCGTCAGGAAGGAATAGACGACGCCCGGCCGTTGATAGACTTCGTAGGGAATTGCGGCGACGATAGCCATCGCCGTCAGCCCGACGAGAACGGAAATCAGGTGGCGCAGCAGAAAATGATGCTGATTGCCCTGCTCTTCGGCGTGCAGGCCGCTGGTGCTATACACCATGACGACGCCGAACGCGACTAAAATCAGCACGAGCGCGAGCAGCAATTTATCAGACGTTCCTTGCATAATTTG
>CAZCGG010000065.1:0-3110 GCA_964498135.1 uncultured Candidatus Moduliflexus sp.
TATTTTGAACAAGCAAAACATTTTGTCAAGCAAAAAAGCGCGCATCACGCCACCTCGCCGCCTTTACGACAAACCGTACTCTTTCAGCTTATACATCAAGGCGCGATGGCTGATGTCCAGCAGTTTCGCCGCCTTTGTCCGGTTATTCTCCGTATGCCGGAGGGCGCGGGCGATCATGGTTTTTTCGGTCAAGGCCGTCACTTCATGCAGCACCTCTTTCAAAGACAGCCGCGATTCGGGGATGTTCAGCGCGATTTCGGTCTGCGTTCTGCGCAAATCGTCCGGCAGATATTCGGTCGTAATCGTCGCCCCTTCGGTCATGACAATCGCCCGCTCCAGCACGTTTTCCAACTCCCGAACGTTCCCGCGCCATTCATATTCCAGCATCGCTTTCATCGCTTCCGGCGCAATGTCGCGGATTGGCTTGCCGGTTTCCGCCGTGTATTTCTTGAGAAAATGCCGGACTAACAGCGCAATATCTTCGCGCCGTTCGCGCAGCGGCGGCAGATGGAGCGGCACGACGTTCAGGCGATAAAACAGGTCTTCCCTGAACGCGCCTTGCTTGACGCCTTCGGCGAGGTTGCGCGACGTGGCGGCGATAATGCGGACATCCACGCTCACCGTCCGCGTGTCGCCGACTTTCCGAATCTCTGCTTCTTGCAGAAACCGGAGCAGCTTGACTTGCAGTGCCAGCGGCAGTTCGCCGATTTCATCGAGAAAAAGCGTCCCGTGATTCGCTTGAAGAATCAGCCCCGCGTGATGATTGATCGCGCCGGTGAACGCGCCTTTGATGTGGCCGAAGAGTTCGCTTTCAAGCAATTCAAGCGGAATCGCGCCGCAGTTGACGGCGATAAACGGCGCGGCGCGGCGCACGCCCGCGTAATGCACCGCTTTGGCGACAAGTTCCTTGCCCGTGCCGCTTTCGCCGGTCACAAGCACCGTCGTTTTGTAATCGGCGATTTTCTCGATTTTCTTGAAAATATCCTGCATTGCCGCGCTTTTGCCGATAATGTTTTCAAAGCGGTACTTTTTTTCCACTTCCTGCCGGAGAAATTGATTTTCGAGGCGCAGCCGCTCCCGTTCCTGCGCTTTTTTGAGCGTGAGCAGGATTTCATCGTGCTTGAACGGCTTCATGACATAATCGTATGCGCCTTGCTTCATCGCCTGAATCGCCGTGTCCATCGTGCCGAACGCGGAAATCATGATGACCGGCACGTTCGGCGACGATTCAATCACGGACGCCAGCACTTCTAAACCGCTGACTTTCGGCATTTTGATGTCGCAGATGATGAAATCGAAACTCCCCTGATGAATTTTGCGAATGCCTTCTTCGCCGTCCGCCGCCTGCTCAACCTCGTAGCCCTCATCTTCCAGCGTGAGTTGCAGCATGTAGCGGATATTTTCTTCATCGTCAATCACAAGGATGCGCTGACGCCCCGTTGTTTCGTCTTTTTCGTACATTACACAGCCTTCTCGCCCTCGTCGGGCGTCTCGTTTTTCCGGGCGGGCGACAGGAACACCGTCACGTCCGTCCCCTTTCCCGGCGCGCTTTTCACATCAATTTCTCCGTGAAACGACTCGATAATGCGATGGCACAGCGATAAGCCGAGTCCCATCCCTTTTCCCGGCTCTTTCGTGGTAAAAAACGGATCGAAAATCTTGGGCAGCGCGCTTTCTGGAATGCCGCTGCCGGTGTCTGAAAATTGAATCGCAATCACTTCGGAGCCGCCGAGCATGGCCGCTGATTCGCGGATGCGGCGCGACGTGGAAATCTGAATGTCGCCGTGATCTTCAATCGCGTCAATGCCGTTTTGCAGAATATTCACGAACACGGATTGCAGTTTATGCGCATCCACGTCGGTGAAAAGCGGGAAATCGGTGCATTGCAGGCGGATTTCGACGCGCTTGCCTCGCGGCGGCGGGAATTGCGCGATCATTTTCCGCAGCGTCTGGTTTACGTCAACTCGTTCGAGGCGCAGCGAATGCGGGCGGGAAAAGGTCACTAATTCCTGAATAATGCGCCGCATCCGTTCGACTTCCACCATGACGCGCTCCAACACGTCGGCGCGTTTATTCTCATCGAGCTTGCTTTTGCGCAATAATTCGACGTAGCCCAACACTGCGCCGAGCGGATTGCCGATTTCATGGGCGATTCCGGCGGCCAAATAGCCCAAAGACGCGAGTTTTTCCGACAAATATAATTCTTTGCGGGTTTTCCGCAAATGCTGCCGCGCTTCTTCGAGCGCGACTGCGTATTCCTCGAGTTGCTGCTGTTTGGCGACGAAATGCCGCGACACGCTGACAATCAGCAGCAACAGCCCCAAAAACATCATCGCGGCGACGGAAAACACCGTCAGGTAAAACGTCACGCGCATAATGCGAGCGTAGCGCGCTTCTTGATCGGCAAATTCGTACACGCCGCGCAGGGTAAGCGTCTCCGCGCCGCCGAGCGTGAACGAAAGCTCAATCACATGCACGTTCGGAGGCTGCCCGGCGACTCGCGTGAGTGGGCGCTCCGGGGAATCGGTCGCAAGAATGCAGCCGGGCCTGAGCAGATAGGCGGCAAAGCGGGGATTTTCGCGGCCCCAGACGATCTGGCCGTCCGCGTCGCGCGCCGTGAGTTGCGCGATGGACGGCGATTCCGCAAAAAACCGAGACAAAAGCGCGGCGCGTTCCTTGTCAAATCCAGATGGCTCTGGCGGCGCGACGGGCAGGCGCGCGCCGAGCAACTGCGTCAGGTCGCTCAAGGCGGCGCGATGGCTGAGAAAGTCTTCTTCGACGCGGACCGCATATCGCTTCTGGCTCAAAAAATAGATGGACAGATTGCTGATGGTCACGGCGAGCAAAATACACATCACGACTTGTTTCCAAAGCGGAAACAGCCACCGAAAACACGCGAGAGGCATCATAACAGTCATTCTTTCTCAAGCACTTGAATTTATTATTGACAATTGACACAATTTATAAAAAAAATGTTGCATAAAATTCAATAGTTTGCTCTCATGAAACAGGGCGATCTGTGCGAGTGCGCCGGGTCAATCTCCGGCGAATTTCCTGATGAAACGCCTGCGGCGTCAATGCCATGTTCATGCGAGCGGTGAACGCTGAAC
>CAZCGG010000065.1:3210-5052 GCA_964498135.1 uncultured Candidatus Moduliflexus sp.
CGTCCGCGCAGGAAAGCTCGCTCAATTTTCCGCTCGGCGATATGTCGTTAGATATTTCCTCGTCGGAAATGGCGGGCGGCGGATTTGGAAAAGGCTTCGGCTCGTTCTTCTCGGATGAGGAAGAAGAAATAGCGGAGGGCGACGAAGAAATTCAAGACCACATCAGCGCGCCGATTCAGCCGCAGGCCGGGGGAAACCAGAATTTTTCCTCATTCAATTTTTCCTTCGGCGATGGTTCGGAAGCAGAGTCGTCAACCGAAGAGCCTTCCGAAGATTTTTCGTTCAGCGCCGCCGTTCCAGAAGGGATGACCGAAGACGAAGAGGGGGAAGAAGGAAACGGCGAGGAAGGCGAACCGGAAGCCATGCAGAGCGAAGAGGCCGAGCAAGAGGCTGAAGCGCCGCAAGCCGTCGGGTTGGATTTGTCGTTAGGCGCGGTTGAAATCGGCGGCGAAACCGTCGCAATGCCGGCCGATTCAGCGCAAGAGCAGGCCGCCGAAGAAAGCACGCTTTCCTCCGCGCCCGCGCTGGAAGAGCAGCAAGCCACGCAGGAGTATGCGCCGGAGGAAGAATTGTCGCCCTGCTGCATTGATAGCTTGGCAATGGGGCTTCCGCGCTGCGAATTATGCGGCAAGGATTTGCAAGGCAAAGACCGGCGCATGGCGCTGGAACTTCAAAAACGCCGACGGCAGCAGTTGAAGCAGGAACTCAGCGGCGGCAGCGTTCAAGTCGGCTTCTCGGAAGAACAACTTGAGGCTGCCGGCCATCATGTCCACGTCGCCGAAGATTTCTCAGACGTTGAAAAAGCCCTTGATGACTTGGCGAGCGGGACGTTTCATCATACCGTCAAGAAAAAAGCGTCCAAGAAGCAACTGCAAAAGACGCTGAAAACGCTGATGGCCGGGGCGGTTGGGCTTGTTGTTCTGGCCGGAGTCGTTTTCTGGATGCTCATTCCGTCCGCGCACGAGCAATTGCAAAAACGCTATGACACGCTCAGCGCGGCGCAAGAGACGAATCCCAAAACATTGGTCGAACTCTTTTTCGACGCGGCGATTGCCAAAGACGCCGATATTTTCCGCCGCCTGACCATCATGCCGGACATGCCAGCCATCGCTTCTGGAAAAGTGCTGAATATCGGGGAAGAATATGAGGCCGCTTCGTTAGGAACGCCGGGCAAGCGAAAGGATGAACTGGAAAAAGAGATCAACACGCTGGAGCAGCAAATCAAGCAGCAAAGCGCGCTGCTCGATGAATATAGCTCGAAGAATCTCTCGCCGACGCTGCTGCAAGAGCGAATCGAGGGCGATCAGCAGAAACTCGTTGAGGCGACGGATGAGTTTAATGCGCAGGACGCAGAACTCAGAAAAAAATTGGACAGTTTGGAAGATGATGTTCGTGAGGTTGACGCAAACCTGAAAAAGTGCCGTCAGGATCTCAGAAAGTATATTTCTGACGCTACCGAAGTCGGCAAGGCGATTTATAACGCGAGCGTCAAAAATCAGAAATTTTTGGAGGATAAAATGGCGAAACTGATCCTCCAGCATCAGCAAGAAGATAAAAAATATAAGAAAGCGCGGAACGAATTAGAGCAGAAATTCCAGCCGGAATTCGTGCGGCTGCAAGAGCGCATCAAAAGCCAAAAAGCCTTGCTGCGAGAGGCGAATTTGCTTCAAGATAAGCAGGAATCGCCGGTCGTTGTCTTGAATAAGGAGATTGAAAAACTTTCCTACGCGCTTGATGAGAAGAAAAAGGAGCTTGAGCAGATTTCCGCCCAGCTTTCGACGGCGATGGCATTTTTTACAAACGCGGACGCGCAGCAGCGGCTTGCGCAGCAGCAGGCGGTCA
>CAZCGG010000065.1:5152-6717 GCA_964498135.1 uncultured Candidatus Moduliflexus sp.
GCGACGCCGATTGTGCTGGCGTTGTTTCAATTCCCGGACGTGTTGCATGCCTGCACGCTGATGTTTCAAAAAGAAGTGGCGGAGCGGATCGCCGCTTCGCCCGGCAGCAAGGCGTATGGCTCGCTTTCCATTCTCTGCCAATATTACAGCGACGTTCGGTATTGCTTTTCCGTTCCGCCGACGGCCTTTCGCCCCAAGCCGAAAGTGGATTCGGCGGTGGTGCATTTGCGCCTGCGCGAACAGCCGCCGTTTGACGTGCGGGATGCCTCGCTATTTTTCCAGATGGTCAAATGCGCGTTTCTGACAAGAAGAAAGACGTTGAAAAATGCCTTGCTCCGAAATATGCCGGGCATTTGCTCGGCGGCGCATCTTGACGAGGCGTTTGCGCAGTTGAATTTCTCGGAGAACATCCGCGCTGAAAACCTATCCGGCCAAGATTTTGCCGCGCTATCGAACCTGATTCATTGTCGCAGTCAGGCATCCTAAAAAAGAACGGGCGGGAATTGTTCCCGCCCGTGTTCAGCCTCCCTGTCTCTCGCCTATTTTGTCACCCGTTCAATGTAATCGCCGGTGCGCGTGTCAACTTTAATCACGTCGCCGATGTTCAGAAAGAGCGGCACTTGCACGCTTGCGCCGGTTTCCAACTTCGCCGGTTTCGTGCCGCCTGAGGCAGTGTCTCCGCGAACGCCCGGATCGGTCTGCTCGATACGCAATTGCACGAACGTCGGCGGCTCAACGCCAATCGGTTTTTCATTATAGAACAGCATCGTGACGACGATATTTTCTTGAAGATAATTCTTGCACGCCCCTAACTGGTCTTCATTCAGAAACAATTGTTCATACGACTCCGTATCCATGAAATGGTATTCGCCATCGCTGGCATACAAATATTGCATCTGTTTTTCTTCCAGCGCGGGCTTGCCGACTTTTTCGCCCGACCGAAATGTTCGTTCCAACACATTTCCTGAAATCAGACTTTTTAATTTTGTTCGAACAAACGCCCCGCCTTTTCCGGGCTTGACATGCTGAAATTCCACGATAATAAATGGTTCATTGTCCAATTCGATTTTTAAGCCATTTCTAAATTGATTCGTTCCGTACATACGTTATGTTCTCAACAGCGCCTCATGCGAGAATGATAGAAAAGAAGACCGGATCATAAAGTCTCAGGCAACGACTTCATGATCCGGCGTTCATGATTTTTAGATCATACGCATTAAAGAGGACTGTTATTCTCGTCCTTCGACATAAGCTTGCAACGCTTTGGTTTCTTCTAACACCTGTTTAATAGACTGATTCGCCGGTTCTTTTTGCAGCAGCTTGCGATAAATGGTCATGGCCTCTTCAAAAAGATCCTGCTTGATGTATAACTCCGCTAATGAGGCAGAAGGAAGTTCCGTTTCTTCGCTTTCAGGCGCTTCTTCAACCAACGCTTCGACCGTTTCCGCCTCTTCTGGACTGACTTCCTCTATGACTTCTTCGGCTTCTTCAATAATTCCTCCCGAAGGAGTGTCTTTCAGCAATTCCTGCTCAAACACGTCAAAATCAAAATCCTGAAATACATC
>CAZCGG010000065.1:6817-18290 GCA_964498135.1 uncultured Candidatus Moduliflexus sp.
CCTCAAGTGAAGGCTCTTCGTCAAAAACATCCTCTACCGGCTCGAATTCTTCAATTCCACCCAAACCGGCTTCTTCAATTTCTTCCTCTTCAAGGCCGCCTAATTCATCAACATCTTCAATCTCTTCTAAGCCGCCTTCGCCCATTTCTTCCATTTCTTCCATCTCTTCAAACGCGCCAAATTCATCTTCTGGGGCGACGGCGACCGTCGCTGGCGGCGGCGTGGCCGGTTTTGCCGCAGTTTTTGGAGGAGCAGGCTTTGATGGCGTTGGCGCGCCCGTTCCTGCGCCAAACTGGGCAACGAGATCTCGGCCTAACAAACTCCCGATGTAATCGAGCATGACCTTGCATTCAGGATCTTCCGGCTTAATCTTATACGCCGCGCCAAAGCGATCAGCGGCTTTTTCATGATCCTGTTTCTGCATGGCAATCTCACCCAAGAGCTTATAGGCGACAAAATTCCCCGTATCTTGGCGGATGACCTCCTCGAATTCCCGCGTCGCATCTTCGACTTGGCCTTGCGTTAAATAGACGCGCGCCATCGCCAGGCGCGCCTCGACGTAATTGGGATGCCGCGTCAGGCCGTCGCGCAGAATTTTCGTCGCTTCTTCCGCGACGCCGAGTTTTCGATAGAGTTCCGCCAATGTCAGAAATTCCCGTGAATTCGGGTCTTTCTGCATAATATCTTTATATCTATCAATCTGAGCTAACAGCTCTTGATCTAATGACATAGTCCTCAGTGACTCCTCTTGTTCCCTCTTCCATCAATCTGTTTCGTTTTGTGCGAACTCTTTCAATCGTTCTCTCTCAGGCGGCTTGCAGAACAGAATCCGCATGTTCTGCAAGCCTTTTATCTTTATGGTTTTGTCGTTGTTGTCGTCGTCGTTGTCGTTGTTGTCGTCGTTGTCGTTGTCGTTGTGGCTGCGGCAATCGTCACCTGAACGTCGCCATTATCAAATACCTGAATTCCGTTAATCGTGGTTTCAACCGATACATACACCGTCTCCGAGCCTTCACGACTGCCCGCCGTAAATTCCATCTGCGCAAGACCGCTCGAATTCGTGGTGGCTGTTGCCGTAGTAGGCGTCAACAATCCAGACGTTTGGAAAGTAACGGCGGCTCCAGATTGTGGCTTTCCGCCAAATTTCACCAGCACCGTCACGACCGTCTTCTTTTTGACCGTAATAGACTCTGGAGCAGCTTTCACCGTCACATCAAGATCGCCACTCGTCACATCCACAAAAACTGAGAACGTGACATCATCACAATACTGCGTCACTTGCGGGCGGATGCCGTAAGTGCATCCTGTAATCGAGTAGATATATGCTCCCGACGCAAGCGTTCGTGAAGGATAGACTAATTCGACTTGCCCCTTTTCATCCGTATAGCCGAATCCTTCAAGGTCTCCAGTGAATTCGACAAAGGTTCCTGCGCCAACCGGATCGCCCGTGCTATCCCAGACGCTTGCCGTCACGGTCACAGTATCTGTCGTAGCGGTGCCTGTTGCCGGATCGGCCTTTTTATATTGCGATTCCGGTACCGCAATTAACATGATGCCCGGCACGTCATTGCCCGGTTCGCCGGGGCCTTCCGTCACGGTCACGAGCGTTCGCGTTTCTAAACGACTCACCAAATCACCAATCGTTACGTATGCGGTGATTACGGCGCTACCCGCCCTATCGCCGTAATAATAAATCGAACATTTTCCTTCTTTCGTCGTCAAGCAGACGGCGGTCGATCTTCCATTGCTGTCATACTCGGTACTTGTTGGCACTGGCGTATTATTCACATAGCCTAATTCCGACTCAAAGGTTATTTGAAAATTCTCGACAGATCCGCCTGCTGAATCGGTCAGAGTTGCGCTAATGGTTGAATACGTTGCCATGTCCGCCGGAATGGTTGACGGATAAGCCGCGAGTTTCAACGAATAGCTGCCCGCCGTGTTAGGCGGCCCGCCCGGTGTCAGCGTGACCGATGTCGAGACCGTTAAATCCAGCGCGCCATCTCCGTCAATATCAACATCGGCTTTGACGACTGATGTTCCTGAGCGGATGCCATAAAATCGAATCGTTGCCGTGCCATTTTGATCTGTAATGGAGTCTGCTTTATTGACGAATTTGTTTGAGACGGGATCATAAAACCAGCCAAAGTTATCTGCGGACTCTCCGTCAGCGGTAAAATTGATCGTATATCCAAGAGTTGGCAATCCAGACGTATTTTTCAAGTTGACCGTAATCGTGCTGAAATTCGTTTGATCTGCCGGAATAGACGTGGGATTTGCGGAAATCGAAAGCGTATAAGTTCCCATTGATGCGCGCGGGCCATACGGAATCGCCGTGCCTCCCGACGTGCCGACGGGAGAACTGGAATGGCCTGTATCATCGCTTAATTTTCCGCATCCCTCGAAAAGAAGGAATCCTCCCAACGCCACAATCGCTATACAAAAAAGGGCAGAGAAGATCGCTGATCTATTCTGTGTCATGCGATACATTGTTTTCATGCGTGTTGTCTTATGACGCCTGAAACATTTTGAAGATGTCTCAGGCGTTCATGCGTGGCTCCTTCGTGTTTCGTGTGAGTTAATATGAAAACGATGCTTCCGTATTCTCTTCATTTTGCGGAGCGACAACGTTCCGGTCAAGAATGCGGGGCGTTAAGAACACTAACAATTCCGACTGTTGCGTTTGATTCGGGGTGGTTGATTTGAACAAATGCCCAAGCACCGGAATCTTATGCAAGAATGGCACTCCTTTAAAGTTATCATATTCGCTTGTGGTATAAATACCGCCAATCACGACCGTCCCGCCATCTTTCACCGTAATCTCGCTGTTGACCGCTTCGGAACTCGTCGTCAAATCTGACGTGTCCGTCGAGGTAAACCGTCCATTCTGCACCTTCACGGTCATGCTGATATAGCCATCGTTTGAAATGCGGGGCGTCACGCTCAATGACAGGTTGACTTCCTTCGTTTCTGTTGTTGCGTTATCGCCTTGAATGGTCGTCTTCGAACGAGTTTGACCGGCGGACACTTCGGCAGCCACGTTATCCTGCGTAAAAATCTTCGGCTGCGAAAGCGTTTTCGCCTTGTTATCCATTTCGGCGGCATCAATGCGCGCAAACAAGGTAATCACGTCGTCAATGCTTCCAAACCGCAGCCAGCCGGTCGTCCCGGCATACGGAACCGATAAGCCGGGCAAATTCACGCCGAATAAAGATGCCGTCCCACTGGAATCTTGCTGGTTGACCGAATAGGGGAACCGGTAATCCAACGCATTGCCATGCTGCGCGTCAACATTAAAGTTCCCTAACCACTGAATGCCCAACTCCTTCGCATAAAACGTGCTTAACGTGACGATTTTCGCTTCAATCATCACTTGTGGAGTGCGGCGATCCAGCGTGGCAACGATCTCCTCGATTCTCTTAATGTTATCGGCGGTATCTTGCACAATCAACGTCTTCGTGCGCGTATCCACCGTGATGCTGCCTCGGCGGTTCTGCTGTTGATCTTCCGGCAGCGATCCCGCAAAATAATTATCAATCAACGTGACAATTTGCGTCGGGTCCGCAAAGTTAATCGTGATAAGCTTCGTTTCCAACGGCTCTAATTGCTGCTGAAGTTCGCGCGCGCGCAACTGCTGCTGCTGCTGATCAATGCGCTGCGTAATTTCCTGCTGGAAAATTGTTGACTTGGCGACGCGAAGAATATTGCCCTCAATGCCCACGCTTAGTTGATTCATCTTCAAGATAATATCCAGCGCCTGATCCCAAGGAATATTCGTCAAATGCACGGTGACTTTTCCCTGCACATCTGGATGAACCACTAAATTCAATCCGCTGACTTCCGCAATCACTTGCAGCACGTCTAAAATATCAGCCTCTTGAAAATGCAGTGAAATCAATTGGCCTTTATACTCGCGCTCTTCGCCGGTTCTGGGCGCGCGAATGGTCGGCTCGCCCGCAACGCCCTCGTCCGTCGCTTCAGTCGCCTGTCCGGTGAGCGCAGATTCAACGCCGGTCGTGAGCGGCACATCCGCCGTTCCTTGCGCCGCGCCTGTCCCCATTTCGTCTTTCGCAAAGACTGATCCGCCCTGCAAATCAATCATCAGTTTTCCGTTTTCAGTGGTCACTTGATGCTTCATCGGTTTCAACAAATCCACCAACACTCTGACCACGTTATCATTTTCTTGCGAAGAACTGGTTAATTGGAAAATCCGCGCTTGTTTGACAACGCTGGCGGCGTCTTCAGGCGCGACTTTTTTCTCCGTGTCGGGCGGAAGGCTCGATTGTTTCAAGTCAATCGTCAGGCGGGCGGGCGCGTCGGTGCGCCGAATTTCAAATTCGGGAATCCGATTGGCGGAGACGATAATGCGCGTATTGCCATCAATTTTCGTAATTTGAACGCCCTTCACGACAGCCATCCCAGAGCCGCCGTTTTTGGGGGCAGGCAATGGAGAAACTGTCCCAACTTTCGACGGAGGAGTTTCGATTTCGAGAGTCGGACGCTGCGTTTGCGCCACCGGCGTAATCCGTCTCGATCCAGTGACCGGCTCAATCGTCGGCGTCATCGAAAGCGGCTTGACTGAAGACGAAGGCGCTGCCGGAGCGAGTTCTTCGAATCCGGGCGGAAGCGAGGAATCGGAGGACGCGGAAATATCAATTTCTTTCACTGGCATTTCAAGGTCAACGAAAAGCCGGTTGGCATCGCTGAACACCTGATACGGCACTAAGCGCGAAATCGCCACTTCAATCCGAGAATTTGTCGTGTTGCCGTCAGAAAATTGGAACGGCGAAATTCGCGTGACCGGATATCGGCTGTCAAAGGGAATTTCCGATATGTTAGAGGTGGTCGCGTTCGGCAAATCTAACACCAACCGCAGAGGATCGGTCAGTTTGAACGCGGTATAGGACAATTCGCCGTCGGCTTCAATCGTAATCCGCATTTTCCCAACCAATTCTTCCGCAGAAATGCGAGAAACGTTCACGGACGCAGCCGCTCTGGGCGTTTTTGACGACGAGGATTGCACGGCACTCACATCGGGATTCGCGCACCCCCAGATGAATATCCCTATGATGCTCCATAACGCAAAGAGTCTCACATATTCTCGTTTCATGCTCATTTCTCCTCTTCTTTGATAGGGTTAAGGTAAAGCGGGGTTTCAAGCTCTTCGACCTTGCCGCTCTCACGACGAATGATTTCTCGCACCACAACGGAATTATCCGTAATCGCGACGATCTCTCCTTCATAAATTCCAACAGGCGTCCCAACATTGACCGTATAGGATTTGCCATCCGGCGCACTGACCTTCGCAAAGTCTCCCAGACTTCCCATAATAATTCCGGTCAATTTTAACTGTTTGACTTCGAATTTCTGCAACGGCAAGAGCAGCTTTTCTCGATCCGGCGGCACGATGACATCTATCGGCTCAACGGGATTATCTTCGATTAATGGCTTAAATGGCTCGCGGCGTCCGGTCGGATCGTATTCATACACTGGCGGCGTAGGTGCCGCTTCTGCCTGTTGCTCTTGTGTTTGTTCCGGCGCGGCGGCTTCAGGGTTCGCAGCTTCTGCCGGAGCAGGTGGCTCGGTTTTTTCGACCTTTTCCGGCGGCGGCGGCGTCGGCGGCGTCTGTTCTCCGCATCCTAACAATGAGCCGCCGAAAACAATGCACGCGACAACGAACCAGCATGTTGGAAACGTTAACTTCTCGAATCTTCTTCGTAATCCGTTCACAGGACGATATGGCGCAACATATTGAGACGACGCGTGTTCGTCATTTTTGAATCGTTATCGTCTCAATACCTTGCCCCTTTCAAGAGATTATTGCGGCTGCGCGGCGGGTTCCGTCTGCGCGGCTTCCGGCGTCGCCTGCCTAAAGGTCACGGCGAGACATGAAATGCCCAGCGTGTTATTCGCCGGATCTGGCGTGATTTTCACGTCGCGCAACGTTACGATACGCTCCATTTTGCTGATGACATCCGCAAATGTCGCAAAATTATGATACCCCCCTCGCACATCAATCTGAACAGGAACTTCGCTGTAAAATTCCTGCGGCGCTTCTCCTGATGGACGAAACAACAGAATTGCCAAGCCCGCATCAATCACCGATTCGTTGATTTGATCCAACAGATTCGGAATCTCTCGCCCTTCGGGAAGTTTCTTCAGAGCTTCTTTCAACTTGAGGTCAACTTGGCGCAGTTCTTCTTTAAATTCATCATACCGTGCCGCAAAGGCTTCCGCCTTTTGGAGTTCAACCTGCAAATCCGCAAGCTGCGTATCAAGGGCTTCAATCTCTGTCCATTTCCCTTTATAAAAAACAAACCATCCGATCAGGCCAGCGATAAGCACGCAGACGCCTAACGTCCCAAGATATTTATACTTTGCAGGGACCTCAATAAACTTATCCAGCCCGGTTTTTTTCGTCGGATCCATAGCATTCTCCTCTGTCATTCATAGATTGCCATTTTCAAACATCTTATTGCGGCGCGGCGGCGGCAGCTTCCTGCGGTTGTTCGGGCGCGGCGGCGGCTTCCTGCGGCGGCGTCAACATCACTTTGAGTTGAAAATCACGAACGGTCTGAGAACCGATTTGCCGACTTTGCGACACGACTAATTCGATATTGCTGAAATAGGGGGATTCTTCGAGATTTCGCATGTAATCGGAAACCACCGGGTTCGAAAGCGCGCTCCCCTGCACCGAAAGATCTTGATTTTGCTGCTGGAACGACGTGAGCCACATATCATCTTCCAACGTCAGGAAGAGTTCATCTAACATGTGAACGGGGATCTTCTGCTCTTTTTCCAGCTTGGCAATGACGGCTAATTTCTGTTCAAGCGCTTGACGCTGCGCCTCGAATTTATTGATCTCTTCGATGACTTTCTGTAATTCCTGCAAACGCTGCTGCGTCCGTGCAATCTCTTCCTGCCGTTGGGCAATCATGCCATCCAGCGTACTCCACGCAAACGCGATCCCGAAGATTGTAGCAAGAACCATGATCGCCATGATCACGATTTGCTGCGTCAGGCCGACACGTTTGCGCGCATCCTTTGGAAGTAAATTAATCTTGATCATTGCGTTTCTAACCTCCTTAAGGCGAGACCAACAGCCACTGCCGCCTGCGGAGCAATGCTTTCGATATAATCCTTATCGAATCTGCGGGGAACTTTGATATTGCGGAACGGATTGAAAATTTCGACCTGCACGCCAAGCTTTTCCTCGAAGAATCGGTCAATTCCGCCGAAAAGCGAGCATCCACCGGCAAGGTAGAGTTTGTCTACGGCCACATCCATCGTCGAAGCGCGGAAAAAGTCAAAGGAACGTTGAATTTCAACGGCAATGTCATCGGACACGGTGTTCACGATAGCGAGCACGTCATCTTGGGAAATATCTTCGACGAGTTGCCCTCGTTTCAGGCGTTCCGCGACATCGAAACTCACGTTAAATTCTTTCTGAATCGCCTCAGTGTATTGATCGCCGCCGATGGAAATATCTCGCACGAAACTGGAGACGCCATCTTGCAAAATGTTGATGTTCATCGTGCTTGCGCCAATATCCACGAGGCCGACCACCAAATCCGGCTCAAGTTCGTAATTCAATTCATACGCATTTTCAAGCGCAAACGCATCAACATCTACGACAATCGGATCAAGGCTGGCTTCACGAATCAGTTGAATATGTTCTTCAACTTTTTCCTTTTTGACCGCCACGAGCAAAATCGCCATTTCGCCGGATTCAAGGCTTTCGTTCGATTCAAGAATCTGAAAATCAACGTTCACGTCTTCAATATCAAACGGAATGTATTGTTGAGCCTCAGTTTCTATCGCTCCCTCCAATTCTTGCCGCGACATGTCGGCAACAATAATCTTTTTGACGATCACAGAATGCCCGGCGACGGAAATCGCGGCGTATTTCCCCTTGGCCTTAAATTCCTTTACAGCCTGCTTAATCGTATCCACGACGACTTCAGCATCCATAATCGCTCCGTCCACAATCACTTCGGGAGCTAAAGGCAACACTCCAAAGGTTTTCAACTCCGTTCCTTTTTTGGATTGCGCCAATTGAATGACCTTGATTGAGCTTGCCCCAATATCAAGTCCTATCACCTGTTTGCTATTTCCGAACATAACATTTTATCTTCCATAGCTAAATTGTTAGGAAAATTCCCCTCGCCTCGCGGGAAATTTACGACTATTTCGTCTGATTGCGAAGTAAGCTACCATAGGAAAATGCGACTGTCAAGTAAAAAAACAAAAAAATATTCGCGGCGGTTTGAAACCGCAAAGGCGCATTAGGCGCATTTTTCCAGATATTTTCGCGCAGGATTCTTGTCCAAATTCGCCGAATTCATCGGCATTTTCAGAAGAAATCTTTCCCGCCGCCGCTCGGTGCGCATCATAAAAAATGCTTGACTTTCTCGCGTCTCAAAAAGCATTGACAATTAGGAAAATGCGGAGTGTTCATGCTAGTCAACCTTCACGTTCAAGGATGTCGCCGATGAATGCATCTCGTCACACATGGCTGCTCACGAATGCGGCCAACCTGCGCGCCGCCAGCGCGATAGGCGCATTCCTCTTTTTGCCGCTTTCAATCGCCGCAACGAGCATCTGCTTGGCGCTCTTGGTGTGCGCGCTGCTGCTGGAAATCATGGCAACGGGGCAATGGCCGCCCCTGGCCGATACCGCGCTGAAACGCGCTCTGCTCGCGTTTTTCGCCGTCACGTTCCTGCTGACGCCGTTTGCCGTCAATGTCCGCCAAAGCCTGTTCGGCCTTTCCAATCTCGCAGACATGGCCGTATTTTTTCCCCTCTATCTGGCCTGCGCGGATCGCGCTGCGCTGAAACGTATGCTGTCATTTTTCATGGCGGGCGTGCTGATGGTGGCGGTGTATGGCGTCATGCAGCATTATCTTGAAGTGGACATTTTCCGGTTAAGCAAGCCGTTCAGCTTTCTGAAACATCTGAACGACGACTTAACCGCGCCGGTGCGGATTAGCGGCTTTTCTTCCTACATGACGCTGGCCGGTCAACTCAGCATGGCGATTCCCCTCATGACGGCATCGCTGCTCGCGCAGCGCGAACGCGCGAAAAAAATCGGCTGGCTCGCGGCCATGCTGCTGGGCAGCGTCGCCTTAATGTGGACGTTCACGCGCAGCGCGTGGTTAGGCGCGATGTTAGGAATTATCGTGGTTGGAACGCTCCGGCTGGGTAAAAAATTTCTGCTGCCGATTTTAGCCTTGCTGCTTCTGTTAGCGGGCAGCGTCTTCGTGCAGCAGCAGCGGCAAAAACAACGCGAGGAATTTGTGGAACGCTATCAGCAGCAATTCGCGGGAAACGCCGCGCCAACCTCGATGATGCCGCCGACGCCGCCCGCCGCGCCGCTTCCGCAGGAATCCTCTGAATTGCGCGACCGCCTCATCAGCATGTTCAGCACGAAAGATAACCGGGAACGCCTGTACACATGGCAAAGCGCGCTCGCCATGATCGCGGATTATCCGTTTGCGGGCATCGGGCATGGCAATTATTCTGACCTTTGCCCTCAATATCGCGCCGCCTACCCGATAACATTTACCAGCGACGCCCACGCCCACAATAATTTGCTGCAAATCGCCGTTGTCGGCGGAATCCCCTTGTTTATCAGTTTTCTCTGGCTCTGGGGCGCGATGTTTCGGGCGACCTATCAGGCGTACCGGCGCGCGCTCAAAAGTGATCTGGATTTGCAAGCGATCACGTTGGGCGCGTGTGGGGCGTTAATCGCATTTTTCATGCAGGGCTTGTTCGAATATAACTGGGGGGATTCGGAAGTGGTAATGCTGCTGTGGGGCTTACTCGCCTGCGCCGTGAGAGCGGGCGAATTCGCCGCAGCCGAACTCGCGTGACCATTGCCGAAACGCTTCCGGCTGGCGCGCGCCGAATTTGGCAAGCCCGCGCTCGATATGTTTATACGACGCTTCTTCCCAGAGGCGATGCGGTTTCTTGCTGTAAAATAAGTCCGCCCAGCCGATAATCCGCTCTTCCTGCGTTTCGGGAAGCATGTCGCGCGCCGGAAGCGGCAGACGCTGCTCCTCGATTTCCGTTTTGGTGATGCCGACGCCGATATGTCGCTCCGCGACCAGCGCATGGCGCGGCAGTCCTTCCGCCTCAAGCAGGCCGCGTCCAAGCGGCGCGTGGCAGATGTACGGGCGTTGTTCCTCAGTCGGCGGGCTGAACGGCGTAACTTTGACGATGCCGATGTCGTGCAGCATGGCGGCTTCTTCGATAAAGCGTTGCTGCTCGCGCGAAAGCCCCAAGTGCTGGGCAATGCGCAAGGCTTTGGCGGTCACTAACGTCACGTGCGGCAGATACACTCGATACACGGAAGAATCCGGCGGGATATATTTATGGATAATCTGAAAATAATCAATCATGCGTGAACCTTGAAAAGCCGCCAGACGCTTTCGGCGCGTTTGGCGGCTCGCAACGGGTTAATCCAACATATTTTTCAGTTTCTCTTCAATGACGCGCTTGGCGTTTCCGGCAGGCACGCCGATCATTTGATCCTTCACGTCCCCGTTTTTCAGGAAGATCAGCGTTGGAATGCTCGTCACGCCGTACCGGCTGGCAATCGCCGGATTTTCGTCCACGTTCACTTTCCCGACGACCGCCTTGCCCGCATATTCGGCGGCTAATTGTTCAATCACAGGCGCAATCATGCGGCACGGCGCACACCAGGGCGCCCATAAATCAATCAATGCTGGCAGCGCGGCCTTGACGGCCATCTCTTCAAGATTCGCGTCATTTAAGGCGATTACGGCATCACTCATCTTTCTAACTCCTTCTTCAAAAAAGAATCACTCGCTCACAAGAGACGAGCGATTTATCAACATCATGGCAAGAAACCGCGTTTTTCAAAGGAACGTGGTTTCTTGAGGTTGAATGATACAATGAAACTCATATAGCCGCGTTCAAAGATGTCAAGAGAAATTATTTTCTGCGGCTTAACTCGACGCAAAATGCCGCTCAAAGGCCGCCACCGTCTCTTGCGACTGCGCTAATTGCGCTTGATGCTCAAGCAGCCGCTTTTGCAGCGCGTCGAGGTGTTCGGTAAATTGATGAAACTGGAATTTCGTTTCGCCGAACGTCTCATTCAGGCTGGTTGAAAGAAGCCTCAGTCCGTTCTGCTCGTCGAAAATGAAGCGTTTCATCTCATGTACCAGCGAGGTCAGCAGCGTGAACGATTCGATGAGCTGCTGATGCACTTCAATATCTTTTTCTATCGGCACTTGCAGGCGATCCTGCGCGACGCGCAAGAACTCTTGCAAATTCGAGGACAGCGAGGAGGAAAAATCCTGCAACTGCGAGGTGGCCTGCACGAGCATGGCATGTTCCTGCTGAATCGTCTGCGCCAAATTATCGAACGCAGTGCGATGATGTTCCCAGACGCCGGACATCTGCTCGACCATCTGATCCACGTGATTCAGGCGTTTTTCGGAATTTTCGAT
>CAZCGG010000065.1:18390-19540 GCA_964498135.1 uncultured Candidatus Moduliflexus sp.
TCTGAAAACTGGAGAGAAATCCGCCGAACGACTGCACGGTTTCCGTAAAATTCTGCTGCCCCAGGCGCAGCCCTTCCGACGCTTGTTTCAAGTATTCGCCCGTATTTTTGAGGTTCTCCGAACTTCCGCCGATGGTGCGCAGCATGACTTGTTCGAGAACCGCGCTGATTTCCTGCGTCAGAATGCCGGGAATCGTCTGCAAAATTTCTATCGCCTGCGATGGCACGTCTTGATTGGTTTTTTCGCGGAACCGCCAAAAAATCGGCAGGACGCTTTCGCTGGTGAGATGCTCGATTCGGTTCAGAATATAGGCTTGCTTCGCGCCAAGCACGATGTTCATATAGCCTAACACCAAATACGCCGTAATTCCGGCGATGCTCGTCCCAAAGGCTTTATCGAGGCCGCCGAGCGTCTGCTCCATGTCGGAAAACATGGCGTTGAAATCTACGGTCTGCTTCTGCACGAAAAAATGCTGGAGATATTGGACGGCCTGCACTAATCCCAAAAACGTGCCTAACAAGCCGACCATGACGAGGATTCCGGCGATATAGCGGACGCGGCTGCCCTTCACGTCTTCCTGCTGCGACAGCAGATGCGACAGCGTTTCTTGATCCGGCAGCGCGCCGAACAAGACCATATTGGAAATGCGGTCAAGCCGGGTTTTGATAAATGAGGCGTTTAACATGGCAAAATGCTCGTCAACCGTTTTGCGGAACGTCTGCTCGCGCTGTTCCGGCGACAGCGTGAGGCGCTGCTGGTGCAGCCGCGTCATGGCCGCTTGAAACGGCGGGAGTTTTTCTTCAAACAGGTCAATCTGCGTTTCTTCGCGGTATAATCGCCGGAGATGCGCGAATGTCAGGGCGATTCCGGTAAAGAAGAGCAGGACGATCAAGCCGCAGATTTCCCAGTTGTATGTCGTAAAAATAAAGCCCCGCGCGATAAAATACCACAACACGAGCAGATACGCCGCCATCGTGATGGCTAATTCTGAAAAATAAAATCCGATTCGCTGCGATGGAAGTTGTTTCATAACCAGATATGTTTAAAGGTGATTAGGCTTGAAATAGAGTCGTTTTCATTGCTTGCAAATCTATTTCGAACAGGGGGAGTTTGCGTCAAGAATTATATTGCGAGACGAAGAGAAACTTTG
>CAZCGG010000066.1:0-1753 GCA_964498135.1 uncultured Candidatus Moduliflexus sp.
ACCACAGGACTTACGCAACGTGGTTCGACAGGCTCACCACGAACGGGTGATGATGTTGGCATTTTACCAACCGTTCGCCCTGAGCGTGTCGAAGGGCGAACTTTTTTGCGTAAGTCCTGCGAAAGATTTTTCACAACCTTTCAGGCACACAGAGGCGAATGATGAACACGAGAATCATAAATGGCGGATTGGCCTTGCTGCTCGCGTGCGCATGCGCGCTGCCCGCGAACGCGAAAACGAAAAAAACGTCGCAATGCGTGAATCCTTCTCAGATGGTTGGCACATGGAATATTTTTCAGGGCGACGGCCTTTTTACGGACAGCAAAGACGCTGTGAGCGCGGCGCAAGCGCTTGATGCCGGTCAAAAAACGCTGCAAGAGGTGACGAATGGCGCGCAGCCTGATCCGGGGGAAACGCGAGTGACGGCTGACGGCAAGATGGTGATTTTTGCCGCGACGGAGCAGGCGGAGCCGCCGATGGTTATTAAGATGATGATGACAGCCTCGTGGAAAATGGATTGCAACATCATGACCGTGCAGATGCAATCCCTTGACCGGTTCAGCGTGACATACGACGAACGCAATGTGTCGGCGGCGCAAAAAGAAGAAATTCGCAAAACGCAGGACATGTTAGGGCAGGCAAGCAAAGACCCCGAATTCAAAAAACCGCAGCGTTCCAAAATCCTCTTTGCCGGAAATTCCTATATTCTGACGGAAGACCTCTCTTCGCAATCGCCGGGCATTTCTTTATTGAAAAAGAAATAGCGAAATTTTAGAATGGCAGCACAGGCATTCCTGCCTGTTTTGGGCAGGCAGGAATGCCTGCCCTTCAGCCGTCTGCCCGCTTCGGTGTTTTCCCAAGCGTTTGAATAATCGCCGCGCCGCGCGCCACGCGGTCTTCCAGTTCTGCGCGGTCGTTCTCGGCCGATAAGCCAAGCTCATTCAATCCGTATGGGCAGAACTCGAAGCCTTCATGCTTGAATCTCCGGCAGAGTTCGGGGCTGCGGTCATACGCTCGGCAAAAATATAATCCGTCGCGCCGAATCAAATCCGGGCAGCGAAACGGGGCGGATTTCGGCGACATCAGTTTGCAGCATCCGCCGCAATGCAGGCAGCGCATAGCCAGTTCCCCCGCTTAGTCAATATCTTCGCTGTATTCCGCTAAATGTTCCCACGCCAATTTCAACAGCTTTCTCCATACGCCGGGAATCTGCTGCTTGACATGATTGACATCCCATTCAAGGACTTCGGCGTCCACGGCGGCCTGCAAGGTCATCGTGCGCTTGTGATGCGGCTCAGAAAGGGCGATTTCGCCGATCACCTCGCCGACGCCGAGTTCCTTGAAAAATGCGTCCTCCTTTTTCAACGCCTGAATCCGGCCAGACAGCACGATGCCGAAACGCTCGTTCGACGACTCGCCTTTCTGGTAAATCGCTTCCCCGGCGGCCAAACGTTTCGGGTAGCCCAAAAACACCAGCGTATCCAGCATCGAATCTTCCAAATGGCCGAACACGGCGCTGTTTTTCAAGATCGTCATGATTTGCGTCGTTTCCATAGGTATTTCCCCGCATTCGCGCATGAGGCGCATAAATAATTTTTTTTGATTTCGCGCCAAGACGCAAAGACGCGAAGGCTGCTGTTTAAATATTCTTGGCGTCTTTGCGTCTTGGCGCGAGAAATTGAGATAATCGCTTATACCATTACGCTTTTTTTCATGTAAAGAAAAAAGACGGGCGCGCGTAAAAATTTCTTGC
>CAZCGG010000066.1:1853-6433 GCA_964498135.1 uncultured Candidatus Moduliflexus sp.
GGCAGACGCCTATCCCCGCGACGTGAAATGGCGGGAGTTCAGCACGGAGCATTTTCGCGTTATTTTTACGGAATCGCGCCGAAAAGAGGCGGAATCGGTCGCAAAAACGGCGGAAGCCATCCATCAGGCCATGAGCCAATTTTTCCAGACCGGCGGCCAGAGCAAGACGCGGATTGTGTTGACTGACCATATAGATTCTTCCGATCGCATTGACATGGAATTGGTGCGCAAATCGTCGAGCAGAACAATGGTGATGCAATTAGGCAATCTCACCGCTGGGACGCCCGCCGGAGACGTGCGCGTCAGCCAGTGGATGATGACGCAGTTCGTCGCGCACTACGCCAAAATTCTGCGCCACAGCATGGATCGGACGCTGCGCCAATGGGCGGCCAAAGTCTATAAGGATAACGGCTATTCGGGCTGGATGGAGGGCGGCATGAGCCTGTATTTCGTGAATGCCCTGTTTGGCGGGCAGCCGCGCCCCGCGTTGATAGATATGGCGCTGCGCACGGAAACGCTGGAACATTCCCTCGCGCCGCTTGCGGAACGCGCCGCCGCGCGAAATCCTTTCTGGCCGGGCGATCTCGGCATGTTGGTTTCCGGCTTTTCGTTCATGCAATACCTCGCGGAAACGCGCGGCGAGCAGACGTTGGCGCAATTAAGCCGCGAACAGGGCAAGGTCATCCCGATTCCCGGCTTCACAAAGGATGCGTTCGCGGCGGTGTATGGAAAATCATTCAAGGAATTGCATGAAGAATGGCGGGCGCAGGCGCAAACGCGCTATCGCCAGCAAATCGAGGCGATTCAGGCCGCGCCGGTCACGGTCTCCACGCCATTGACGGAAACCGGCTATTTCACGGGCGCGGCGCTGGCGTCGCCGGATGGACAGACGGTCTATTATCTGGAGGATTCGCCGCATCACGCTCGCGCGCTTGTTGCGCTTCGCCTCGCCGACGGAGCGCGGAAACGCCTGACATCCGGCGATTTTTCGGACGCGCTTTCCATCACGGCGGACGGGCGTTTCGTTTATTTTTCAAAAATCGAGCCGTGCCAGATGTATTATCAGCGCAGCGACTTGTACCGCCTCGATATTTCCGATAACAACGTCACGCGCTTGACGCGCGGGGCGCGCGCCGTCTCGCCCGCCGTGTCGCCGGACGGAAAAACCGTCGCGTTCATCCAATTTGACGGGCATCTTTCGCGCCTCATGCTGCTGGATGTCGAGAGCGGAGCGCAGACGCCATTGCTTTCCGGCGACAATGGCGAGTTGATCCGGCAGCCCGCCTTTTCGTCCGACGGAACGCGCCTCGCTTTCCAAATGTTGGGGCGCGACGGCAAGCAGGATGTGTGCGTCATGAACCGCGACGGATCCGGGCTGCGGCGGCTGTTTGATGACGCCGCGCTCGACGCTTCGCCCGCGTGGGGCTTGCAAGATCGCTATCTGTTCTTCGATTCCGACCGCAGTGGCGTCCCGAATATTTTCGCCTGCGATGTGTCGAACGGGCAGTTGTATCAGATCACGAACACGCTGACGGGCGCGTTCGATCCGAGCGTGTCGTCGGACGGGAGTTTCCTCGTGTTCACGGCCTATTCGAGTCGAGGATTCGACGCGCATCGTCTTGAGCTTCAGCCGTCAGCATGGAAAGCGGTCAGCCCGGACGCCCTCGCGCCGCCGAGCGAGCCGCGCGCGCTGACGCTGCCGGATGTCGCGGTCGAACCCGGCGCGGAAACCGGCTATAAAGCCTATAAGACGCTCTCGCCCCGCGCGTGGCCGCTTTGGGGATATGACGAGGACGGCTTTCAGCTTGGCGCGAGTTTCATCGGCGCGGACACCCTTGAGCGGCATCAATATGCCGTCTTCCTGCGGTACGGGCTGGAAAGCGCGCGCCTTGACGCGCAGGGCGTGTATGTGAACAACCAATTTTTCCCCACAATCAGGCTGATCGGGTTTGACCGTGGCGTCGCGTATGGCGATTTGTTCACGAAAACGAACGGCGCGGACGAAACATATTGGGAACGGCGCACCGGCGGCGGCATCGAAGCCGAATTCCCCTTGTATAAGACGAATCGCGCCGAATTATCGCTGACCGTCGGCTATGGTTATCAGGAAATCGAGGCGCTGACCGACCTCGATGCGCTCGCCCGGCCGCATCCCGATGAAGGGACATTAGGCAGCGCGTCAACGGCATTGGCGCTGCGTTCGCATGAGCAATATCGCCTGTCAATCAGCCCTGAAAAGGGGTTGGCGGCCTTTCTGCGCTATCGGCGGTACGATGAGATGTTCGGCAGCGATTTCACGATTGACGAAGCGGTCGGCGATCTCAGGCTGTTTCTGCCGACGCCCTTTGCGCATCACGTGCTGATGCTGCGCGGCGCGGGCGGCCTCAGCGACGGCGACACGCTGGCGCAAGGCGTGTTCCAGATCGGCGGCGCGTCGCTCTTACTGGAAAGCGAATTGCTCCGCGAGCCGAGTTTCGGGTTGCGCGGCTACAAATTGAATGCGTTTCACGGCGACCGGTTCGCGCTGAGCAGCGCGGAGTATCGCTTCCCGCTCTGGCAGGGGCGCAAGACGCTGTTCAACGGCTTGACGTTCGCGGAGAACCTGTTTGGCGCGCTCTTTTTCGAGGCGGGTCATGCGTGGGATAACGCGGCGGAGGACATGGACATGAAATACAGTGCGGGCGGAGAGATCGGCGCGACGCTCGGCTATTTCTATGGGCGAATCGCATGTCAGACGCGCTTCGGCGTCGCGCATGGCTTTGATGATGACGCAGGCGAAACGCAGACGTATATTCACGCGAAATTCCTTTTTTAATCCGTATTTCTCGCGCCAAGGCGCAAAGACGCTAAGGGGATTTTCCAAATATCCTTGGCGTCTTTGCGCCTTGGCGCGAAATCAAAAAACTTTTTATGAGAAATATATGCGTTCTGATAATTTGTTGGAGATTCCTCATGATTCCGCAGGTCGGGGCGAGTGAACTGAATGAAGCGGAACGCCACTTTCAAGCGGCCTACGCCGCATACCAAGCCGGGCATTTCAAGGACGCGGCGACGCAGTTTGACGACTGGCGGCGCGACTTTCCCGCGCATTTTTTCGCCGATTACGCCGAATTTTACGCGGCGGACAGTCTGTTGCGCTCAGGCCGCTACGAAACCGCCGAAACGATTTTGCGGCCGTTTCCGCAACGTTTTCCGACGAGCCGCCTGCTGCCGGATGCCGCGTTTCTCGATGCCGACGCCTATTTCGCGCAGCAGAATTACGCCGCCGCCCGGCAGCGTTATATGGCGCTGCGCTCGAAAAAGGCGTTGCGCAGCCATCCGCGCATGACCGAAGCGGCCTTGCGTTTGGGGGAATGCCACGAACGCGCCGGGGATTTCGAGGCCGCGCTTGCGTTGTACCACGCCGAGCGGCTCAGGCAGGTCGGGACGATGTGGTATGGCCGGTTCAAGGCGCAGGAAGAGCGAATCGCCGCAAACCATCCGGCGGCGCGGTCGTTTTACACGACAGCGCGCGTCTTGAAAGCGGCGGAAACGCTCATCAATTCGGGCAGAGCCGGAGACGCCCTGCCGTTGCTCGATTTGCTGCAATCGCGCGCGTTGACGCCCGCGCTGCGGTTTCAGGCCGACATGAAGCGCGCCGCCGCGCTCTACGCGCTGCGCGATAACGCCCGCGCCAAAGCGTCTTACGCGCGGCTGCTGCGCGACAATCCGACGAGCAAATCCGCGCCGGACATCTTGGAGCGGCTCGCCCGATTGCATCTCCGCGACGGCGACATGGCCGGGTTTGAGCCGGTCTATGCCCGCTTGTTGAAAGACTTTCCGGCCAGTCCGTCCGCCGCGTCCGTCGCGTATCTCAAAGGAAAAGAATTGGAATTGCAGGGGCAGCTTCAGGCCGCGCTGAAGGAATTTGACGCCTTTCTCGCCGCGCACCCGAAGAACGCGCTGCGCAGTGAGGCGCTGTGGCATGTCGGCTGGTGCCGTTACCAGCTTCGGCAATATCAGGCCGCGCTGACTGCGTTCGACCAGATGGCGCGCCAGTACCGCAAATCGTATCTCCGCCAAGAAGCCCTGTTCTGGGCGGCGCGTTCGGCGGAACATCTGCGCGATGACGCGAAAGCGGCGGCGTATTATCGAGAGACGCTGAACGCCGGTTCCCGCGATTATTTCGGCAGATTGAGCCAGCGCGCGCTTTTGCGGCTCACGCGGGAGAATCCCGCGCTGACCGTGCTGGGCGCGTCGCCGGTTCGCCCTTTGAATTGGGAGAATTCGGCGACGTTCACGACGCGGCAGGGCCGGGAGCATCAGCAGAAAGCCGCCGCCTTTGCGCGGATCGGGCTGTATGCGCTCGCGGCGGACGAATTGGCGTTTGCCGTGCAGCGCGACGCCAAACGCCCGGCGCAATACGCCGAATTAGCCCGTTTTTACGCCCGCGCCGGAAATTATCACGCGCAATTTCACGTGATGCACACGCAATTTTCATACTGGATTTTGTTCGGGGGCAAGGACGTGCCGCCGGAATTTTGGCAGCTTGCGTATCCGCGCGGATTTGCGGAAGCGGTCGAAACGCATGGCGCGGCGAA
>CAZCGG010000066.1:6533-7696 GCA_964498135.1 uncultured Candidatus Moduliflexus sp.
AACGCCGGGGAGCATCGCGTCAAAACGTGGTGGCAGGCCGCCTACGCGCAGGACATTCCGGCGTTCATCGCCATGATTCCGTATAAAGAAACCAGAATGTACGTGCGGAAAGTGTTGTGGTATGTGTTGGAATATCAGGAGAGTTCCCAGCAGCCTCGCGTGTTGTATAGCCAATCTCAATCATGCGGTGAACGAAGCCAAACGCCTTGAGGGCGTTCGATGTCGATAAAAAAAGCCCGATCCGCGTTTGCGTTGCGGATCGGGCTTTGCGCTGCCAATCAAGAATATCACACGGTAATCACGGAATCTTCTGAGCCGTATTCATTCGCCACGTATTTATCGGCGGCTTCATCATTAATCCAGCGTTCGCCGTCTAAGAAATATTTAAACCGATACTCTTTTCCGGCTTCCAGCGACACGTTTGCGCTGAATCCGCCGTCTTTCAAGGCTTTTAATGGGGAGGCTTCTTTATCCCAATTATTAAAATCACCGCACACAAAAGCGGTTTTGGCGTTTGCTTCTGCGCCAACGCGGAACGTCACCGTGCAAAACTTTTTCGTTTTTGAATAGCTTTTCTTCGTCATGTCCCTGAACTCCTTTTTCATCTCCAGCAAACATCTTCGACGATTGCCGGATGATTTTTTAGTTACCTGTGACCCTTTCAAAAATCAATCACGAGGCGACCTTGTTGCGATCAGCCTTCATGCGTTCGACAATACCCCTCTCATCAAAGAACATGTAACCACGTATAAATGCGCAAGAGAAAACTCAACAAAAAAATGACAAAAAATTTCTCCCCCGCAGATTCTTCCTTTTCCGCGAAGAACATTTAGCGGCGAAAATGCCCTATTATAGGGAGCATTGGGGGGGATTGGCGGCAAAGCAATCCCCCCCTATTTTTCCACATATTCTTTCGAGGCGCGATTTCCAAATTTTGCCGCGAGACGTTCACCGGCATCCGCGCCGAGCAATGCCAGCACGAACACAATCGCGCCGCCGATGAGCAGCCGATGATTCGAAAATCCGAAATAGCGGTAGGTCGGGGCGAAATAGCTATACAAGCCCGTCACTAACACGGCGAGAAATGCCCCCGCCGCAGGTTCGAAAATCCGCACCGTCGGCGAAAAAAAGCCGACGAACATGCCGCCGAGAAAATAGCTCCC
>CAZCGG010000066.1:7796-8938 GCA_964498135.1 uncultured Candidatus Moduliflexus sp.
TCATGACGCAATCACCCTCATTCAGGAACTTGAGCGAGAAGCGTGAACCGGGCTGGAATGCGCTTCCAATCCGCGCTTACGCGCACAATCGTGGCCACTCGACGCATTTTGATTATTGACGATACCGATAGTTCGCTCCTCGCGCTGCAAAAATTTTTTCAACACGCCGAATATACCGTTTTCACCGCCCAGAACGGGAAAGAAGGGCTTGATGCCGCGCTGAAATATTTGCCGGACATCATCGTCAGCGATGTCATGATGCCGGAAATGGACGGGTTTGAACTCTGCCATCAGTTGAAGCAGCAGCCGACCACCCGCGCCATTCCGATTATTCTGCTGACGGCGCGCGGCGATGCGGCGTCAACAATCAGAGGCTTTGAGGCGGGCGCAGACGAATATATTCCCAAACCGTTCGATGTGCATGACGTGCATGCGCGGGTCGAACGCATTCTGCATTGGGTTGATCAGCAGCGTAAACGCACGTCGAAAATGAGCGGGACGCTGCCCAACACCCCGTTTTTCGAGTTGCTCCGCTTTTGCCAAGAGCAGCGCATCAGCGGCGCGATTCATCTGACGCGCGCTGGCGAACACGGGACGGAAAACAGCCGCATTCGCCTGCAAGCTGGGGAAATCGTCGCCATTGAACTGCGCGATATTACCGACATGACGGTCGCCCTTGACGAACTGCTCACGTGGGAGAAGGACGGCGCGTTCACGGTTGAACAGGACGAGCCGCGCCTGCCGCAACATGACGAGCTGCTCGACGAAACCGGCGCAGAGCCGCACGCGCAGCCGCAGCAATTTTCCCCCACGCTGCTGCACGAATTTCGTCGGATCCTTCAGGAGTTGCGCGATAAAACCGAATCGCTGGATTACGTCTTGCTCACGGACAACGGCGGCGGCGTGATTCATGCGCTGCATTCGCCCGCGTTTCGCGCCGAAGACGCGGAGGCGTTCGGGAAATTGATCGCCAACACGCTGACATTCAGCCGGAAGGCGGGCGAATCGCTGGCGTTGGGGGCGTATCAGGAAACGCTGCTGATGAGCGAGCATGACGTGCTGATTCTGTACCCGATTGCGCCGGTCGGCGGCTTGGGCGTCGTTACGCGGAAAGAAGCGCAGGGCATGGTGCGCTGGAATTG
>CAZCGG010000066.1:9038-19536 GCA_964498135.1 uncultured Candidatus Moduliflexus sp.
GCGGCTTGGGCGTCGTTACGCGGAAAGAAGCGCAGGGCATGGTGCGCTGGAATTGCCAGGAAGCCGTGCAGAACATTTTGGACGCTTCGCGGCTGTTTTGAGCCAAAGAACGTCGTGGAAACTTTTGAATGAGGCATGACGCGATGCGTGAAATTTCTATGCGACGCTGGCGCGAGACGCGGATGTTTTCTTTCAATGCCGGGGTGTTCACCTTCCGGGAATTTGCGATGAACGAACCGATTCTTTTAGCCACGCTGCATCAGGCGGTGCTGGAATTTTTGCGCGGACGCGATGATGCCGCATTGTTCGGCGCGCAGGCGGTGAATGCGTATGTTCCAGAACCGCGCATGACGCAGGATGTTGATATTCTTTCGACCCGCGCGGCGGAACTTGCCTCGGAATTGCAAGCCCATCTTCACCATCGGTTTCATGCCGCGATTCGCGTCCGAGAAATTGGCGACGGGAAAGGGTATCGCGTGTTTCAAGTCTCGAAATCCGGCAACCGGCATTTGGCGGATGTGCGTCCGGTAAGAACGCTGCCCGGCGTGCAGCGCATTATGGGGATTTTGGTCGTCACGCCGCCGGAATTGATTGCTGAAAAAGTGATTGCGTATGCCCATCGTCGCGGCTCGCCGAAATCCGGGACGGATTGGCGCGACATTGCGCTGTTATTGCTGACATTTCCTGAATTGAAAAGCGAAACCGGCGCAGTTGTTGAGCGGCTGTGCGCGGCAGATGTCGATCAACTCGTCTTCGCCGCATGGAACGAATTTGTCGCGCAAGAATTTCGCGCGGCGGATAATGATGAATATTAGGGAAGTGAATAGAATATGACGAAATTCGACCTGCTTGTGACCGATTTTGACGGCGTTCTCTGCGACAGCGCGCGGGAATGCCTGCTTGTCACCTATAACGCCTACCATCGCCTGCGCGCGAGCGCATTTTCACGGTTGCTCGATATTCAGGCGATCCCGCCGGAGACGCAGCGCGCGTTCCGGCAGCTTCGCCCATATTTGAAAGGCGCGGAGGATTTCATTCCGATCTTCACGACGATTGAACAGCGTCTTCCAATCAGCAGCCAGCGCGAATTTGACGACTTTCGCGAGACCATGCGCGACCGGCTCGCCGAATATGTCGCGCTCTTTTACGCGGAGCGCGATGTTCTGATCCGCCACGCGCCGGGCGTCTGGCTGAGTTTAAATCCGTTATTCGACGATTTCGCGGCAATGCTGCGGGCGCGTTCGTCGTTTGATAACATGTATATTTTGACGACGAAGCGGCAGGAAGACGTGCTGGAAATTTTCCGGTATCAGCAGGTCAATTTTCCGGCGAGGCAAATTATGTATGTCAAGGCCGCCGGAAAAACGGCACGGCTGCTCGCGCTGCTGCAAGAAGTTGGCGTCGTTCCGGCGCAGGCCGTGTATATTGAAGATCAGGTGGATTTTTTAGCGGCTTCAAAACAGCGCGGCGTCCAATCGTTTTTGGTGGAATGGGGGTACGTTTCCGCCGAACAGCAGGCGACCGCCCGGCAGGAAGGCATTCCGATCATCGCCATGCCGCAGTTGCGCGAATTATTCGCCGCCATGCCATAACATTCACATTATTCATGCGTTACCGAGACGACACAACACCGATGGAACAGCGCACTGCGGCGATATGGGAGCAATTCAGCCGCCAACTCCGGCAATTCATCATGAGCCGCGTGATGGACGACGCGGTTGCCGATGATTTGCTGCAAGAGGTCTTTCTCAAGATTCACGCCCGGCTCGACAGCCTGAAAGATGAGACGAAATTGGAAAGCTGGCTGTATCAAATCACCCGCCATGCGATTATTGATCATTATCGCGGCCAAACGGCGCGCGTCGAACTGCCTGAATCGCTTGGCAATGAGGCGAAAGAGGCGGCTGAAAATCCTTCGCGCCATCAGCAAATCGCCGCCGGATTGCTCCCGATGATTCACGCGCTTCCGCCGAAATACCGCGACGCGCTGTTGCTGACGGAATTCGAAGGCGTTTCGCAGAAGGAATTGGCGGCACGGCTCGGCATCTCGGTTTCCGGCGCGAAATCCCGTGTGCAGCGCGCCCGCCAAATGCTGAAAGAGGACTTGCTGGAATGCTGCCATTTCGAATTTGACCGCTACGGCACGATTATTGATTATCACCGCGTTTCGCAATGCGCTTGCGCCCAAAATTCTTGCCAAAACGCATAATTGTTCGAAATCGCTGCGTCTTTTTTGCGTTTTTCCGTCTTCAAAAATGGAAGCCTGTTCGCCCTGAACGTGTCGAAGGGCGCGTCTTAGAGAGGCTTCCCGCCCTTCGGCACGCTAGGGCGAACGGTCAGGAGTATGAAAAATTTACGTCAATATCAATATTTAAGGAGACGAAACGCAAATGAGCAGCACAGCATATTTTAACGATGTGGCGGGGCAATGGGACACAATGCGGCAGGGATTTTTCTCTGACGCGATTCAAACAAAAGCGTTTGCGCTGGCAGGGCTTCAAGCGGGGACGCTGGCCGCAGATGTCGGCGCAGGCACGGGCTTCATGACCGAAGGGCTGCGGCGGCGCGGCGTGAGCGTGATTGCGATTGACCAATCTGAGGCCATGCTCGCGGAGATGCGCCGGAAATTCGGCGAGACGCAGGCGATTGATTTCCGGCTGGGAACGGCGGAGCGGCTGCCGGTTGACGATGGCGCGGTTGATTATGCGTTTGCCAACATGTGCCTTCATCACGTGGACGACCCGGCGGGTGCGATTGCGGAAATGCGGCGCATTCTGAAACCGGGCGGAACACTCGTCATCACGGACTTGGACGCGCACCGCTTCGATTTTTTGCGCACCGAGCATCATGACCGGTGGATGGGCTTTGAGCGCGGCGATATTCAGCAATGGTTCGAGGCGGCGGGCTTGCAAAACGTGGCGGTGGATTGCGTGGGAGAACATTGCTGCGCGGAGTCGTCATGCGGCTCTGAACAGGCGACAATCAGTATTTTTGCGGCGAAAGGCGTGCGATAAGGCGAATGAACAACCTGACAGCTTCGAAGCCCGTCAGGTTTTCGCCAGCAAAGGATGATATGGCGGAATAATCCGCCTGTTTGGGCAGACAGAAATGTCTGCCCCCACTGTCAATTTTTCCGTAAAGATGTCGGTTTTTCGACACCTTCGAAATAGCTGAATTCTCCTATCAAATAGGGAGAATGAGGATTCATAAAAATTTTCAAAAAAAATTATTGTCGGATTTCTTGACAATCTACGAAATCATACATTATTCTTATATTAGGATTGAACATGGGTTTTTTTCATGAAAATAATAATTTTTCTCCCGCAATTCGGGCAAGGTGAAGGTGATCGTCGCAAAAATTTCTCGCGCATTGGCAAGCAATATGCATTAAAGAAGAACAGAGAATAAGAATAACTCCTATTACGGAAAATTTATTAACTCGTCAATATTTTTGTGATATTGACGAAAATCTCATCATGCGATTTCTCAATGGAGGTAGCCTATGAAATTTTTGAAAGCGTTAAGTTTAGCGTTAAGCCTGGCGTTAAGTTTGGGAACGTCAGCATTTGCCGTGCCATATTTGCAGCTTGACATCAGCAAGTCGTTCTATGATACGACGACGGAAACCGTCACAGCGACCGGCTCGCAATTCACGACGTATGCGCTGATTAATTCGAAGAGTAAGGAGTTCAGCGCGAATGACACGTTTTTCCTGTCCGTGGCGATTGACAATAATAGCGGAACTTCCGGCAATTTCGGGTCATTTTTGTTCAATGGCGTGACGTATAGTTCCGCGAACATGACGAACGGCACTCCGGCAGGATTGCCGACGCATGACATTTTCAGCACGTTGTATGCGGAAACATCGTTTACATTGAATCCCAATCAAAAAGCCACTGAGTATAATGTGCAGGATAATCCGGGCAACTTTACGGCAAGCGCGAACGGTTCGCTGTTTTACCAATCGTTCAGCGTGGATACAACGGGGTTAACGGCTGGCTACACAGTGCATTTTGATCTGTACACGAAAAACGCTGACGGCACGGTGAATAAATTCGCGCCGTTCTCGCATGACGCGCAGAGCAGCCAGAATTTCGGGCCGGTGCCGACGCTGCCGAATCCAGAGCCAACGACGCCGCGCGCTGTCCCAGAGCCGGGAACGCTCGTTTTGTTGGGATTAGGCTTGCTTGGAACGCTTGGATTGGCCAGAAGGATGAAGAAATAACCGCTACATGATGTCGTGCATTGAGGGACGTTGCGCAGGTAACGTCCCTTTTTTATTTATCTCGCTTCTCCAACGTTTGCAAATGACCATGACTTATTTCCCGAATTACCGTGACGGAAGCCTCGTCAATTTGATGAGTTCCTTATTGCAGGCAAGCGACGGGCAATCGCCATACGCTCCGCTCGCGCTTCTGCCGCCAGACGAAATCAAGCGCGTCACGCATCTCGTTCTGCTCGTGCTTGATGGCTTCGGCTATGAATTTCTGATGCGCCAGTCGTCGAAAACGCTCTTTCACCGGCATCTGCGCGGCAAAATTACCAGCGTGTTTCCTTCGACAACGGCGGCGGGCATTACGACGTTTTTAACCGGCCTTGCGCCGCAGCAGCATGCGGCGACCGGCTGGTTCATGCACCTTAAAGAATTGGGATGCGTGGCGACGACCTTGCGCTTTCAGCCGCGCTGCTGCGAAGCGTCGCTCCGGCGCGACGGCGTTGATCCGAGTCTGTTTTTCGGCGGGCAGAGCGTATTCACGCAGATGCGCCGCCAAACCTACTCATTAGTTCCGCAGGAATTATTAGGATCAGATTACGATTCTCGGATGAACCCTTGCCCGCAGAAACTCGGCTATTCGTCATTGCCCGATTGTTTGCGACAACTCGCCGCGATTCTCTCCTCGCGCCACGAGAAGACGTTCACGTATGCGTATTGGGACGGCATTGATGATCTGTCGCATCGTTACGGGACGCGCAGCATTGAGGTCATCCGGCATCTGTTCGAATTGAGCGACGCGTTTGAAGCGTTCGTCGCGCAATTCAAGGGCGCGGACGTTGCGATTATCGTGACGGCGGATCACGGCCTGATTGACTCTGACATGGCGCATACGATTCAGATGAAAGATCATCCGGCATTGTACGATACGCTGGCGCTTCCGCTCTGCGCTGAGCCGCGCGCGGCGTTTTGCTACGTGCGCCCGTTCAAGGTCGCGCAATTCGAACGATACGCGCGGGAGCATTTCGATGGCGTCTGCGATCTCTATCGCAGCGACGACCTGCTGAAACAGGGCGTGTTCGGCCTCTTTGAGCCGCATCCACGCCTTGCCGACCGCATCGGCGATTACGCGCTGATCATGCGCGAAAACTACGTCATCAAAGACGTTCTGCCCGGCGAGAAGGAGAAATTTCATGTGGGAAATCATGGCGGCGTCAGCGCGGAAGAGATGTTCGTGCCGCTCGTCGTGATTCGCCCGTAAATTTACCCTTGCGGAGGGTTCACCCCTTCGCAAGCCTGGCCTGATTCTTCGCCAATCAGAATAAATCCCGCCCAGTAATACGGAATTTCATAATCAGTATCATGCTCTCGCAATTGCTGTTGGGCTTTTCGCAAGGCGTCCGGCAGCGAAAGGCGTTCAGTTTCGATATTTCGATAAAAATACTCCATCAATATCCGCGTCGCCTCTGCCTCAACGCGCCACAACGACGCCACGACATTGCGCGTTCCGGCGTAGAGAAAAGCTGAGGCAAGCCCTCTATATTCATCAGCCTTGGTCGCCTGAACCTGCGCGGTTTCACACGCGCTTAACACTGTTAAGCGCGGCTGGTTGACAAATCGCACGTTCGAAAACAATTCCCGCGCCGACAGTCCGTCTTTAGACGCCAAACAGAGTTTAGCGTCTAAATTGGGTTCAAAGACGCCATGACACGCGAAATGGATATTGCGAGCCGTTCTTAGGGCTGAAAGAACGGCCTTTTGGGTTGCTGCGCTGCCCATCAAGACCTGATCATTCGGCCGCATTGCCTTAATGACAGCGCATTCCGTTTCGGCGGATGGCAGATTCCCCTCTGGATTAGCAATGATGCAGCCGTCGCCGGTTTGCGATGGAACGCGGCGGAGATGGCTGAAAATTGACAGCGACGGCAGATAACGCACCGCATAACGCATGGCTAACGGATGATCTGCTTCAAACGAGATGAGATGCAACGGCAACAAATGCCAATTTTGATGCGGGACAAAGACGAGTTGTTTAGGCCCAAGATGTTTTATAAGGTCTTGTAGGCCGCCGCCAATTGTTTCCGTTAGCCATGCGCCAATAGTCCAACTTCCGTTTTCACGGTCAATTTGGCCGCCTGCGAGGTGATGATGAAACTGTTCGACACGCTCTTGAACAGCGATTGCAGAAATAGCGACCATAAGCGGCGCGTGGACGCCGCGCCGTTTGGTGATGGGATAGATGCGCAGCATGTCGTCAGATTGCGCGAACGCCAGCGCAAGTTCATCGTCGGCAAGCAAGGGCGAAAAATCGCGGCGCGTCAAGGGCTGCGGCTGCGTCATCGCCGCAAATGCCGGATCAAGTTTGCTGATTTTTTCATTGATTTGCTTCGTTGTGTTTTTTGCGTGGCGCAACACTTGCAGATCATCTACTGACATGGTCAGCGCAAATTCGAGCTTAGACAGTTTTTCTCGCTGGCTGCGCCATTGTTTACGCAACGCTGGCGGCACCTGCTCGCCCGGTTCGAGGCTGGCGTCATGAAGTTGGTCGGTTAACACTCGCGTTTTGCCGCGCTCCAACAGCAGATAGGCGCGTTCAAATTGACGGAGAGCGCAGGCGGCAACAGTCGCCATTTGATGTAGCCGGAAATGCGTTTCAGCCAAACGCCTCTGCGCAGATTGCGAAGCCACCTGCCGCAGCGATTGATCCGACCATCCGATAGCTGTCTCCGCGACGCGCAACGCCTCGTTGAGCGACATGTTGCGCTCGTCCTCGCGCTGATCGGCAAGACGCGCCCGGCGGACATGCCATTCCGCAATAATGGCTGCGCTCGACATCATGGCCTGTGAAAGCTGGCCGTCTTCATGCATGCGTTCCAATAATATCCAGAGATCGCGCATAACCGAGTTCATGTTTACGACATTGTCCGCTTCGTTCTCTTCCAAAAGGCAGGCCACGCGCGCGAGATAGGCCGCGAGCAATTCATGGCGGACATCGTGCATGATAGTGATTGCGGGTTCAGAGAAGATTCGCATCAGCCATGTTATCAACCAAGTATGGGTTTCGTGCTGGATATGATACTCAATGAAGCGATCTAACAGTTTTTGCGCATCGCCAAAACTGCCAGAAGACATATGAAAAAGAGCGACCGACCACCAGTTTGTATGTCGTTCTTGCCAACGCAAGCTGGCTGCGCGTTGACTCCATCGCCGGAAAAATGGCCGCCCTATCGCCTGAAACATCCTTTTAGTGAAATCGGGTAGCGGAGCGATCCGGCGGAGTCGTTTCTTTTGATCTCGGGTTAGTTTGCGCATATCTAAATACACATAGTCGTTGAACCGCCCCATTTCCATAATCTTGTCACTATCCGATTCCAAGTCAGGGTCTTTTTTCAACTCATCCTGAACCTTGACAACCATCGCGTCAAGCGCGTCTTGCGCCTCAGAAAACGTCTCTGAAAATACGCGATATTCTTCTTGGGTCATATATGGCAAGATCGGTTCGACATACCATGCGAGTTCTTCATAATAACGTCGTTTCCGCAGCGTTCCGAACAAAGAAATACTGCGCATAAAACAATCCCCGGCGGGTGCTTCTTCATGATAGACACGTTGTTTCCGATCTTCTTCCCATTTGTTGACGAGATGCGCGACCTCGTTTTCAAGATTAGGGAAAAGTTTTTTAAAAAATGCCTTCGTCTCCTCGTCTTTCAAAAACTCCTCCTCATGTTCATCGAATCCTAAAAATTTTTTCGTCTCGATGTCAGAAGCATTCTGCTGTTCGGCTGCGGGGGCGACAGCCGACGACGAGGCCGACGGCTGTTCGCGGAATCTTTTCTCGATAAGCTGCAGACTGCCGACCCATGCTAAATGATGCGCTAATACGCTTTGAACAAGGTTCGCTAATTCAAGCAATTCGGCATGCCGCATCTTTACTGACAATGTATCGGCCTCATCTTCGATAATTTTCAGGCGGTTCAATTCTGTGATCTCGCCAAGAAAATAGGCTGCTAATTCGCGCCACATTTTTACAATAATGAGTTCATCTCGAAATGAATCGCCAAGCGATTGATAGGATGCATGACTTTCATCTAATAACAATTGCGCGGCGGCGAAATCGCCGAGCTGACAGCAGCAGATGCCGAGATGCGCGGCTAACCGAGCGCGTTGTTCCTGATGCGCATTCGCGTCAGAAGACGCAAACGTTTGATACGTGACATGGCTTTTCTCAAGCGTTTTGCGCGCGGTCAGCAGCTTGCCGGAAAGATGCTGACACGCGCCGATCATCAAAGATGTTTCCGCGAATTCGGCTTGCAAGTCGTCAGAGAGCGCCGGCAGCATGGCTGTCGCAAGCTTCGTGCGGACAGACGCCACATTCGCATTGGTTTCCATGAGATATTCTAAATTGCTGAACGCGACCGCAAACAGGCGTTCGGCGCGTGTCCATTCTTTTTGCGCGAGCGCGTCGGCGGCTTTTTTCCGATACGCCCATAAAATCGCATAAGCTATGTTAATGAGGAATGGGATGTGTCTGCGGAAAGTCTTCGATTTTCCAATAAAAACTTCGGTGGCTTGGCGTGAGGCTTGTTCATAATATGTTTGTTCCTTCAGAACGATCACTCCAAGTCCGGCATGAAATCTGGCGGCATAGCCGAGAAGCAAGCGGAAGATTTGATAAAAAACCGGAGTAAGGACGCAACAAAGCGTGGTCTGCCACCATGCTAGCGGAGTCAATCGCCAAAACAGCGCCGCGAACGCCAACAGCGACATGCCTGCGGACAACATTCGAGAAAAGACGTTTTTAATGGGATGATTCGTTGGGTCGGCAGCATCTTCTTCTAATGCGCTGTATAACAGTTTCTCAACGCGATAGAGTCCGCCCTGCCCGCGCCGCTCAAGTGCGGCGAATCGTTTCAATAGGCTGATAGCCTTAGCATAATTTTCATGCAATCTTGGAAAAACTTCTAAAAAACGGGCGACCGCAAGACGGGTCGTCATGACGACAGCAATATAATCGCCAACCGGCATAAAAAGATAGCGCAGCCCTAAAAATGCAGGGCATAAGGCGGCAAATGCGCAGAGGCCGGCTTGCCACCGCGTGAACGAGGTAAACACAAAAAAATACGTCATAAATGGCGTCGCAACGAAACTCCCCCATGTTATGAACGCAAAAAAGAGTATGGTGGCTGTCTGAGCGCGTTTGAAAAGGAACAAAATCATTCGCAGTAATGATGTCGTTTGATGGTTATCGAGTGACGGAATCTTGATATCTAACGCTGTCCGAAAGGCGTTTCCAATTCCCCAAAAGACGCCGATGCGCCATTCTCGAATCCGGTGTTCATCCAACACGCACAGAGCGCCTTGATATTGCGATACGCTCACGGCAAATGTGTTAAGAAATGCTCGCCGCGCTGACGTGATCACGGCGTGTTGAAACAGAGCCCCCACGATATTCGTTGTCAGCAGAGACAATGCGATGGCTTTGAGCAGCGCAAACGAGGCGGCGAACCATGATAATCCGGGGAACAAGAAAAAGCTGACGACGCAAACGATCCATGCCACGAGAACCAATGGTAAAATCGTCCAATTATAAATAGTTATCGGAATGCGCAGCAGTTGCAGGATTTTTTGAAGTTCGATTTCGATGTCACGTTTGCTGCGAATAGAAAAAGGCTGTCTTATCTTGCTGGCAAGCAACGTGTATAACTGCTTTTCCGTCCCAATCGTCCTTGAATGTGTCGTGATGCGCTCCGTCATGTTTTTCACGATCTGGAACGCTTGACGATAGGGGATGTGATGTTTGATTAATAGTTTCAGAAAGGCATAACGCGCGGATTGATTAATGGCTTCAAGCCGTGCGGCCCCGTGCAAAAGCAACGCTGCGGGCAACATCATGAGACAGCTTTTTCCCAGCCATCCATAAGAATTCCACAGAAACACGAGCGCGGCAAGATATGCGAAGAAAAGCAACCACCCTAACCATTTATTTTGCATGATTGCGACTTGAAATGGTCGCAGCACTTCTTCATGGATTTTCGAGGCGATATACCGTTCGTCGCGTGTGCTGCCGGGAAGCAGGGTTAATTCGCCGTTCACATAAAGATAGTTCAACGCCTGAACCCGTTTGGTCGCCACGGCGCCATCGATCTCTTTATGAAGCAGCCCTTTGCACAATAGAAGCATCTCATCGGCGGAGGACTGGCGCAGCGTGTTGATGCTCTCTTCAAGTTCCGCGTCGCTGACCTGTTGATTTTGAAGGCGTTCCGTTAACATCTCTAACAGATATTC
>CAZCGG010000067.1:0-19486 GCA_964498135.1 uncultured Candidatus Moduliflexus sp.
GCTGACGAACGGCCAATTTTATCATGTGTCGTCCGGCGGCATCGAATTGGAGAAGATTTACGGCGAGATTGCGAACATGGCGAAGACGGAACGCGAGACGCAGCTTGTCATGCGCTACGAAGAGCAGTATCAATATTTCGTCGGCGCGGCGCTGCTGCTGCTCGCCGCCGAGTTGCTTGTCAGCGAACGGAAAAGGAGTCCTGATGAAAAATTGGAAAGAGAGTAGATTTAAATATTTTCAGCCGATTATTCAAGTGTTGAAAGAATTCGGCGGGTCCGGCACTCTTGGGGAAGTTGTTAATCGTATCGTAGAGTTGCTCGATATTTCTGAAGAGGAACAGGCGAGAATATTAAAGAACGGAACGCCATACGTAACGAATCAAATCGCATGGGCGCGGTATTATCTTGCGCAGGCGGGATTTATAGATGCATCTCAACGAGGCGTTTGGAGTTTGACGGAAAAGGCGTTTCAGACGGAATTAACTGATGAGCTTATCGCAAAGATTTTTAAAGATGCCAAAGAACGCCAAAAAAAGGAGAAGGAACAGAAAAAAGCCCAGACCGAACTTCTTCCGGGCATCCCCCCTGAGAATGACGCGCACGAACCTGCCTATCATCAGGATTATAAAGCCGACCTGTTGAATATTTTCAGAAGCTTGCCGCCTGCCGGTTTTGAGCGGCTATGCCAACGGCTGCTGCGCGAATCGGGCTTTCAGCAGGTGTTCGTGACCGGAAAGACCGGCGACGGCGGAATTGACGGGCATGGCATTCTGCAAATCAATCCGTTCGTCAGCTTTAACGTCCTGTTTCAGTGTAAACGCTATCAAGGGGTGGTCACGGTGTCGCAAATCCGCGATTTTCGCGGCGCGATGACGGGGCGCACGGATAAAGGCATTTTCATCACGACCGGCACGTTCACCTCGGATGCCAAGCAAGAGGCGCATCGAGACGGCGCGCCGCCGATTGAGCTTGTTGATGGAAACAAATTGGTTGAAATGTTCGAATTGCTGGAATTAGGCTTGATTCCGAAGAAGACGTTCGACGTTGACGAGAAATTTTTCGATGAGTTCAGATAAATTTTTGTTCGCTTTTACCCCCAAGCGGCTTCCGTTCGTCCTGAGCGTGTCGAAGGGCGAACCGTTGTTTCGACAGGCTCAACGCGAACGGAAACGAAGGATTTCATATTCTTGCCGCTTTAGGGGAAATGTGCAGTTTTTTGCTCACATCCCGCGCCAGTGAGCAAGCATTTTCCCACGCCATGCCCGTTAACCATCTCACGCCGCGCGATGTTTGCGCGAAAAATAAGGGGGATTTAAAAAGTCGTTTCGCGGAATGCTTTAAAAATCAAGCCATTCCGGCATCAATGGCGACGCGCCTGCGAAAAAAAATCGCGCCGCGCGGATGTTGGCATGGCGCGTGCATTCTTTATGAGCATTCCCGAGAAGATAGGTTGGAGGAGGTGATGATTCGGGGGAAGAAGAGGCAGAAAGCATGTCGTCAGTCAGTATCGCGCAACTCATTTTTTCATGAATGTTACACGTTTTGGGAACGTTCAGCCGCGACGCCTAAAGGGGAACTCGCGCAGCGTTCTCGCTTTGAGGAGAAATTTACTATGAAAACGTTGTTAAGCCTGTCATTAGCCGCGTTGATGTCATTATCCGCCACCGCCGGATTTGCCGCAAAAGGCACCATCGGCATTTCTGTGTTGACGCTGCAAAACCCGTTTTTTAAAGTCATTGCCGATAACGTCACCTCTGAAGCCAAGAAAAGCGATTACGATGTCGTTGTTGTCAGTTCAGAATTCGATCCCGGCACGCAGAACAATCAAGTAAATGACTTCATCGTGCAGAAAGTGAGCGCGATTATTTTGACGCCGGCCGATTCCAAAGCGATTGTTCCAGCCATCCAGAAAGCCAACGAAGCCGGAATTCCCGTGTTTACGGCAGACATCGCCGTGATGGGCGAAGGCGCGAAAGTCGTGTCTCACATCGCCACCGATAACTACGCTGGCGGGAAACAGGCGGCGCAAGCCATGAATGAAGCCCTCGGCGGCAAGGGCAAAGTGGCGATTATTGACCACCCGGAAGTCGAATCCGTGATTTTGCGGACAAAAGGATTTCAGGATGAACTCAAAGCGTTGAATTCTGGCATTGAAATCGTCGGCAGTTGGCCGGGACGCGGCAGCAAAGACGTGAGTTTCTCCGTTGCGCAGGAAATTCTTCAAGCGAACCCGGAATTGAACGGCTTCTTCTGCATTAACGATCCGAGCGCGCTCGGCGCCGTCGCCGCGTTGGAAATCGCCAAGAAAAGCAATGTGATGGTCGTCGGTTTTGATGGACAGCCGGAAGGCAAAAAAGCGATCCGCGAAGGCAAAATCTACGCCGATCCGATTCAATACCCCGACAAAATCGGCCAGATTACGGTGCAGACGATCATGTCCTATCTGAACGGCGAAGACGTGCAGCCGCAAGTCCTGATTCCGACCGGCCTGTACAAGAAAGCCGACGCTGAAAACGACCCTGAAGCCAAATAAGCGTCACACTCCGTAGATTCTCCCTCCGGCTCATTCCCGCGCTCCTGCGGGAATGAGCCGCGCGTAAAATTCAACAGCAGCCTCCTTCAGCTTGACGCAGCACACGCGAGACAACACGAACACCGATGCAATACCGCCCATTCTGCGCCTTCCCGTTTTTGCAAGGCGAGATGCGGCACACTGCCAATTGTTCCACAAACACGATGTTTATTTGAGATGGAGAACGCCATGATGACCGCAACAACAACGACAGACGCGCCGCGCCCGATCTTAGCGATGCGAGGCATTCACAAACGCTTTCCGGGCGTTCATGCCTTAAAAGGGATTGACCTCGAATTGCATGCCGGTGAAGTCCTTGCGCTCTTAGGCGAAAACGGCGCGGGAAAAAGCACGTTAATGAAAGTGCTGGGAGGGGCTTACCTGCCGGATGAAGGTCAGGTGCTTCTGGACGGCAAGGAAGTGCAGATCGAGTCGCCGATTGACGCGCAGCGCAACGGCATCGCCATTATTTATCAGGAATTCAACCTGATTCCCGCGTTAAAAGCCTACGAAAATATTTTTTTAGGCCGAGAACGCCATCAAAAGGGATTTGTCCGGCAGGCCGACGAACAAGAGCAAGCGGCCAAACTGTTTGCCCGGATCGGCATTGATATTTCTCCGAATACGCCGTGCCGCGAATTGTCGGTCGCGCAGCAGCAAGTGGTTGAAATCGCCAAAGCGCTCTCCATCAACGCCCGCATCATCGTCATGGACGAGCCGACGGCGGCGCTCAGCGATAACGAAGTCGAAAAATTATACGCCATTATTGAGGATTTAAAAAAACAGGGCATCGGCATCATTTATATCAGTCATCGGCTGAATGAAATTTTCCGCATCACCGACCGCATCATGGTCATGCGTGATGGCGAATATGTCGGCACGCGGCCAACGAAAGATATTACGCGCAAAGAATTGATTGAAATGATGGTGGGGCGCAAGTTAGAAAATGAATTTCCAAAACGAATACCGAAATTCGGCAAAGACCGGCTGGTTGTCAAAAATTTAAATCGCGACAAGCGCGTCAAAAATGTCTCGTTCAGCGTCCGCGCCGGTGAAATTCTCGGATTTGCCGGATTAGTCGGCGCAGGCCGCAGCGAATCCGTCCGCATCGTGTCCGGGGCGGATCACGGCACGTATGAATCCATTGAGCTTGACGGGCGGCCGCTGACTATCCGCAACGCCCGCGAAGCGATTGATCTCGGCATTTGTTACGTGTCCGAGCATCGCAAATTGGAAGGGCTGGTGTTAGGCCTGTCCGTGCTGCATAATTACGGGTTGCCCAATTTGACGGGGCTGTCGAAATTCGGTTTCATCAACCAAACGAAAGAAGACAAGGGATTCGCGCAGTACGTCAAAAGCATGGGCATTAAAATTCCGCATCATCAGGAACTCGCGTTGAACCTGTCCGGCGGCAATCAGCAGAAAGTCGTGCTTTCGAAATGGCTGGAGCATAATTTCGAGGTGGTTATTTTTGACGAGCCGACGCGCGGCATTGATGTCGGCGCGAAATATGAAATTTACCAAATTATCCATTCGCTGGCGGATCAGGGGAAAGCCATCATCTTGATTAGCTCCGAATTGCCCGAAGTGCTGGGCATGAGCGACCGCATTCTCGTCATGCACGAAGGCCGCATTACCGGGGAAATTACGGATGTCAAATCCGCCACGCAAGAACAAATCATGCAATTTGCCGTGAAATAACGTTATCTGAAAGGACATCTCGTCCGTCAATCGTCCCGCCCGACGCCAGACAAGAGGCCATCGGGGCGTTTGCGGCACGTGGGAGAACATTATGAAAGCGCAATACAATATGATGGTTCGCCGGTTTATTCTTGATTACGGCATTATTTTCGTCCTGCTGCTGTTGTGCGTTTACTATAGTTTTGCGACGTTGAAACAGCAGTTCCCGGTTGGGAAAGACGCGGCGATTGCCGCCGTCAAACAAGCCATCAGCGCGCACGGCAAAGACGCGCATTACGTCGTTGCCACCGGATTAGGCCAAGAACAGGAGAATTACAGCGCGGAAGTCATGACGCAGTTGCAGCAGGCGCAGGTCACGTCTGTTGACGCCGTGAAAGGCCATCCGCCGGATGTGCGCAAGGCGTTGGAGCAACTGAAAACGCAGCACTCGGTTGACGTGCTGGTCGTCTCGAAAGAAGCTTCAGCATGGAAATTTCTCGAAAATTTCACGACAAAAATCGAGCAGCCGAAGCCGTACATGTACCCCGATTTTCTCAAAAAGTCGAATTTGATGGCGATTGCCGACCGGATCGTCGTGATTGCCATCATCGCTATCGGCATGACGATGGTGATTATCACCACCGGCATTGATCTCTCCGTCGGAAGTTTAATCGCCTTGTCGGCGGTGGTCTGGACGCTCTTTATTCGCAATTACGCGGGCGCGGAAAACGCCTCGGCGTTTGGCATGATTCTCTGCGCGATCTTGGCAATGGCGGTCTGCGCGCTCTCCGGCATCTTTTCCGGTGTCATGGTGACAAAGTTCATGATTCCGCCGTTCATCGTCACGTTAGCGATGATGATGGTGTCGAGCGGCATGGCGTTCATTTTCGCGCAAGGCCAATCCATTTATCAAGTGCCGAATTCGATTACGTGGTTGGGGCGCGGTGCGACACTGTTCGGCATTCCGAATACGGTCGTGCTGATGGCGGTGCTGTACGGCGTGGCGCATGTCATGATGAGCCGCACGATTTTAGGCCGCTACATTTACGCGGTCGGCGGCAATAAAGAAGCGGCGCGGCTGTCCGGCGTGCCGGTGACGTTCGTGCTGTTCTTCGTCTATGCGCTCAGCGGCGCGCTCTCCGGCTTAGGCGGCGTGGTACTGGCCTCGCAGTTGAAAAGCGGCGCGCCGACGTATGGCGCGATGTATGAAATGTACGTCATTGCGGCGGCGGTGGTTGGCGGCACGAGCTTATCCGGAGGGGAAGGCAAAATCCTCGGCACGCTGATTGGCGCGTTCATTATCGCCGTCATTCAGAACGGCATGAACCTGACCGGCGTGGAAAGCTATACGCAGAAAGTCGTGTTAGGGTTGGTCATTCTCGGCGCGGTGCTGCTGGATATGCTCAAAAAGAAAGGGTTTCATTTCGATCAATTGCTCAAGCTGTTCAAGCGCGATGGCGCGAAAGCGGCGGCATAACGGGTAGAGCGCAGTTGCGCGAGACCTGACAGGTTTCCAAGACCTGTCAGGTCTTTGCGCGTATCGTCTTACGCATCCTGCCTCGCAATCTCAATCAAAATGACTTTCAACGCTTTCAGAATCTTGAAAATGTCGAAAATCTCCTCGTCATCCGCCGCAAACGACTTGCTGATGCAATAGTCACGGCCATGCAAAATCACGAAATGCCAGAATTCCTCGACGACATAGACGCCATAAACCGGCAGCATATTGCCGTTTTCGGTTTGGGCAACCAGCATTTCAGCCAATAATTGCCCGCGCACGTCGCCTTTGTGTTCCTCAAGCCGCTTGTATTCGTTAAAGCAGAAATAGGGGATTTTCGGGCTGTATGTCCCGGTCGCAATAAATGCGTCGGGTTCGCCGTACAGTTCATACTCGCCGATAGTCGCCGAAATGCGCCGCTCGGAAAAAATTTTGAACAACTCCGTATTGAAATCAATCAACGTGAAAATCGGTGCGATAAAATATTCAATCAGTTCAATCTCGTTCCACGTATCCCCGTTTTTGACAATGCTTGTCTTCAGGCGATTCAGCAAAACGTTTTCATGGGATTCGACCTCCATTGTCGCCGCTAATTTGTTCCATGCGTCAATGACCGGCGACTCCCAGATTTGCCTCAATCCGAACGTATTTTGCATGAATTCGGCGGAACAATCCGAAAATTTGATTTTTGTTTCCATCGCGCTCACCCCTCTTTCTTGAAATACGCCTCATACACGTTCGTGGCAGTCATTTTCGCGCCTTCGAGGCCGAACGCCCACAGCACCAGCGAAAAATAATGCTCGAACGGCAGCGCGCCGAAATCCGGGCTGGGGGCGTATAAAATCTGAAAGCCGAGCGTCGTAGCAATCACGAAATACGACGCAAGCGTGCCGTAGGTCACAAACTGTGTCGCAAGTTTCGGCGAACCGATCTGCGCGAGGACGGATTCGATGTCGCGCTCGCCGGGCTGCTCGTCTAATAAGGCGTTGGCGGCATCAGCCAGCACTTCGGCGCGATGCAGCGCGCCGCGATCTTCGCCGCTCTCCATCAGCAGCAGTTGATGCGCCTGTTCCGTTAATTGCAGGGCAGCGCGGGCGCGCTGCTCCTCCGCCATCGCCCGAATCGCCAAAATGCGCGTATAAAGCGACAATTCTTCCTGGACTCGTTGCAGATATTCCGTCAAATCGGCGAGTTCCTCGAACCGCACCAACTTGTCGCAGACGGCGCGCCAGCGTTCGATTTTCGGCAGCAGGCGCGGATAGCGCGCCGCCTCGTCCAGCAGCAGATTGACGCGCTGCTCCAAATCCTCGCGCCGGATCGGGCGAAGCTGCGTGGACGCTCCTTCGCCAAACACGGCGTCCGCTTCCGGCGCAGGCTCATGCGCGTCCGCATTCGCAGCGCGGTCATCGCGCGCCGCGAACGGCTCGTATTGCTCCCGCCTGCCGTCAAGCATCTCAACCACCTGCGTCACGTCATATTCCGCCCGCAAAACGCTTTCCATGCCGGACGCATTTTCCAGCAAGGTTTTCGCATCCCGCAGAATGCGCCTGATTTCGGTCATTTTCGGCTCTTTGCCTTTCACGCGCTTTTCCACGTCTTTCATCTTTTCGACAAGCTTCAGCGTATGGTCAAGCTCTTGCAGCGCGGCTTCGCTCTCTTCGCAGCGATTGTCGCGCAGCGCGGATTCGGCGCGTTCCTGCATGTTGCCGACAATGCGCTGCATCTGCGTGCCGGTAACGCGCTTTACCTGCTCCCGCAGGAGATCGAGCCGTTTTTCTATGCGCTGCGACCGAAAAATATTATCGTTGATTTTTTCCGGCGACAGTTCAAACGCGACTTTGCGCAGCAGCGCATTCGCCTCGTCCAGCGCGCTCATCGTTTCGGCATTCGTCAGCATCCGGTCAATTTCGCGCAGCAAAAATTCGATTTTGCTTTGATCCGCCTTCTTGACGTACTCGCCGCTGCCCGCCAATTTTTCGCGCGCCGTGAACGCATCGCGCCGCGCAAGACGGTAGGCGTGCAGGAATATTTCAAACTGCTTGACAATCGCTTCCGTGCCTTCAAGATCGTGTTCGACATTCGGCAGCAGCCGGATCAATTCGCCGTTCAGACGGGCGTTTTGCGGATCGCTCTCGCCAAATTCGCGCACGTCGTGCAGTAGCGCTTGAATCGTCTGCCGCAACGCTTCGCTGCCGTGTTTGCGCTGTTCGTAGGCTTCGAGCCTCTGCTTTCCGGCCTCAATGGCGGCTTCGGCGCGGCTGAATTGAAATTCCTGCGCGTAGGCGCGGGCTTTTTCCAAAAATTGCAGCGCGTCCGATAAAATCGGATTCTCGTCGGAACCGGCGAGTTTTAGGGTGTTTTGCAGTTCCGTCAAGCGAAGATCAAGGCGATTTTTGCGGCGGCCTTTTTTCGTCCAATAATTCACGCCCGCTGCCGTCAGCACGGTTGCGAACAGGACGACGCCGGGCATCAGCCATGCGTCTTTCACGCTGACGCGCACCGGAATTTCCCGGCGCTCGCCGCTGACCGTGTCATGCACGGTAATCGCGCCGAGATACGTTCCCGCTTGCAGAAAGCCGCCAATCGTCGCCTCGATGCGCTGCAAGCCGCCCGGTTCAACGGCGGCCTGCGGCTGCGATAATTTCACGGTAATCGTGCTAAGATCCACGATGTCGCCGCTGTTCATCTCCCGAAACGGGCTTGCCACAAGCTCAAGCCGGGCGTTTTTGACGCCGCTGATTTCCCGAACGATCATCTGAATCGTGCGATCCGGCGCACCGACGGTTATCCCTTTTCTCAGCACGATTTCTTCCGGTTCGACGGCAATTTGCAACTTCGACGGCAAGACGTTCTGCGCCGCGCTCAGGCTCGCTACGCCGTAGCAGAACAGACATGCGATCATAAAAATGCGTGTAATTTTCATGAGAATGTTTTAACGCAAAAGCCGCAGACGGCGCAAATGACGCAAGAGGTGTAATTCGCCCCATTGCGTCTTTCGCGTCGTCTGCGGCTTTTGCGTTATCGCTTGAAATCTTCTTTGCGGAGATCGAATTTCTTCATTTTGCCGTGAATGCTGCGCGTCGTCAGGCCAGTATGCTCGGCGGCGCGTTTGATGCTCCCCTGATATTTCGCCAAGACGCGCTTGAGATACTCCTTTTCAATGACATCAATCATCTGTTCGCGCACCTGCTCAAGTGGCAGTTCTTCGTTGAAATCGAGCATGCCCGCTTCGGCCTTGCGCTGCGTCCGGTTCGGCAAATCCACATGCAGCAGCGTGGCGCCGCGTTCGAGAATCACGGAACGCTCGATGATATTTTCCAATTCACGGATGTTGCCCGGCCAATCGTAGCTCATCAGGGCTTGAAGCGCTTCATTGGACGCCTCTTTGACGCGGCCGTGGCTCAATTTCTGCACGAAATGCTTTGCCAGCAGCGGAATGTCTTCGCGGCGCTGGCGCAGCGGCGGCAGTTGAATCGGAATGACGTTGATGCGATAATACAAATCTTCGCGAAAACGGCCTTCTTCGACCGCCTTTTCGAGATTTTCGTTCGTTGCGGCAATGATGCGGACATCGGTGTCAATCGTGCGGTTGCCGCCGACGCGCTCGAATTGCATTTCTTGCAGGACGCGCAGCAATTTCATCTGCATGGCCGGAGAAACGTTGCCGATTTCATCGAGAAACAGCGTCCCCTGATCCGCTAATTCGAATTTGCCGATCTTCTGCCGGATCGCGCCGGTAAACGCGCCTTTTTCATGGCCGAACAATTCGCTTTCCAGCAGATTATCGGCCAACGCGCCGCAGTTAATCGCCACGAATTTATTGTTTTTGCGGCGGCTGTTATAGTGAATCGAACGCGCCACAAGCTCTTTGCCCGTGCCGGTTTCGCCCTGCACTAACACCGTCGAGTCGGTCTGCGCGACGTTGGCAATCATGTCAAAAATGCGCTGCATTTTCGGGCTTTGGCTGATAATGACGTTTTCCGCGGTATATTTATCCAGCACTTCGCCGCGCAGGTACTTGTTTTCATCCTGCAAGCGTTTCTGCTCGAAGACCTTTTTAATCACTAACAGCACTTCATCGGAGTTGAACGGCTTGGTGATGTAGTCGCTTGCGCCGTTTTTCATGGCGTCAACGGCGGTTTCGACGCTGCCGTGCGCCGTCATGATGATGAATGCCATCTCCGCCCAGCGCTCGCCGCCGGGCTGCTGCGCGCGTTCGCGGACGGTTTTGAGGAGTTCCAGCCCGTCCATTTTCGGCATTTTGATGTCCGAAAGAATCAGGTCGAATTCGGCCTGTTCGCAGAGCGCGAGGGCTTCCTGCCCGTTGCCCGCCACCTGCGATTCAAACCCCTTGCGCGAGAGGATTTGATCTAAATAACTGGAAAAGACTTTTTCGTCGTCAACAATTAAGATGCGTTTTTTCATAAGTTCTTTGTGAATCGTATCATCTGTCACAACTTTTTATTATGAGTGATCGTATCCCAAACATAAAGAGAACGCGCCTTCTTGCCGAGGAAGGCGCGTTCTCTGTTCATCATAGAGATTGGAGCGAGGCGATTTGCCATTGACAAGTCAACCATGCGATTATCATGAAGGGCAGGCAAAACAAATAATCGCTACGCTTCACCGTGCAAACAAAAGGCATCGCTACATAAACTTCATGGTGAGTATGCTTTTTTATCTCTTATCAAATTTCTGTTATTTTGCTATATAACGATGGGAATTTATCCTGACGCAATCTAAATTTTGTCCCATGATTATGGCCACTACGCGCATCAAAATCTATTATGCATAAAATATTAATCTGCCGGACGCCAAAAATCAAGTAAATATTCAAAAGTTGTTCCCATTGTAATATAATTTGAAGGCCAGCCAAAGATTCCTATCCGGTTGACAATATTCGTGCGATTCCAAATAATCGTATTTCTTAATTCATATCCTCGCCTACGCAATTCTTCAATAAGAGCGACATGGATTGTAATTCGTTCATTCTCCCACCACATATCTGGCACATTAATAACACAATGGCCTTTTATTTTCAAAAGAGGAAATAAGCGTTCATAAATATCACCCATTGCCTTTGTATATTCGTCAACCGGCATGGTTCCCAAATCTCGAGGGTGTTGTGAATATTGCTCTACTTTTCCAAATTGATCATTTTTACGCTCATCTCCACGACGAGATTTATTTTTTCGCTTGCGATTAAGAAGGTTTGCGTATGGTGGTGAAGTCCAGATTAACTTGACGGTTTCAGGCTCGATATAATGATCTATATGCAACGCATCATCTTGTATTGCTATTTGCTGTGCCTGATTAAAAAAATTATTGCTTGCAAGACGACTTTGGCATAATTTAATATACATATCCTGCAAATCAAAGCCAATAGCATTACGATTTAAATCTTGCGCAGCTAAAAGAGTTGTGCCACTGCCGACAAAAGGATCAAGCACTAATTCGCCACCATGAGTAAATAATTCGATTATTTTTTTAGCTAACGAAATTGGAAATGAGGCTGGATGTAATTTCTTATCTCGAATATCACGCCCTTCATAATTAAATTGCCATACGCCTAATTGACTTTTTATCCATTCCTTAGCTGTCATACAGTTAAGATAATTAGAAGAGCAATCGCAAGTCTTTGTGTTTCCAACATTAATTTTTGTTCGATATAATTCACTTTCCTCATTAATAACACGAGGAAAGTGAATTTCTGATGCTTCAATCATATCATTCTCCAAATATGAATCTTTCATTTCAAAATAAATTATCTTATCAATGTATTGAATGCCTCATTAACATTTTCAGCCTTATTACGTTTATGCGACTCGCCGTAACATGCGTAGATGCAGAGAGGCCGAGCAGGTTTGCATGTTCATGGCGCAACGGGCTATTTATAAAACGTCAGCATGATTTTGCGATGAATCGCCAAAAAAAAGCCAATCACTAAAAACGCGCCCGGCGGCAGGATGAAAATCATGAACGGCTGATACGCGGCTGGCATGATTTGCGTTCCAAAGAGTGTGCCGTTGCCAAGCAATTCTCGCGTCATGCCGAGCAGCGTGATAATCAGCGTAAAGCCGATGCCCATGCCGATGCCGTCCATCAACGACGCCATCACGGTATTTTTGCTTGAAAACGCCTCCGCCCGCCCCATAACAATGCAATTCACGACAATCAACGGCACGAAGACGCCGAGCGACTGGGACAGCGCCGGGAAATACGCTTTCAGGGCGTAATCAACAATGGTCACGAAGGTCGAAATAACCGTGATAAAGACGGGAATCCGCACCTGTGCTGGCACGATTTTGCGGATAATGGCGACGACGATGTTTGAGCAAAACATGACGAAACTGAACGCCAGGCCCATGCCAAACGCATCGCTTGCGCTGGTTGAACACGCGAGTGCGCCACACAAGCCAAGCATGATGACTAAAATCGGATTTTCTTTGAGAATGCCTTTCGTCAAGTGCTGCGATAAAGTAATGTTCTGATCGCTCATTTGCCTGCGCCCCCCTGTTCTTGTTGGAAGGAAAGAAGCGTCGCGGCGATGGCCTTCGTCACGGCGCGGGAAGAAATCGTCGCGGCAGTGATGCCGTCAATCGCACCTTGCGATGCGTCTTTTTTCAGCGAGATCTGCTCAAGGCGTTTCTGCGCGAACTGATCGCGGAATTGCGGATTTGTGATTTTTGCGCCAAGCCCCGGCGTTTCGGTATGACTTAGGACATTTAACCCCGTAACGACGTTCTCGGCGGACACGCCGAACATCGCTTTGATTGTCCCGCTATAGCCCTGAAATTCGATTAAGAAGACATAGCCGACCGGCTGCCCATTTTTCAACGCTTTCCAGCGTTGCTGCGGCATTACTTCTTGAAATTCGTCCGCGTCAGCAAACACCTCGCGCAACGACGCTTCCTGCTGCTTCATTTCCCAAGCCGCAATCGGCGTTTTCGTTACCATATTCACGACGGCGAGGCTGCCGCCCGCAAGGCTGCATGCAATGCACAACACCCCAATCATTTTCACGAATTCCGGCATAACTGATCCCTTTCAAAAACGTAGTGTTTTGAAGAAATGACGTTTTTTCGATGCCTTATTATCCGTTTGCAACGGCCTTTTTCATTCCGAACAGGCGAGGCCGGACATATTTTTCAATCATCGGCGTCAGGCAGTTCATAAAAAGAATCGAATAACAGACGCCTTCGGGAAATCCGCCATACGACCGGATAAGCGACGTGAGAACGCCGCAGCCGCAACCAAACAACAGTTTGCCCGTGCCGGTCGTCGGACTCGTTACCCAATCGGTCGCCATGAAAAACGCCCCTAAAATCAGGCCACCCGACAGCATCGCCGCCAACGGATCGCGCCCGAACAGCAGCGACAGCACGAAAACCGTGCCGATATACGCCGAAGGAATGCGCCAATCAATAATCTTGAAAAAAAATAGCACGGCTGCCCCCAATAACAGGGTGAATTTGCACGTTTCGCCTAACGAGCCGGGAATGCGCCCTAAAAACAAATCAAGATAGCTGTAAGCGACGGCGGAAGCTGAAGTCACCGTATCAGCCGCGCTGCCGCGCTGCGCCTCTTTCAAGATGCCTAACACAGACGCCGAAGTCGTTGCGTCGAACGTCGTGAACGAATTGACCGGCGCAATCCACGTCGTCAGCGCGACCGGCCACGACGAAAGCAGAATCGCCCGCGCCGCCAATGCCGGATTGAACACATTGTAGCCCAAGCCGCCGAAAAGCTGCTTGACAAGGAAAATGGCGAGAAATCCGCCGATAATGACCATCCAGTACGGCGTTGTCGGCGGCAGCGTAAACGCGAACAGCATGCCGGTGACGGCAGCGCTGAAATCGGTGAGCGTGTTTTCTTTCTTGAAAATGAGGTTGCAGCCGAATTCAGTCAACACGCACGTCACAAGGCTCGTCACGATGACGACGAGGCTGTTGAGGCCGAACAGATAGACCGACGCGATAGCCGTCGGCACGAGCGAAAGCAACACTAACGCCATCGCTTTTCCTGTATCGAGCGGCGATTTGACATGCGGCGAAGCGGAGATTGTCAACATGTCTGACATGGCGGTTCCTTTACGATTTTTTCGATTGAATCAGATTCAGTTTGGCGTATTTCACGAAATGCACAATCGGGCGATTTGACGGGCAAATGTAGGTGCATGCGCCGCATTCGATGCAGTCGCGGACGTGATGCGCGTCGCATGCGGCGAAATCGTCCCGTTCCGCGAGCGTGGCAAACCGGTTCGGCGTCAGCCCCATCGGGCAAGCATCCACGCACATGCCGCACTTCACGCACGGGCGATCTTTTTTGGGGTGGCGATCTTCAAGCGCCAAAATGCCGCTCGTCCCCTTAATGACCGGCACGTCCTGCGAATATTGCGCCATGCCCATCATGGGGCCGCCCATAATAATTTTCAGCGACGCCCCCGACGCGGCAATTCCGCCCGCGTATTCAATGACGCGGGAAAACGGCGTGCCAATGCGGACAGCGAGATTTTTCGGCGAAGCGATTCGATTGCCGGTCACGGTGACAAACCGCTCAATCAGGGGTTTTTCTTTCACCACCGCTTCATAAATCGCAAAGGCTGTTCCGGCGTTTTGCACAACGACGCCGACATCGAACGGCAGGCTGCCGCTCGGCACTTCTTTGCCCGTAACCGCTCTGATAAGCTGCTTTTCAGCCCCTTGCGGATATTTGACGCGAAGCGGCACGACCGTCACGCTGGCGCCGTTCCAGCGTGAAGCGTCCGCCGTTGCCTGCTGCATCAATTGAATCGCGTCGGGCTTGTTCTCCTCGATGCCGATGTAAATCCGCGTCACGCCGAGAATCTGGCGGATAATTCGCACGCCTTCGAGCATCTCCTGCGTATGCTCGACCATCAGGCGATGATCAACCGTCAAATACGGCTCGCATTCCACGCCGTTAATAATCAGCGCGTCAAGCGTCGCGCCTTTCGGCGGAGAAAGCTTGACGTGCGTAGGAAACGCCGCGCCGCCCATGCCGACAATGCCCGCCTCTTTAATCCGGTCAAGCAGTTCTTTCGTGGAAAGGGCGTCCCACGCCACGTTTTTGTCCCAATTGCGCGGCGCGGCCGCTTGCGCGTTCTCAATGATGATTGACCGGACTAACCGGTTGACAACCGGATGCGGATGCGGTTCGATGGCAACGACTTTACCGGAAATCGAGGCGTGAACCGGCGAGGAAATCAAGGTGTTCGCCGCGCCGATTTTCTGGCCTTCCTGCACCTCGTCGCCCACATTGACCATCGGCTCGCAGACCGCGCCGATATGCTGCTGCAACGGAATCACGACCCGCGACGGAAGCGGCATCCGTTCAATCGGGCTGTTTTTCGTCAAATCTTTGGATTCTGGAGGATGAATCCCCCCTTTAAATGCGCCGAATAGTTTCATAATGCCTCATGATGACGCCGCAAGAAGTTTTGTCAATAAGTTTCCCCCAAAAAATAGCAACCGCCCGCATTTTCCCGAAAAACCCCGCGACACGCGCACAATTATGAAAATCAGGGAAACTTCAAACGTCTTTGAGACGTTTGAAGTTTGATTTATCGGAGGGGAATTGCTGATAAGGTTGCGTAATATAAATTAATCAAAAGAAGTCTCCGGCAGCAGCGCGAAGCCGGGCGAGAACGCGAATGTTCCGTCCGCGCGAATAATCATCGCTTCGACGCCGCGCTGCGCGGCGATAAATTTCAGGCCAGCCTCCGGCCCCATGATAAACACCGACGTGGAAAACGCGTCGGCCTGTTCCGCCGTCGGCGCAAGAATCGTCACGCTTTGGCAGCCTTGCGCGGGCATGCCGGTGCGCGGGTCGAAAATATGATGATAGCGCGCGCCGTCTTTGACGAAAAACCGCTCATAATCTCCGGACGTCACAATTGCGCCGTCCTTGAGTTCAACGAGGCCGACGATCCCTTCCTGACGCGGATGCTTGACGCCGATTCGCCATGCCGCGCCATCCAACCGCGTCCCAATGGCGCGAATATCGCCGCCCGCGTTAATCAGCGCATGGCGGGCGTGACGCGCGGTCAACACGCCAATAGCCCGGTCAATCGCATACCCTTTCGCCATGCCGCCGACATCGGCAGACATCTGCGGCTGCGTCAGCCACACGCCGTGCGCGTCGCTGGCGTCGAGTTTTCTGAAATCCACACACTGCAACGCCCGACGAATTTCTTCCGGCGACGGAACGCGTTCGTGTTCGGTCTGAATTCCCCACAGATCAACCAACGCGCCGATGGTCACGTCGAACAGGCCGTCTGTAAGCACGCCGTAATTTTTTGCGCGCCGCAGCAAGCCGCGCGCTTCCTCGTCAACCGGCGTCGGCGCGATTCCAGCATTTTTATTGATGCGGGCAATCTGGCTTGCGTCTCGATACCGGCTGAATGCGTCTTCAATGCGCTGGATTTCCGCATACGCGGCGGCGATGGCGTCCTGCGCCTGCCGCGCGTCGGCGGAAATCACTTGCACGTCAATCACGGTATCCAGCAGGATTCTCGATTGGCGATAGACTGCGAACGGCGGCGCCGCCCGGCCATGATAATAGGCGGTTGCTCCCGCAATGCCCAACAGGAGCGTAATCATCACGCCCCAAAACTGTCGTTTTCGCATAACATTCTTCACCCCAACGTTCCCTTCATACGCTCAATTTCGCTAAGAAACAAAGCGTCTTCACGGCGCACTATTTCTTCTTTTGAACAAAAAATTTGTCAACATTTCTTTTAGAGGACGCCCGAATATTGCGATAAAAAGAACAGATTCTTTGCAACAGAATTTATTGCTTGACAACAAGATGATAAATTCTGTGCCATAGACAAGACAATATTTCCATGTGCCATGAACAACCCTGATCCTGAAGCCGCCTCGCGGCAGACCGTTCGCGGTGCGGCGCGTTCAGGCATCATTTCCGGCAAACGCCGTCAATGACGCACGTTGCGCCGTCTATATTCTATGAAATTTATCTCAAGCAGAAGCATTACCGTGAAATTGTTCTTTGTGAACAGCCTGATCTTTCTCGTTATCGGCGGGATTATTTTCGTGGTCAACGGCTCGTTTCAACGCATTGAACATTCTCTGACGCAGACGATCCAGCAAGACATTCATCAAGTGATTCGCAATGCGCAGGTCGGGCGGGAATTGAATCGCATTTTTACCGAAATGAACGCGCTGGTCAGAACGCTGTATGAGCAGAACGAGGGCGCAACAGGACGCTATGACAAGCTGAATGGCAAAATTAAAACTATCGCGCAGCAGGAATCCAATCCGCAATTTCAAGATTTGCTGCAGCAATTGCAGCAAAAACTACGCTGGATTTTTGAGCAGGGGGAAACTGCTCGGCAATCGCTCCAATTATTTTATCAAATGGATGATGAGATGAAAACCACCATCAATGCGTTGGAGGACACACTTGAAGACAAACGGCGGATGAAGAGCCTGGACGGAGAAAAGCAGGAGATTGACTTCGCTCATCTGAATAATTTCATTCCGGGATTCCGCGAAACGCTTCTGTTGCTGACGGTGCAGATTGCCAAGCTTCAGAGCGAACACGCTGGGCAAGCCCATATCCATGATACGCCGATTCCGCCGCCGGTGCAAGAACAGCATCCGCATCTTTTTGCGCTGCTGCGCGACTTCAACGAGAAATTAGACGCTTTTCCAACCTCAGATGCGGATATTGCCGAGCCGGTCGCGCAGTTGCGGACGTTTTTAGGGAAATATAACGCGACGGCGGCGGCGTTCCATGAGATTTTGCAGGCGGTAGATGTCGAATTAGTAAGCATCAACGACTTGCAAGAGCAGATGCTCAAAATCATGCGCGAAAGCGACGAACGCGTTGGGCAAACCGCCGACACAATCCGCGCCCACATCACTAAAACTATCGGCGATTCTACGGGAATCATCACGATTCTGACGCTGATTATTCTGCTTGTGCTAAGCCTCGGCTGGGTGATTACGCATATTATGACGAGGCCGCTTGTCGAATTGTCGGCGGCGGCGGCGCAGCTTGCCGACGGCGATTTGGCCTGCCATATCCGCCGCCTCAACAGCCGCGATGAAATCGGCAAGCTCTCGAATGCGTTCATCCAGTTATTGACCTATTTTCAGTCAATGGCGCAGATCGCCACCGAGATTTCGCATGGGCATTTGGATTTAGACGTGCATCCCCGCTCGAAGCATGATATTTTCGGCAACCGCTTCCAGCAAATGATCGCGTATCTGAAAGAAATCGGCAAGACCGCCGCGTCCGTTGCGCAGGGCGATCTCCGGCAGCATGTCGCGCTGCGCTCCGATCAAGACCAACTGGGAAAAACATTTCTGGACATGCAGGATGGCCTGATCGCGCTTATTTTGGAAATTCGCGCGGGCGCGGATTACATTTCTTCGATGAGTACGCAGGTGCTTGGCACGTCCTCGAAAAACATTGACGCGCTCGGCCATATCGGCAATGCGGCGGAAGTGACCTCCGCCGCCATGCGCGAAATGAGCTCCAGCGCGGATGAAGTGCGCATCAGCACAGAGCGCCTGCGTTCTTCCGTTGACACGACCAGCACTTCGATTCATGAAATGAATCTGTCGGTCAAGCATATCGCCGAAAATTCCCGCAAGCTCTCCAATTTCGCGCAAAATACTGCGCAGACGATTTCGACGATTGTGAATTCGCTGCAAACCGTCGCGGGGCAGGCGGAACATTCGCAAACGCTCGCCGAAACGACGACGAGGGACGCGCTGTCTGGGCAGCAAGCGATTGAGCAGATGCGCGAGAAAATGACGGCGATTTCGCAGGTGACGCAGAACTTATCAACCATTATCCGCCAATTGGAAAAGCGTTCTTCAGAAATCGGGACGATTCTGGACGTGATTAATGAAGTGGCGGATCAAACGTCGCTGCTCGCGTTAAATGCCTCGATTATCGCGGCGCAAGCGGGAACGCATGGGCGGGGCTTTGCGGTGGTGGCGGATCAAATTAAAGAGCTTGCGAACCGCGTCGGCACGTCCACCAAAGAAATCGCCAAAATCGTCGCTGGAGTGCAACGCGATTCGTCTGAGGCCGCGAACGCCATTGCGCGCGGGCAGCAAGAGGTGGAACGCGGCGTGGTTGCGACGCGGGAAGCCAGCGCGGTTTTGGATGAGATCGCCGCCAGCGCGGGCAATTCCTCGCACGTCGCCGCCGAAATTGCCGTGTTGGTGCGCGAACAAACCGTCGCCAGCACGCACATGGCCGATTCCATGAAAGACGTGGCGAACATGGTCACGGAAATCACCCACGCCACGCAGGAGCAGGAGCGCAATTCGTCGCAACTGTTAGGAACGGTCGAAAACATGCAGGACTTGGCGAAACAAGTGCTACGGGCGATGGAAGAGCAGCAGCACAGTTCGCAGCACGTGACGCAATTCATGGAAGACGTGCTGAAACTTGTGGAGCAAAACATTCCGACGGTCAAGCAATTGGCCGCGACCGCCGACGCGCTGACCGTGCAAGCCGACAAGCTGACGCATCACGTCGAACGCTTCACGCTTCCCGAAAGATCGCCGCAAACGCGCGCCTAATCGAAAAAAAGCCGTCAGACGCCTCGAAAGGTGTCTGACGGCTCAAGTTTGATTCAATAGACCTCTTGCAAAAGTCCATTCCGTTCGCCCTGAGCCTTTCGAAGGGCGCGCTTGACCGGTGTTTCTCCCTGAAAATACGCTCTTCGACAGGCT
>CAZCGG010000068.1:0-3371 GCA_964498135.1 uncultured Candidatus Moduliflexus sp.
ACCGGCCGCCGCCTCGATCAGCCGGAGCAGATCGCGGAACGCTATTTTTCGCCCGCCGAGCGCGCCGCGTTGCGCCGTCTGCCGGACGAATTGAAACGGCAAGGCTTTTTCAACGCATGGACGCGCAAAGAGGCGTATATCAAAGCGCGCGGCATGGGCTTGTATCTTGCGCTTGACCAGTTTGACGTGAGCCTCGATCCGGCGCAGCCCGCGCGATTGCTGGCGACCCGCGACGACCCGGCGCAGGCGTCGCGCTGGCAGATGCGCGATCTTGCGCCGGGCGCGGGCTATGTCGCCGCGTTAGTTGTCGAGATGCCGCTCGGCCGGGCGTTTTCCCATCATCTCCCGCAGACGATCCCCGTCCACGACTTCCTGCTCTAACAGCAGCCGGTACAATTGCTCCAACAAGTCGCGCTTGTCGTTCAAAATCTGCCGGACGCGCTTGTGCGCCTGCGCTAAAATCTGCTCGACTTCCTCGTCAATCTGCTTGGCCTTTTCTTCGCTGTAATCGCGCGGCGTGGCCGCAAGGGGACTGTCTAACAGCATGGAACGCCGCTCTTTTTCGAACGTCCGCAGGCCGAGCGTCGCGCTCATGCCGTATTCCGTGACCATGCTGCGGGCGATGTCGGTCGCGCGCTGCAAATCGTCCCGCGCCCCGGTCGAGATATCTTGAAAAATAATCTCTTCCGCGACGCGCCCGCCCAATAACATGCAGAGCTTGTCTTCCAACTCCGATTTCGTCATGAGATAGCGGTCGTCGGTCGGCAGAATCTGCGTGTAGCCGAGCGCGGCGATGCCGCGCGGAATGATCGAGATTTTATGCACCGGATCCGCCGTCGGCACGGTTTCGCCGACAATCGCATGACCGGCCTCGTGATACGCCACGATTTCCTTTTCTTTCTTGCTGATGACGCGGTTTTTCTTCTCAAGACCGCCGATAATGCGGTCAATCGCCTCGTCAAGCTCCGCCATGCCGACGCTTTCTTTGTTGCGCCGCGCCGCGAGCAAGGCGGCTTCGTTGACGACGTTCGCCAAATCCGCGCCGACAAAGCCGGGCGTGCGGGCGGCGATGACATGCAGTTCCACGTCGTCGGAGAGCCTGACGCTACGGCTATGCACCCGCAAAATCGCCTCGCGGCCTTTCACGTCAGGGCGATCAACCGCGATCTGCCGGTCAAATCGGCCAGCGCGCAGCAGCGCCGGATCCAAAATCTCAGGGCGGTTCGTGGCAGCCATGATAATCACGCCGGTATTCGGCTCAAAACCGTCCATTTCCACGAGCAATTGATTCAAGGTCTGCTCGCGCTCATCATGCCCGCCGATGCTCATGCCGCGCGCCTTGCCGAGCGCGTCGAGTTCGTCAATGAAAATGATGCACGGCGCATGTTCGCTCGCCTGCTTGAACAAATCGCGGACGCGCGACGCGCCGACGCCGACGAACATTTCCACGAAATCCGAGCCGCTCATGCTGAAAAATGGCACTTTCGCTTCTCCGGCAACCGCCCGCGCAAGGAGCGTTTTGCCCGTTCCCGGCGAGCCGACGAGCAGGACGCCTTTTGGAATTTTGCCGCCGAGCCGTTGAAATTTCTCCGACGATTTCAGAAATTCCACGACTTCCTTCAATTCTTCTTTGGCCTCGTCAATTCCGGCGACATCATCAAACGTGACGCGAGTTTCGTCTTCCGCAAAGACTTTCGCCTTGCTTTTGCCGAATGACATCATCGCTCCGCCCGGCCCCATGCGTTTAAAGAGCCATTGCCAAATCAGAAAAAAGAAGCCGAGCGGAATCACCCAGGACAAAATCGCGCCGATCAGCCTATTTTCGTATTTCCCCGAATAATCAATGCCTTGCGCGTCCAATTGCTTGACAAGCTCAGGGTCTTCGACGCGAATCGAGAGAAATTCTTTGCCGTCTTTAAATTCTCCGCGAATCAGTTGCGGCATGATGAACACATCCTTGATGTCGCCGCTCGCCAGCTTTTTTTTGAATTCGCCGTAAGAAACGCTCTGAATCGATCCGGCCATGAACAACTGCTGGATGAACGACACCACGAGAAAGACGATAATCACGTACCAAATCGTGAAATGCGTCCGTTTCGGAAGTTTTCCTTTTTTCTTCTTCGCGCCCGCGTCGTCGCGGATGTCCAACTGTTTGCAAACCCATTCTTTCAGGTTAAAATCGCCCGAATTCTTTTCTGTTTCCGCCATAATTTTCCTCCGTAGCTGTCAGACACCTTCAAGGTGTCTGACAGCTTTCCTTTGTGGTTCATTTTTACGCTGATGCCGCATTCGGAAAGCCGTGCTGCGGCCCCCAATTTTGCGGATCGCGATTCCACGCCTGCGCCATCGCAAGCTGTTCCGGCGACAATGCGCCCCGCGCCGCCGCCGCCTGAATCAACGCGCTGAAATTCGTCAGAAAGCGAATCGCGCAGCCCGCTTCCGCGAACTTTTGCGGCACGCCCGCAAATTCGTATGTAAAAATCGCCACTATCGCCAAGACCTCGCCTCCGGCTTCTTGGCAGGCGCGGACGGCGTTCAGGCTGCTGCCGCCCGTGCTGACCAAATCCTCCAGCACCACAACCGTTTTCCCCTGAATGTCGCCGCCTTCAATCAATTTTTGCTTGCCGTAGCCTTTGGCGGCTTTGCGGATATATACCATCGGCTTGTCCGTACAACTTGCCGCCCACGCCGCCCACGGCACTGCCGATGTCGCCGTCCCCGCAATCACGTCGGGGTTGAACGCGGCGACTTCTTCGCAGAAGGCGGCGCAGACCGTTTTTCGGGCGTCGGGAAAGAAAATCAGGCGGCGGTTATCGCAGTAAATCGGGCTGCGAATCCCAGACGCATAGGTGTAAGGCTCGTCAAGATTTAACGTGACGGCCTGCTTTTCCAGCAAAATTTCAGCAATGTTTCGCGCATGTTTCATACAGTTTTTTCGCCACAGATTCACGCAGATTTTCACAGATTTTTTTGAAAAATATGCCTTGCATCTGTGAAAATCTGCGTGAATCTGTGGTAAATATGTTCTCCCTAATGGGAGAATTATCAATACATTTTTTTGATTTCGCGCCAAGGCGCAAAGACGCTAAGGCTGTTGTTCAGCCATTCTTAGCGTCTTTGCGCCTTGGCGCGAGAAATTCAAATCGGCAGCGCGGGCGCGAGAAAACGCTGGGCGGCCTCGTTCGCAAAGCGGACGCCGCGCATCGTCAGGCGCAGGCGCGTCTGATTGATTTCAAGCAGCCCCTCGGCGCAGAGTTCGGCGATCTGCTCGCCATAGACCGCCTTGATGCTCAACCCGAAACGGCGCTGAAACTGCCGCAAGTCCACGCCATCGCGCAGCCGAAGCTGCATCATCATCGTTTCGCCCATTG
>CAZCGG010000068.1:3471-19204 GCA_964498135.1 uncultured Candidatus Moduliflexus sp.
CGCAAGTCCACGCCATCGCGCAGCCGAAGCTGCATCATCATCGTTTCGCCCATTGCTCCGGCAAGATCAAGCGTTTCATGCCCGTCAACGGTTGGCGGAAAATCCGACGGCGGCGCGTTGCTGCGGCTGCGGGCAAGATAATCATCGAGCGCGGACGCATTCCAATAGCGGCAGCCGCGCAGATAGGAATGCGCCGCCGCGCCAAGCCCGATATATTCCTCATTGCGCCAATAAATCTGATTGTGCTGGCTGCGAAAGCCCGGCCGCGCGAAGTTGGAAATTTCATACTGTTCATACCCAGCGGCGGCCAATTCCGCGACCGCCGCGTCATACATCTCCACCTGCGCGCCGTCGTCCGGCACATTCAGCTTGCCCTGCTCGCGCAATTCCGCGAACGGCGTTCCGGCTTCAATTGTGAGATTATACGCCGAAACATGCTCCGGCGCGAGGGCTATCGTTTCCCGCAGCGTCGCCAGCCAATCCGCTAACGTCGCGCCGGGAATGCCGAACATCAGGTCAAGGCAGAGGTTACGGAATCCGGCCTGCCGCGCCGCCTGCACGCACCGGAGCGCGTCGTCGCGGGAATGAATCCGGCCTAACGTCCGCAATTCGCGGTCATGCAGTGATTGCAGGCCGATGCTGAGGCGGTTGCATCCGGCGTCAAACAGGCGGCGCAAGCCGGGCAAGCCAATCGTTCCCGGATTCGCCTCAATCGTGATTTCCTCCGCGTTGGGAAAGAGCCACATTCGATGCGCGGCCAGAAAATCCGCGAGCCGATCCGCCGCCAATGACGGCGTTCCGCCGCCGACATACGCCGTCCGAACCGCATATTCGTCAAATACGCCGCGCGCCGCGTGACACGCCGCTTCCCGCGCAAGCGCGTCCATGTACGCCGGAAGATCGGCGTCTCTGCCCGAATATGACGCAAAATCGCAATACGCGCATTTTCTCACGCAAAACGGAACATGTACGTACAACCCGATTGGCGTCATTCACGCAGAAATCCGACGAGGCTGTGCTGCTCATACCGGCAGGCCGGATCTTGCGATTTGAGTTGATGCGCGATCATCGCAATCAGTCGCCGCACGCCGTCATTTTTTTCAGGGTCGGTCAGCGCGTCTAAATGGACGGAAACGCTCTCGCCTCGCCGCGCCGCAACGATGTAAAATGTCTGCGAAAAATTCCCGTCCACGACCACCGCTTCGATCAAGAGCATGGCCTTGTCCGTATTAATAAACGCTTCTTTCAGCTTTAAAATAAAGCCGTCCTGCCGCAGCGTCACGGGCTGAAACGTCTGATGCCACTGTTCCAGCGAGACTGGGCCGCTTATCATGACATGGGGCATACGTGTTCTCCTCCGCTCAGTTTCTTTGCGTTCGCGCCAAGGCGCAACGACGCGAAGCATGGCATGGTTGCAAAAATTTTGATGGCGCTTTAAGGCGTTCATGAATAGAAAATCTGGCCTGTCAAGGAAAAGATGAATTTGCAAAAAAACTGTTTGACAAAACTTTCGCCGCGTTAGGAACGTCATGAGTTACAAGGGGGGCGTCCCCCTGATTCTATGACATGGAATCCGTTAGAGCGAAGGCAACCCGCAGATGTTGTCGCGGCTCTATATGAGATTCTCTTTTTCTGGAGGAACGCATGAAGAAAGGTATTACGCTGTTGTGTAGCGCATTATTGTTGTGTGGAATGTCCGCAGTCATTGGGAACGCGCAGGATGCCGCGCAAGAGACACCGGCCGCTCCGGCTGCCGAACAAACTCAGCCCGCCGCGGAAGCAGAAAAAGCCGCGCCCGCTCCGGTCGCGAAAGATCCCCAAACCGTTTTGGCGAAGGTCAATGGCGAGGACATTTTGCAGCAAAACATTGATAAAATGATGAACATGTTCGTGCTGCCGCAATTCAAGCAGCAGAATCCCGACAAAGAGATGTCCGCCGAAGACCGCCAACAGGCTGAGAAGAACGTGCTTGACCGGTTAGTGACGCAGGCCGTGCTGCTGCAAGCGGCAAAGAAATTGAACATCACCCCGGACACGGAAGAGCTTGCCAAGCGCGTTGAACAGATGAAAACGCAACAGCCGGACATTTCCGAAGAAGATTGGAACATGCTGGTAACGAACGAAATGTTGATTCAGAAAGTGATTCAGCAGGAAGTGGTTGCGAAAGTGACCGTCGCCGACGAGGAAATGCAGACGTTTTACGATGAGCAGAAAGACCGCTTCCGCGAACCGGAGCAGGTGCGCGCCAGTCATATTTTGATCGGCGTGGCGCAGGACGCGAAACCGGAAGAAAAAGAGGCCGCAAAAAAGAAAGCGGACGACGTGTTGGCGCAAGTGAAAGAGGGCAAAGACTTTGCCGAATTAGCAAAAGCCAATTCGACCTGCCCGTCGAAAGAGCAGGGCGGCGATCTCGGATTTTTCCCGCGCGGTGCGATGGTGAAGCCGTTTGAAGATGTCGCATTTGCCATGCAGGAAGGGCAGACCAGCGACATCGTCGAGACGCAGTTCGGCTATCACATCATCAAATTGACCGAGAAAAAGGCGGAGCGGACGGTGCCGTTCGAAGAAGTGAAAGACCGGCTGAAACAAGGCTTGACGCAGCAAAAAACCAACACCGCCGTGATGGCGTGGGTTGATGAGCAGAAAAAACAGGCCAACATCGAGATGATGAATCAATAACCCCGTTTTTTTCTTTCATTTAACGAGCGATAGTCGGAAGGGCGAGATTCTCTCGCCCTTCCAATTTCTGCGGACATGGGATTACACGTTTATAATACGCTGACAGGTCAAAAAGAGCCGTTTACGCCGATGAATCCGGGCAAGGTCACGATGTATGCCTGCGGCGTGACGGTCTATGATTATTGCCATATCGGACACGCCCGCAGCGCGATGGTCTTTGATGTCATCCGCAATTACCTTGAATATAAAGGCTTTTCGGTCACGTATGTCAAAAATTTTACGGACGTGGACGACAAAATTATCAAACGCGCCTTGCAGGAAGGAATTCCGGCGAAAGACGTGGCGGAAAAATATATTGCCGCGCATGACGAGGACATGGCAAAATTAGGCATTCGCCCGCCGACGCTTGCGCCGAAAGCGACGGCGCATATCGCGGAGATGATTCAGGTGATTCAGACGTTGATCGCGAAGGGCATGGCGTATCCGGTTGACGGCGATGTCTATTTTGCGGTGAAAAAATTTCCCGGCTATGGCAAACTTTCCGGCCGCAATGTGGACGATTTGCGCTCCGGCGCGCGCATTGACGTGGACGAACGGAAACATGATCCGCTTGATTTCGCGCTCTGGAAAGCCTCGAAACCGGGCGAACCGGAGTGGGAAAGCCCTTGGGGAAACGGCCGCCCGGGCTGGCACATCGAATGCTCGGCGATGTCGCGCAAATATCTCGGCGAAACCTTCGATATTCACGGCGGCGGCAATGATCTGATTTTTCCGCATCATGAGAACGAAATCGCCCAATCAGAAGCCTACACCGGCAAGCCGTTCGCCAACTATTGGCTGCATAACGGCATGGTCAGAATCAATCAGGAAAAAATGTCGAAATCGCTCGGCAATTTCTCGACGATTCGGGACATTTTGACGAAATATCAGCCGGAAGTCGTGCGATTTCTGATGCTGTCCACGCATTACAGCAGCCCGTTGGAATATTCCGATGCGCGGCTGGATGAAACGCAGACGGCGTTGAAGCGCATCGTTCACGCGCTGCAAGATGTCAAGCAGCTTGAAACCCGCGCCCAAGCGGGCGATGCCGATGCGCCGGAACTTGCGGGGCTCGCTGACCGTCTCGCCCAGCATCGTCAGGCGTTCGAGGCGGCGATGGATGACGATTTCAACACGGCGGCGGCGATTGGCGTCTTGTTTGAAATCGTGAAAGAAATCAACGCGGCGGTGCGGCTCTTGGCGAAACAACCGACGATTTCGCCGCGCATGGCCGCGCCGGTACTGGAGGCCGCGAAGACGCTGACCGCGCTGGGCGGCGTGTTGGGCTTCCATTTTGCCGAGCAGGAAGCGGCTTCCGACGCGAACCGCCAGTTGATCGAACAACTGATGGCGTTGATTCTGCAATGGCGCAAAGAGGCGCGCGCGGCGAAAAATTGGGCGTTCGCGGATCAAATTCGGAACGGCTTGGCGCAGCTTGGCATTCAGGTCAAAGATTTGCCGGACGGCGCGACGGCTTGGACAAAGGAATCATAACACGCGAGACCTGACAGGTCTTTGGAGAAGCATGAGCGATGTGATTTGGGGGATTCATCCGGTGCTGGAGGCGTTACGGAGCGGCGCGGCGATTGAGCGAATTTATATCGGCGAGGGGCGCAGGGGCGGCGGCATTCAGGAAATCATCAGCGAAGCCAACGCGCGGCGGATTGACGTGCGCTTCGAGCCGCAGGAACGCCTGACGAAGCGCGTGAGCGGCCATGCGTCGCATCAAGGTGTCGTCGCGGTCAGCGTCACGTTCGCGTATGCGCCGTTTGAATCGCTGCTCGCCGCCGCGCAGGAGCGGCGCGAGCCCCCGTTTTTGCTCGCGCTTGACCAGATTCAAGACCCGCATAATTTCGGCGCGATTGCGCGCTCGGCCGAATGCGCCGGGGCGCATGGCATCATCATTCCGAAACGCAAATCCGTTGACGTGACGCCGACCGTGATTAAGGCGTCGGCCGGAGCGACCGCGCATTTGCCCATCTGCCGCGTCACGAATTTAGCCGAAAGCCTCAAGGCGTTGAAAGAGCATGGCCTCTGGGTGATCGGCGCGGCGGATCAGGCGAAGCAGCCCTTCACAGAGGCGGATTTGACGATGCCGCTCGTTCTCGTCATTGGCAATGAAGGCGAGGGACTGCGCCGGTTAGTCGCCGAGACGTGCGATTTCATGCTTTCGATTCCGCTGTACGGGCGCGTGTCGTCGCTGAATGCGTCGGTCGCCAGCGCATTGCTCGCGTTCGAGGTGCGACGGCAGAGGAATCGCGTCAAATAAGCGAAGAAAACCTGTCAGGTCTCCTGCTCGGATTAATATTTAAAAATTAAGGCGACTTAAATTTTTAATAAATATTATAAATATTGTATTGACAAATTATTTTACACATCAAAACTTGTCTCATTCTCAAGGAAAGCTGTCAGACACCTTCAAGGTGTCTGACAGCGATGTCCATTCAAAGAAGCTTGCCGTCACGGGATAGGCGCAAGCGTAAACATGACAATCTGTTGTTCTAAGCCCGCCGCGTTCGGCAGGCTCAGAACGAACGGAATTTATGGGAGCAATCTATGAAACATCGTCGCACACTTTTGTGCTTATTGACCGGTCTATGCTGTCTTTTCGGAGACATGCAGTTTGCCAGCGCGCAGGACACTCAGGATACGCAGAACACGCAGACTCAGGGAACACGGCAAGAAGCCCGCGAGCAGATTTTCGTCTCGCTGAAAGACGTGATTGATTTGGCGTTGAAAAATAACTTGGAAATCAGCATTCAGCAGATGAACCCGCAGATGGTTGAGCAGGACATCCTCAGCGCCGAATCCGCCTTTGACATTAGCGCGGAATCCGGCGTGACTTACACGGTCAATGAAGCGGATTCGGATACCAGCCCGTTCGGCGTGGCGAACCTGAACGGCGGCATTGCGCGGCGGCTGCAAACCGGCACGTCGTACAGCCTCAAATTGAACATAGACACCTCCTTGTTTGACGGCAAAGTGACCGGCACGACGCTCGATCCCGCGACCGGCAGTGCCGTGCAATATTCCAAAGACATTGAAGATTCGTATGAAACGTCTTTAAAATTCTCGCTGTCGCATCCGACGATGAAAAACGCAGGGAAGGACGTGAATACGACGCAAATCCGCATCGCCAGAGCCAAACGCGACACGTCTGTCAGCCAATTGCAAGCGACGGTGATTGATATCGTGACGCGCGTGCAGAATGCGTATTGGGATTTGGTCAACGCTCGCGCCGACCTCGAATCCGCCCGCATGTCGCTGGATTTGGCGAATAATTTAGTCAAAATCAATGAAGCGCAGGTGGATGTCGGCACGCTCGCGCCGATTGAAGTGCTGGCCGCCAAAGCGCAAGCCGCGTCGCGCAACGTCGAGGTCACGTCCGCCGAATTAGCCGTGCAGACGAAAGAAGATCAATTGCGGCAATTGCTGAATCTGTCCGAATACGATCCGCTTTGGAAAGCGATGATTCTCCCGACAGATCAGCCGAGCGAATCGAAATTTTCGTTGTCGTTAGACGAGTGCATTCAGACCGCGTTGGCGAATCGTGAAGAGTTGAAGCAGCTTCGCAACGCCATCAATATTCAAGATATTTCCCTGAAATATTTGCAGAATCAAATGCTGCCGGAAGTGAATTTAGTTGGCGGGGTTGGCGTGACGGGCAAAGATGCGTCGTTGGGCGATTCGATGGGCGGGTTTGCCACTGCGGATGAATTTAACGTGACGGTGGGCGGAAGTTTCAGCTATCCGTTGGGCAACCGCGCCGCGAAAAGCGCGTATAATAAGGCGAATTTGGAAATGGATCAAACCAGATTGTCGCTGCGCAACACCGAACAGCAGATTGCGGTCGCCCTGCGCATCACGTTTCGCGCCGTAGAAACGACGTACAGCCTCATTCAAGCGACCAGAGTTGCCCGACAATTGGCGCAGGAGCAACTGGACGCGGAACAGAAAAAATTCAACGAAGGGCTGTCCACGAACTTCCAAGTGCTTGATTATCAGGACAAGCTAACGCAGGCTCGGACGGCGGAATCGCAGGCGATTACATCCTACAATAAAGCCTTAGTCAGCCTTGCGGAGGCGATGGGCGTGACGTTGCAGCAGCATCATATTGAATTTGAATCACAGCCCGTTAGCGATACGCAGCCGCCGGTGAATAACGCCGATTAAGCAAGGCGTGACAGGTTTTTCATCTGTCACGCCTTGAGATCAAAGGAGCAGCTATCATGGATATTCGCGATCTTATTCCGTCTCACATTTTAGATATTACCCCGTACCAGCCCGGAAAACCGGTCGAAGAAGTGGAGCGGGAATTCGGCATCACCGGCTCGATTAAATTGGCGTCGAACGAAAACCCGCTCGGCCCGTCGCCGAAAGCGGTCGAAGCGATGAAAATCGCGATTCTGTCCGCCCATTTTTATCCCGACGGCGGCAGTTTCTACCTGAAAGAAGCGTTAGCCAAAAAACACGCGCTGACGCCCGCGCATTTTTTCGTCGGCAGCGGCTCGGATGAAGTGATTGAACTGCTGATGCGCACGATTCTCACGCCCGCCGATGAGGTGGTGCTGTCGAAATATTCGTTCATCGTCTATCAATTGACGGCGCAGGGCATCGGCGCAAAAAGGCATATCGTGCCGCCGAAGCCGGACTATTCGCATGATTTGCAGGCGATGGCGGCGGCCATCACGCCGAACACCAAGATGATTTTCGTGGATAATCCGACGAATCCGCTCGGCGCGATGGTGACGCGCGACGAATTTGCCGCATTCATGGCGCGCGTGCCGGAGCGCGTGCTGGTCGTGACCGATGAAGCCTACGACGAATATGTCGAGGCCGAGAATTTCCCGCATTCGCTCGATTATCTCTACAAAGGGCGGCGGATGTTGATTTTGAAAACCTTCTCGAAGATTTACGGCTTGGCCGGGCTGCGCATCGGCTACGCCATGGGGCCGACGCCGATTATTGACGCCGCGAACCGGATTCGTCCGCCGTTCAACGTGAACGCCATTGCGCAGGCCGCCGCGCTCGCCGCGCTCGATGATGTTGAGCATGTGCAGCGCAGCCGCGCCGTCAATTCGCAGGGCAAGGCGTATTTGTCTCAGGCGTTTGCCGAAATGGGCGTTTCCTACGTGCCGACGCAGGGGAATTTCATCGCCATTGATTTGAAGCGCGACGCCGCGCCGTTTTTCAATCATCTGCTGCATCAAGGCGTGATTGTCCGCCCAGTCAAAGGCTACGGCCTGCCGAATCATCTGCGCATCACGATTGGGACGCCGGAGCAGAACGAACGGCTTATCAGATCCCTCAAGCGCGCCCTCGCCGACCTCGCGTGATCTTTTCAATCCGTCCGGCGCATCGGTCGCGTCGGACGGACTTTTCAAAGGATATGCCATGAAAAAAAATTTACAATTGACTGCTGTGATTCAGCGTGAGGGCAATGGGTATGTGGCAACCTGTCAAGAACTTGATATTGTCAGTGAAGGTGAAACGATTGAGGGGGCTCGCCTTAATTTAGTTGAGGCAGTCGAAGGTTTTTTAGAAGTCGCTTCTCCTTCAGAAATAAAGCGGCGATTAAAAAACATATCTACTCCCGTTCCCAATCATCGAGAATTAAAAACAGGCACATTACTTGGAATTATTCGACAATCAGGGCTGCCACGTTTATTATTTGAATCCGCATAATTTACGCAAAAAAGTTCGCCCTTCGACAGGCTCATGGCGAGCGGTGGGGGAAACGCCAACATCACCACCCATTCGTGGTGAGCCTGTCGAACCACATTGCGTAAGTCCTATATTTTTAAAACGTCATCTCTGTTATTCCGGCTGCGTCTTCCAGTGCAACATGAAGAAATATAAAAATGACAAAACATGTATCTTCTTTCTGCTAATCAGTTGCTTGAGTATTGTGTTGCGGTTTCTAATCATTCCTTGGGATGGTGGCGGATTCTTTTACCATTTATTTGTTGTTAACGGCGGTTTTATCGCATTCCATGCCATTCTGCCTCAGCACTTCTCGAAACAACAAATGATGTTAAATATTTTTTTGTTCCCATTTCTTATATTTTTGTTATTTGGCAGTCTCTATTTTGCTGTTCCAGTATTAGCTCCTTTTACGATGATGACTATTTTGTTCTTTGCAGTCGCAAAACAATTTAGAATAAAGCCTTTCAAAACATGCTGTCTTACAGGGATTCTCCTTCTTCCTCTGGTTGTTTGGGGATATTTTGCACTGTCGCATATGATATCAGTATGGGAAGTACGACATCTCCATCCATCGAAGATCGATTATATCCGGTTCACTTCAGATTTAAAGAAAAAAACGACTGATGGCACTGATAACATAGTGATTCACGATCCTCAGATGATCAATAAATTGGTCAACGCTCTGAAATACACCTATCCATATTCTCCAAATCACGATGGTCTAACATCTCCCTATCATGTTCTCATAAAACTCACATCTGGTGAAGTTCTCACATTGACGATAGGGGACGGTAATTCAACCCATCCTCACGCAATATGGATAGAAGTTGACGATTTTGAAGCCTATCAAAATCTTCAGCTTCGCCAAGAATTAAAAACATTAGGAATCGTTTTCTAACGAGGGCTGTTCAGATTAAAGAGACCTGAACAGCTTTTGTTATTCTGGCTGCGTCTTCCAGCGATTATGCACCCAGAACCACTGATCCGGGTGAGCGCGGATGAAATCCTCGATGACCTTGTTGAATTTTGCGGTGTTGGCGGCAATGTCGCGCTGCGTGTCGCCGGTGCGTTCGATTTCGATTTCCGGGCTGATGTGCAGCTCGTGCGTGTCAAAGCCGGTGCGGACGATAAAGGCGGAGACCACCGGCACGTCATAGCGTAGGGCGAGCAGCGCAATAACTGGAATTGTGCAGGCCGGTTTATTGAAAAAATTCACAAAAATCCCCTTGCTTCGCAGCGTATTCTGATCCATCAGAATGCCGACCGTCTCCTGATTTTTCAGCGCGGCGAGAATCTGCCGCAATCCCTGATCGCTTCGGGCGAGCAGCCGGTTGCCGTGCAGCGTCCGCAAGCGCGTCACCAGCCGGTTCAGATACACATTATCGAGCGGGCGCACGACAATGCTCATCGGATGTCCGGCGGCGGATTGCGCGTGCGATGCCATTTCCCAGTTGCCGATGTGCGCCGTCAAATAGATGACGCCGCGCCTCTTGCGTTTCGCCGCTAGATAATTTTCCTGCCCAATAATCTGCACATGTTCCGCCAAATATGCCGCGCTCATTTTCGGAAAATGCAGCGTTTCCGCGATGGATTTGCCGAGATTGCGAAACGTCGCGGCGAGAATGCGCTCTTTTTCCTGCGCGGAAAGCGCGTCGCCAAACGCGATGGTCAAATTTTTAAAACCAATCTCCCTCCGCCGTTTCAGCAGCCGGTACATGGCCGCGCCAATCAGTTCGCCGACGCGCAGGGCGGCGCGATGCGGCAGGACGTAAAACGGCAGCGCAAGCAGCAGCGCGGCAGCGGCCTGAAGCCATTGAATGACGCGAAATTTTCTGAGTTTCATAGGGAATTCCAAGCACAGTTTGACGCAGAAGATTGACGAGGGGGGAGTCCGTTGTCATCTGCGTCAAGCTGTGGTTGAAAAATTCTATTCTAAGAGGCTGTTTAAAAGTTCATGAACCACCTGGTAGCCCCGCCCCTACGTGGCGGGACGTTGGCGCGCATTCCCGCCACGTAGGAGCGGGGCTACCAGGGTGTTCGTCCTCGCCTTTCGAATGGCGGCCTCCCGTTCGTGCTGAGCTTGTCGAAGCACGAACACCTTCGGCAGGCTCAGGGCGAACGGCGAGGTTATTTTTTAAATTTTACTAAGAGTCTGAAAGCATGTCGGTTTCGTGGTCTAAATTCTTGACAATTTTTTCAATAGGCGTCATCATAAAATCAAGAAATAATGCAAGTCAAGAAAAGATCATGAGAATTTCGCTGGGAGAACGTCCGTGAATTTCCTGAAAAAATTTCATTTGCAGCAAGCCCTGAAAGAAGAGGCGCGCGGGAACTTCGCGCAAGCGGCGGCGGCTTACGCCAAGGCCGAAGAATTTGAAAAAGTCGGCGACATGTACGAGGCCATCGGCGAGATGAGCCGCGAGCTTCCGGCGAAAATTCAGGCGTATCAACAGGCCCTTCGCTGGCTGAAAGACCCGCAACGCCTTGAAACGCTGGCCGGGAAATTGGCCGCGCTGATGGAAGACGACGTGCGGCAGGATGGGCAAGTGTCACGCATCGAACGCCATGTGTTGCAGCAAATCGCCGAATATTACGCGACGGCGAAACGCTGGAAAGACGCGGGGCGCATTTATGAAGAACTGCGTCTCCCCGAAAAAGCGACGGACATGTACGTGCGCGGCGGCGAGATCGATCTTGTCGAGCGCGTGTCCGCCAAGCAGGAACAGCATGACCACCGGGCGCATACGGCGGAGCAAGCCTATCAAGAAGCGGAAGAGGCGTATCGAACCGGCAAGCGCGACAAGGCGCATCAGGCGTTGAAACAATGCCTCGCGTTAGACGCCTCGCATCAGCAGGCCGCGACGCTTTTCCGGCAGCTTTCCGGCTTATTGGAGCGTTCCTCCGCGCTCCATCTTTTGCTTCCCGCGCAGGAACAAGAATATGTGCTGTTCAGCGGCGCGTCTATTGTCATTGGGCGCAGCGAGGAGAATGATCTTGTCCTGCCGCAAACGGATGTCAGTCGCCGTCATGCCAAAATCGGCTTTGACGGGCTGCGGCTGATGGTCGAAGACATGGGCAGCAGCAACGGCACGCGCATCAACGGCTTGCGCATTCAGCAGGCCGCCGAGCTTCGCCATCAGGACGTTTTGGGCATCGGGCGGCAAGCGAGTTTCAATGTGAAAATCCGGCAGACGGCCTCGAACGCGGCGGCGACGCTGCATCTTCAAGAGCATCAGGGCGTTGACATGCGGTACGTGCTGTGTTCCAAAGAAATTCTGATTGGGCAGGATGCGTCATGCGACGTGGCGCTGCAACAACGATTTTCCAATGTCCCAGCCTGTTTTTTCAAAATGCGGTATCACGCCCCCTTCTGGGTGATGCAGATTCATCCGCAGGTGCGCGCGCTTGAATTAAACGGCCTGCGCGTCGAAAAATACGTGGCCGTCCTGCCGGGGGATACGCTCTATTTTGAAGGCATGACGATGGTGATTGAATAATGAAAGCTGTCAAACACGTTCAAGGTGTCTGACTGCAATAAGATCGGAGCATCAAAGCCCATATTGGAATCAGTATATGAAGAAGTTTTGTTTTTCTTTGCGGCGCTTTGCGCCCTCTGCGAGGGAAAAATTTCTCGCTAAGCCCGCGAAGCGCCGCAAAGAAAAACATATAAAAAAACCTTTGCGCCCTCTGCGAGGGACTTAATCTTACGGATGAAAATGAAATTTCAAAAATCGTGATTGAGAGGGATTATTCCTCTACCGCGCTGGTGTCAAGCGTCTCTTCCGGTTTCAAAAATTCCTCTTCTTCCTCCTCAACATGCTGAATTTCCGCGATAGACAGGTTTTCTTTCCATAAGAAATACAAGCCCGCGAACGTAATCGGCAGGATGCAGGAGAGATGAAACACAATGGCGATTCCGGCGGCGGAACTTCTTCCTAATGCGGGGAGAAAAAATAAGATGCCTGCTTTCACGGCGGCGTGAAACGGCCCGACATAGCCCGGCGACGAGGGAATCGCGGCGGAAAACGCGACCAGCACGTTGATGAAAATCGCCGCCATGAGCGGCAGCGACAGATGAAACGCCCATAGAATTGACCAGCCGCCGAGGATGGCAACAGTCCAGACCGCTAACGACCAGAACGCGACCCAGAAAATATGCGTTCCGGTGTCAAGCACCTGCAAGCCGAGCCGGAACGAATCAAGTATTTCTAAGGCTTTATGCCCTAACGACGCCGGCAGCGGCGATAAAATGCGCCTGACAATCTGCGTCGTTTGGCGCGGAAATTCTTTCAGCAACACGAGAAATGCCATCAGCGCGACGACGAAGACTGCCGACAGGACGCCGATTTTCCGCAGCGTCGGCTCGGAAATCAGCGCGGACGCGCCCGATCCATTGCCGCTTTCGGGGAATTTCATCCACAGCAAGATGACAAATAATAAGCCCAGCATGGTTATCATGTCGCAAACGCGCTCGATGACAATCGTGGCGAACGCGGAGGTTTTGCTGAGGCGCTCTTTTTTGCCGATGACGTAGGCGCGGATGAACTCTCCAGCGCGGGCGGGAAGGATGTTATTCGCCATGAAGCCAATCATCGTGGCGGGAACTAAATGCTTGAACGTCAACGGTTTAATCGGCGCGAGCAGGTATTTCCAACGTTCCGCCCGCAGCCAGATGGTCGCTAATTGCAGCGCGACGGCCAACGCTAAAAAGCCGTAGTTGACCGATTTCATTGTGCGAAACGCCTCGGAAAAATCAATGCCGCGAAACACAAGATAGACGCAGATGATGCTGATGAGAATGCCAATCCAAAATTTCAATTTCATGTCAGCCCCTCCCAAAAGGAAATTCGCTGTAACGAGAGTTAGTCAATATCGTGTCCTAATCGCCCCCAACGCACGGAGAAGGGGAAATGGCTGAGATAATAGGCCGAATCTTTGAGCCAGCGGACGACGGCCTCAATGGTTGTTTCGTTTTCGGGGATATTCAAGCTGTCGTCAGCTTTCCACGACCAATAAATAAACAACGCCTCCCCGACCACCGCCTTGCGCGAGACGAATTTATTCTGCCAAAAACGGCTGTCAAGGCTGTTATCGCGGTTATCGCCCATCATGAAATACATATTCTGCGGCACGGTGACCGGCCCGAAATTGTCGCGGCGCAAATCATGCGGCGCGCCGTCGGCTTGCTCAAATTGCGTGTACGGCTCGGTCTGCGGCTTTTCGTTCACGTACACGACTTTATCGCGGACTTCAATCGTGTCGCCGCCGAGGGCGATAATCCGCTTAATGAAATTCCGCGACGGGTTATCGGGATATTTGAACACGATGACATCCCCGCGTTTCGGATCGGCAAAGCGATAAATAAACTTGTTGACTAACAAATGATCGCCGACAAGCAGCGTCGGAATCATCGAGCCGGACGGAATTTTAAACGGCTCGGCGATAAACGTGCGAAACACGAACGCGATGACAATGGCAATCGCAAACGCTTCGGCGTATTCCCGCAAAACGGATTTCTGCGGCAGTTGAATCGTCTCCGCCGCTTGGCGAATCGTCTGCCCGTGTTCCGCCGCTTGTTCTTTGCCGATGACGCGCTCCACATCGCGGGTAAAGAGTTTCATTGAAGCGTATTCAATATCTTTCAATTCCTCTAAATCCGTCAGCACGTCCTCTGGCAGGCGTTCTTCGCGTAATTTTTTCAACGATTCTTCCGATAATTTCAATCGTTCCGATTTTTTCATCAACCATTCACTCCTCTATCAATTCTGATTCATGCAGGCTTACAACGCCCTGTGTTGAAAAAACGGCGTTGTTTGCAACTTACGCGGCAAGTCTGATGCGTCTTCGACGAAATAACCTGCGAAACCGTCACCTTTTTTCTTGACAATGTCAACTTTGGCTTCACTGAATGTTTGCAAGGCGTCCTGATTCCGTGCGCCGCCTGTTGATGCTTCATGAGACTCAAGAATTCTGTCAAGTTTATTTCATGCAAACTCTACATGACTATGACAACGAACACACGAGCAGGAAAGATTCTGGTTGCGGACGATGAAAAAACCACGCGGGAACTTCTCGCGCGGGCATTGGCGTCAAAAGGTTTTACCGTCGAAACCGCGTTGGACGGCGCAGACGCTTTGGAAAAAATTCGGCGGCAGCACTTTGACATGCTGATTACCGACCTCTTGATGCCGAACATGATTGGGACGGAACTGATTCAAAAATCGCGCGAAATCCTGCCGGACCTGATCGTGATCGTCATCACGGCGCACGCGACGCTGGAAACCGCGATTGAGGCGCTGAAACAAGGGGCGTATGATTACATTACCAAGCCGTTTGAGCCGGAATTTATTATCCCGGTGATTGAGCGCGGGCTGGAAAAATTGCGTCTGCGCCAGAAGAACGCCGAATTAGAGGAAATCACGAAAAAATTGCAGGAAGTCGAGCAGATTAAATCCGATCTGCTCGATACAATCACCCACGAATTTTCGACCCCGATTGCGATTATTAAAGCCTACATTGACATGTTTTTAGACGGCCATTTCGACACCTCGAACCCTCGCCACATTGAAAGCCTCCGTTCGATTCGGAGCGCGGTCATCCGGCTGGAGCGCCTCGTCATGAATTTGCTGACGCTGAGCATGGGCAAGGGCAAAAATTTCGAGTTGAAAAAGGAAAAAATTTTCATTCAGGACATTATTTCAAACGCGCTTTCGCAATTAAACGACGATATTTCCAAGAAAAACATCAACGTCATTTTGAATATCGAAGCGCATCTCCCCGCGATTGAGGCGGATCCGACGAAACTCTCCATCGCAGTGCTGAATTTAGTTGATAACGCCATTAAATTTAACAAAACCGGCGGCATCATTCGCATTTCCGCGTCGCAATTGAAATCGAAAAGCATCGGCGTGGCGATTTCGGACACCGGCATCGGCATTCCCGAAGAAAAAATCGAAGAGATTTACAGCCCGTTCACGCAGGTGGATATGTCCTCCACGCGGGAACATCAGGGAACGGGCTTGGGGTTGGCGGTCGCCAAGACGATTATCGAAGCGCACGGCGGCAAAATCACGTTGAAATCCAAACTCGGCAAAGGCAGCACGTTTATTTTCGTGTTGGCGTGTTAAACTGAGTCCCCGTATTTTATTGGCAAGCGCATGAATTTTTCATTAGACCTTTTGCATACGTCATTGTTTCCTCGATAACCCGTTCGCTCTGAGCCTGTCGAAGAGCGTATTTCAACGGTCAAGCGCACCCTTCGACAGGCTCAGGGCGAACGGGAGGGACTTTTGCAAGAGGTCTATTTACC